>JBKHDT010000066.1:0-12848 GCA_046541195.1 Halothiobacillaceae bacterium | reverse complement strand
GGCGTGATCATCTCCGGCGAAACCGGCAAGGCGCTGGCCTACGCGCTGTACAACCTGCAGGATCGCGGTCGGCTGATGGTCGGTCACGGCGAGGAAGTCTACGAGGGCCAGGTGATCGGCATCCACAGCCGCGACAACGACCTGACCGTCAACCCGCTCAAGGGCAAGAAGCTCACCAACATGCGGGCCTCGGGCACCGACGAGGCGCTGACGCTGACGCCGAAGATCACCTACACCCTCGAGCAGGCGCTGGAGTTCATCGACGATGACGAGCTGGTCGAGGTGACGCCCAAGTCCATTCGCATCCGCAAGAAGTTCCTGACCGAGAACGAGCGCAAGAAGGCTTCGCGCGGGTGAGCGCCTGCCTGCCGGTCGGGCGACAGGGGGCGAAGCTGTTATCATTCCCGGCTCGATGCATTCTGGAACCGCCGGCCGGCTCGGCCGGTGTGCGCAACCGGGAGTGACGCTGCATGTTCGACAACCTGTCCCGCCGACTTTCCACCGTTCTCGATAACCTCCGCGGTCAGGGGCGCCTGACCGAGGACAACATCAAGGATTCGCTCCGCGAGGTGCGCATGGCCTTGCTGGAGGCCGACGTGGCCCTGCCGGTGGCGCGCGACTTCATCGCGCGGGTCCGCGAGCGGGCGCTGGGCGCCGAAGTGCTCAAGAGCCTTTCGCCCGGTCAGGTCCTGGTCAAGATTGTCCACGATGAGCTGGTCACCCTCATGGGTGAGCACAACGAGGGGCTTGACCTTTCGGTGCAGCCGCCGGCGGTCGTGCTGGTGGCGGGTTTGCAGGGGGCGGGCAAGACCACCACGGTGGGCAAGCTTGCCCGCTACCTGATCGAGCGCGAAAAGAAGAAGGTCCTGGTTGTCAGTGCGGATGTCTACCGTCCGGCCGCAATTCGCCAGCTCGAGACGGTGGCCGGTCAGGTTGGTGCAGACTTCTTCCCCTCCACCAGTGAACAGGAGCCGGTGACCATCGCCCAGGCGGCACTGGCCGAGGCGCGCAGGCGTCATCATGACGTGCTCCTCGTCGACACGGCGGGGCGGATGCATGTCGACGAGGAGATGATGACCGAGGCACGGCAAATCCACGACGCAGTCCAGCCCGTGGAGACGCTGTTTGTCGTCGACAGCATGACCGGCCAGGACGCGGCCAACACCGCCAAGGCCTTTCACGAGGCCCTGCCCCTGACCGGGGTGGTTCTGACCAAGACCGACGGGGACGCCCGGGGGGGTGCCGCGCTGTCGGTGCGTCAGGTCACCGGCAAGCCGATCAAGTTTCTGGGCAGTGGCGAGAAACTCCATGCACTCGAGCCCTTCCACCCGCAGCGGGTCGCCTCGCGCATCCTCGACATGGGCGATGTGGTGTCGCTGGTGGAAGCGGCGCAGCGCGGTGTCGACCAGGACAAGGCCCAGGCGCTGGCCGAGAAGGTCAAGTCCGGAAAGAGCTTTACCCTTGAGGACATGCGCGACCAGTTCGAGCAGATGCTCGGGATGGGTGGCGTCGGCAGCCTGATCGACAAGCTGCCCGGGATGGGCAAGGTGTCCGAGCAGGTCAGGTCGCAGGCCAGTGACCGGGACATTCGGCGGCTGGTGGCGATCATCAACTCCATGACCCCGGAGGAGCGCCGGAAGCCCGAGATCATCAAGGGGTCGCGCAAGCGCCGGATTGCCGCCGGCTCGGGCATGCAGGTCCAGGATGTCAACCGGTTGCTCAAGCAGCACCGGGACATGAAGGACATCATGAAAAAGTTCTCGGGCGGCGGCATGGGCAAGATGATGAAGAAGCTCAAGGGCCAGATGCCGGGCATGCCGTTCTGATTCGCCGGATTTTCCGTCCGGAGGGTTTGACTGTATAATTTCGCGCCTGATTTTGACTTTGCGCGAAAGTGGCGGAATTGGTAGACGCACTGGATTTAGGTTCCAGCGCCGAAAGGCGTGAGAGTTCGAGTCTCTCCTTTCGCACCAGAACACGAGGATGGCGGGCACCCGGTTCAAGGCCGGGTGCCCCGGTTTTTGTCACCGGGCGGGAGTCGGTCGCAGCGGCCCGGCGACGTCCCCATCCGCCGATGATTTTTCTTGACGAGGTTTTGATCCCATGCAGGTGAATGTGGAAGCAGCCGAAGGCTTGTTGCGTCGTTTGTCCATCGAGATTCCGGCGTCCCGGGTCGATGAGGAGGTGGAGCGTCGGCTCAAGGACATGAGCCGGCGCGTCCGCATGGACGGCTTCCGGCCGGGCAAGGCGCCCTTCAGCGTGGTGCGTCGTCGCTACCACGACCAGGTTCGCGAAGAGGTGGTCGGCGAGGTGCTGGGCCGTTCCTACGGCGAAGCGATCAACGCCGAATCCCTGAATCCGGCGGGCCGTCCGGTGATTGAGTCGGTCAATGACAACCCGGGCGAGAACCTCAGCTTCGTCGCAGCGGTGGAAGTCTATCCGGAGTTCGAGATTGGGGACCTCAGCGGCGTCTCGATCGAGCGTCCGGTTGCCGAGGTCACCGACGAGGACATCGACGCGATGCTCGATAACCTGCGTCAGCAGCGCGGCGAGTGGAAGGCCGTGCGGCACAAGGCTCGCAAGGGTGAGCGGGTGACCATCGACTTCGAAGGCCGGATCGACGGCGAGCTGTTCGAGGGGGGCTCCGGCCAGGGCATGCAGGTGGTCATCGGCGAGGGCCGGATGCTGGAAGACTTCGACAAGGGGCTTGAGGGTCTCAAGAAGGACGAGCCGGCCGAGATCGAGGTCACCTTTCCGGAGGGCTATCATGCCGAACATCTGCGCGGCAAGACGGCGGTGTTCACCGTAACGGCCACCGCCATCGAGGAGAAGGTCCCGGCCGAGCTGGACGAAGCCTTCGCAGAGGCCTTCGGTGCCGAGAGCATCGAGGCGCTGCGCTCGGACGTGCGCGCGAACATGGAGCGTGAACTGCGCCAGGCAGTGCGCCGTCAGCTCAAGAGCCGGGTGCTCGAGGCACTCGCCGAGGTGACCGAGCTGGATGTGCCGAACGCGCTCGTCGACGAGGAAGCGCGTCGCGTGCGGGACAGCTTCGTCGAGCGCCAGACCGGCGGGCAGGGTGATCCCGAGCAGCTGGACCCCTCGCTGTTCCGCGAAGAGGCCGAGCGTCGCGTGCGCCTTGGGCTGATCGTGGCCGAGCTGGTCAAGTCGCGCAATATCGAGGTTGACCCGCAGCGCCTGGAAGCATTCATCGACGACGTCGCCGCGGCCTATGACGAGCCTGAGCAGGTCAAGCGCCACTATCGCGAAAACCAGGAACTCATGATGAATGCCCGTACCGTGGTGATCGAGGATCAGGTGGTCGACCACGTGCTCGAGCAGGCGAAGGTCAGCGACAAGCCGATGACCTTCAAGCAGGTCATGAACCCGGAACCGGAGCCCGCCGCGGAGGCTTGATGTCGGTAGCGGTCGCGTTCGGGCGGCAAGGGCCCGCCGGTCAGGAACTTGCCGCACGGTCCTGCGGCGCCACGGGGTGCGTTTCGGGGGCTGTCGGTCGCAAACAGACCAGCGTCCCCGGTGGAGAGTAGCGATGATTCAGGAGTCAGCTGTGCATAGAGAATTGACCCCGGAGCAGGCCGCGGGCCTGGTGCCGATGGTGATCGAGCAGAGCGCGCGCGGTGAGCGGGCGTATGACATTTACAGCCGCCTGCTCAAGGAGCGGGTGATCTTCGTGGTCGGGCCGATCGAGGACCACATGGCCAACCTGGTGGTGGCGCAGCTGCTGTTTCTGGAGTCCGAGAACCCGGACAAGGACATTCACCTGTACATCAACTCCCCGGGTGGCGTGGTCACCGCGGGCATGGCGATCTACGACACCATGCAGTTCATCAAGCCGGATGTCAGCACACTCTGCATTGGGCAGGCGGCATCCATGGGGGCAGTGCTGCTGGCAGGCGGGGCCCGGGAAAAGCGCTTCTCGCTGCCGAATTCCCGGGTGATGATCCACCAGCCGCTGGGCGGGTTCCAGGGGCAGGCTTCGGACATCAAGATCCACGCCGAGGAGATCATCAAGCTTCGCCATCGGCTCAACGAGGTGCTTGCCGGCCACACTGGCCAGCCGATGGACGTGATCGAGCGGGATACCGACCGCGACAAGTTCCTGACCGCCGACGAGGCCGCGGAATACGGACTGGTCGACAAGGTGCTCCGCGAGCGTGCCGTGGCCTGAGCACCCCGGCATCCCGGCACGGGTGGCCGGTGCGGTGCGCCGCCGACAGATCCACACCGGACCCCGCCAGGCGCGCTGCGGCCGTGTCTCTTGCGGTGTCATTTTCCTGAAACCCCGTGCTTGAATCCGACCGGAAAACCGGGCATCTTGGCAGCGGGTGCGTGGCCCCGGGAGTCTCTGCGCGAATGCAGGAACTGCCCTGGTGGCGGCTGCGTGCCTCGGGTGGGTGTTCGACCCTCACGTTGTTCAATTGCGAGTTCCCATGGCCAGAAAAGACGACAAGTCTCGAGAAAAACTGTTGTATTGCTCCTTTTGCGGCAAGAGCCAGGACGAGGTCCGCAAGCTGATTGCGGGCCCGTCGGTGTATATCTGCGACGAGTGCGTCGACCTGTGCAACGACATCCTGCGCGAGGAAATGAACGAGGGAGACGAGCCGGCGCCGGCCAGTCTGCCGACGCCTCGTGAACTGGTCGAGGCGCTGGATGCCTACGTGATCGGTCAGGAGCGGGCCAAGCGGGCGCTGGCGGTCGCGGTCTACAACCACTACAAGCGGCTGGATCTTTTTGGCGATCGCGGCAGTTCGGCCGAGACCGATGTCGAGCTCTCGAAATCGAACATCCTGCTGATCGGTCCGACCGGCTCGGGCAAGACGCTGCTGGCCCAGACGCTGGCGCGGCTGCTCAATGTGCCGTTTGCCATTGCCGATGCCACCACGCTCACCGAGGCCGGTTACGTCGGCGAGGACGTGGAAAATATCCTCCAGAAGCTGTTGCAGCGCTGTGATTACGATGTCGAGAAGGCACAGCACGGGATCGTGTACCTGGACGAGATCGACAAGATCACCCGCAAGGCCGAGAATCCCTCGATCACCCGGGATGTCTCCGGCGAAGGGGTTCAGCAGGCGTTGCTCAAGCTGATCGAGGGGACCGTGGCCTCCGTGCCGCCCCAGGGCGGGCGAAAGCATCCCCAGCAGGAATTCGTCCAGGTCGACACCTCGAACATCCTGTTCATCTGCGGCGGTGCCTTCGACGGGCTCGACAAGATCATCCGTCAGCGCACCGAGAAGGGTGGCATTGGCTTCTCCGCCGAGGTCAAGTCCAAGGATGATCGCCGGGCACTGGCCGAGCTTTACGAGCAGATCGAGGCGGAGGACCTGGTGCGCTACGGGCTGATCCCGGAATTCATCGGCCGTCTGCCGGTCATCGCGACGCTTGCTGAACTCGACGAGGCTGCGCTGGTCCAGATTCTCACGGAGCCGAAGAACGCGCTGGCCAAGCAGTACAGCCGGCTGTTCGAGATGGAAGACGTTGAGCTGGAGTTTCGCGAGGACGCGCTGCACGAGATCGCCCGGCAGGCCATCAAGCGAAAGACCGGCGCCAGGGGGTTGCGGACCATCGTGGAGCACGTGCTGCTTGATACGATGTACGAGGTGCCGTCCGAGGAGAACGTCCGCAAGGTCGTGGTCGATGCCTCGGTCATCCGCGGAGAGGCGGTCCCGTACCGGGTCTACGAAACGCAGGAGACCCGCAAGGCGGCCTCGGAGTAGATTCTCCCACCCGGTGCTGCGGGGCGCAGGCTCTTGAAAGCGTACCGGGATGCCCCCATTCAGGGATGAAGGTCGACAGCAGGGCGACGCGATCACGCGGCACGCCCCAAGTGGGGCGCCGCCCCGCGCGCATCGGCGACATTCCCACGCGAGAGGCACAATATGACCGTTAAAGACAAGGTTTCCGAAGTGATCGAGGGCGCGCCGCAGGTAGTCCCGGTCCTGCCGCTGCGCGATGTGGTGGTCTACCCGCACATGGTCATTCCGCTGTTTGTCGGGCGCGAACGCTCGATCGCGGCACTTGAGAGTGCGGTCAAGGGGGACAAGCAGATTCTGCTGCTGGCGCAGAAGGACTCCGAAAAGGACGAGCCGGCCGGGGGGGATCTGCACCAGATCGGGACCCTTTCCTCGATTCTGCAACTGCTCAAGCTGCCTGACGGGACCATCAAGGTACTGGTCGAAGGCGGCAAGCGGGTTTCGGTCGGCGCACTGCACGAGGTCAACGGCCTGATGATGGCCGATGTGCTGGACGTGGACGAGACCCTGGGCTGCGAGGAGCGCGAGCTGGAAGTTCATGCCCGCACGCTGCTCAGCCAGTTCGAGAGCTATGTCAAGCTCAACAAGAAGACCCCGCCCGAAGTGCTGACCTCGCTGGCCGGCATCGACGATGTTTCTCGTCTTGCGGACACCATTGCCGCCCACATGTCGCTTCGGATTGACGAGAAGCAGCGGATTCTGGAGATTGCCGTGGTCCGGGAGCGGGTGGAAGCCCTGATGGTGCTGATCGAGGGCGAGGTCGACATCCTGCAGGTGGAAAAGCGCATCCGTGGCCGCGTCAAGCAGCAGATGGAGAAGTCGCAGCGCGAGTACTACCTCAATGAGCAGATGAAGGCCATCCAGAAGGAGCTCGGCGACATCGAGGAGGGGGGCAGCGACCTCGACCAGCTTGAACAGAAGATCGAGAAGGCCGGCATGCCCAAGGAGGCATACGACAAGGCCCGGAGCGAGCTGAACAAGCTTCGGATGATGTCGCCGATGTCGGCCGAGGCCACGGTGGTACGCAATTACCTGGACTGGATCCTCAGCGTACCCTGGAAAAAGCGCAGCAAGGTCAAGCGCGACCTGCCCGCAGCCGAGGCGATTCTCGAGGCCGATCACTACGGGCTGGAGAAGGTCAAGGAGCGGATCATCGAGTACCTGGCGGTGCAGCAGCGGGTGCGCCGGATGCACGGGCCGATACTCTGTCTGGTCGGGCCGCCGGGGGTGGGCAAGACCTCCCTGGGACAGTCGATTGCCAAGGCCACCAACCGCAAGTTTGGTCGCATCGCCCTGGGCGGCGTGCGTGATGATGCGGAGATTCGCGGTCACCGCCGGACCTACGTCGGGGCGCTGCCGGGCCGGATCATCCAGACCATGAGCAAGGTGGGTACCCGCAATCCGCTGATTCTTCTTGACGAGATCGACAAGATGACCGCGGACTTCCGGGGTGACCCCTCCGCCGCCCTGCTTGAGGTGCTTGACCCGGAGCAGAACCGGACCTTCAACGACCACTACATGGAAATGGACGTCGATCTGTCGGAGGTAATGTTCATCTGCACCGCCAACAGCATGAACATTCCCGGGCCGCTGCTCGATCGCATGGAAGTGATCCGGATTGCGGGGTACACCGAAGACGAGAAGGTCAATATCGCCGACCGTTACCTGGTGCCCAAGCAGATGCGCTTCAACGGTCTGAAGGAAGGCGAGATCGCCTTTGGCACCGACGCGCTGCAGGAAATCGTGCGGCACTACACCCGCGAGGCCGGGGTGCGGAACCTCGAGCGCGAGGTGGCGAAGGTTTGCCGGAAGGTGGTTCGTGACATCCTTCTGGAGAACGGCCGGGGCGGTGGCGAGGAATCGGTCCGGATCACCCCGCAGGTGCTGGAAAAATACCTTGGCGTCCAGCGATACGACTACGGCAAGGTCGAACACCCCGACCAGGTCGGGCAGGTCACCGGCCTGGCCTGGACGGAAGTGGGTGGAGACCTCCTGACCATCGAGGCGGCCGTCATGGCCGGCAAGGGAAACCTCAAGTACACCGGCAAGCTGGGCGAGGTCATGCAGGAGTCGATCCAGGCGGCCCAGACCGTGGTTCGTGCGCGGGCCGCGATGCTCGGGATTGCACCGGATTTCCACGAGAAGCGCGACGTGCACATTCACGTTCCCGAAGGTGCGACCCCCAAGGATGGTCCCAGCGCCGGCATCGCGATGTGCACCGCCATGGTTTCGGCGCTGACCGGCATTCCCGTTCGTTCCACGGTCGCGATGACCGGCGAGATCACCCTGCGCGGTGAAGTGCTGCCCATCGGCGGACTCAAGGAGAAGCTGCTGGCGGCCCAGCGTGGCGGGATCAAGCTGTGCATCATCCCCGAGGGCAATCGCAAGGATCTCACCGAGATTCCCGCGCAGATCAAGGAAAACCTGGATATCCGGCCGGTCAAGTGGATCGACGAAGTGCTTGACCTGGCACTCGTGCGTGCGCCGGTCCCCCTGGAGGACGCCGGCGCGGATGTCGTGCTGCCCTCGGGCCGTGCGGAGCATGACCAAGGCAAGGCAGTGGATTCGGTGGCCCACTGAGGGATCGCGGCGGGCATCGTTCGTGCACCGAGTCCCTGAGGGCGGGGCTGCCTGTTGGCCGCCCCTTTTTGGCTGCCGTGTAGGCATGCAGCCGGCACCTTTCGGTGTGGCTGCCACAGCGGCTGCGCGGGCAGGCGCCCACGGGCCTGTCGGGAGTTGACACTCCCGGGGGGCGCTTGTATAACCTGACTCGGAACGCGAAGCGGGGTGCGCCCTGCTCCCCTTTGGGGCGCTGGACAGGGTCCGGCAGGCCCCGCACGAAATGGATAACGGACAGGCGGCGGGGTGGCTCCGACCGGGTCATACGTTTTACAAACCTTACCAACAAGGATTGCACAGAATGAACAAATCCGAACTGATCGACGCAATGGCGGCTTCTGCCGATATCTCGAAGGCGGATGCGGCGCGGGCCCTGGACGGCTTCATCGAAGCGGTCGGCTCTTCGCTCAAGAACGGCGAGCAGGTGACCCTGGTCGGCTTCGGCACCTTCCTCGTCCGGGAGCGCGAGGCACGCACGGGCCGGAACCCGCGTACCGGCGAAACCATCAACATCGCCGCATCCAAGCTGCCCTCCTTCAAGGCAGGCAAGGGACTCAAGGACGCGGTCAACAGCTGATCGCGCCCGCGCTGACATCCCGTCATGTGTGGCCGGCGTACTGTCGGCCTTGGTCAGGCACCCTGCCGATCCCTATAAGTGATGCAGTGGTGCCCGATACCAGCAGGATCGTGGATTGCCGAACAAGCCTTCCTGTTTGATTGAGTACCCGATAAAGGGCAAGGGGGAGCCGGAGCGGCTCCTTTTTTTTTGACCGTCGGCCCCGGTTTCACTTGCCGTCGACCGGAGCGCCCCAGAGGAGTGACGAGAGACCATGTTGCTTGATATCCGCGACAAGATCCGCGGTTGGATCGCCTACCTGATCGTGGGCCTGATCAGTATCCCCTTCGTGCTGTGGGGGGTCGGCGAGTACTTTGCCGGCGGCAAGGAAGAGCCGGTCGCGGTCGTCGACGGGCGGGAGGTCAGCGCGCGTGAGTTCGAGCAGGCCTACGAGTCCCAGCGCCAGCAGGTCATCCAGGCGCTCGGCGGGTCGGCTTCGGCAGAAATGCTTGAGCAGCTGGATATCCGTGGACAGGTGCTCGATCGCCTGATAGCCCAGACGGTCATGGCGCAATACACCCGCGAGGCGGGATACCGCGCGCCGGACGAGGTGCTCGTCCAGGTGATCGAGTCCATCGATGCATTCAAGGTCGACGGGCGGTTTGATCGGGCGCAGTACGAGCGGATGATCCAGATGCAGGGCATGAGCGTGCCCGGCTTCGAGCAGCAGCTTCGTCAGGATATCGCCTCCGAGCAGCTCAATACGGCGATACTGGAGACCGCTGTCGGCGTCGATCCTCAGGTGGATCAGTTCGTCGCCCTGCGTGACCAGGAACGCAGGATTGGCCTGCTGCGCCTTGACCGCGCCCATTTTGCCGAGTCGGTCTCCCCGGTCGCCGACTCCGAAATTGCGGCGTACCACGAGGCCAACGCGGATCGGTTCGTGCGTCCTGAGCAGGTGGTCATCGAGTACATCGAGCTCTCTCCGGAGGTGGCTGCCTCAGACGTCGAGATCGACGAGGCCCGCCTGGAAATGGCATACGAAGAGCATGTCCGTCGTCTTGAGGAGCAGACCGTTCGTTCCGCCAGTCACATTCTCGTGACCGTGCCGGGCGATGCCGACCCGGCCGAACAGGACGTGGCCCTGCAGCGGATTCGGGACGCCCTGGCGCGGATCGAGGCGGGAGAGTCCTTCGAGGACGTGGCACGGGAGGTCTCGGAAGATCCGGGCTCGCGGGATCAGGGAGGGAGCTTGGGCACGATCGAACCGGGCGTGATGGTTCCCGCCTTCGAGGAGGCATTGTTCGAACTCGATGCAGTGGGCGCGCTTTCGGAGCCGGTCCGCAGCGAATTCGGGTATCACCTGATCCGGCTCGATGACCTGGAGGCACCCGAGATCCCCGGCTTGGAGGAAATGCGTGCACAGCTGGAGGAGGACGTGCGTCGCCGGGCGGCCGAGGGGCAGTTCCATGATCTTGCCGAGACGCTTGCCAATCTGGCCTACGAGAACCCGGACAGCCTGTTGCCTGCTTCGGAAGTGCTGGATATCGAGGTGAAACGCAGCGCGCCGTTCTCGCGGGACGAGGGCGAAGGGATTGCGGAATTCTCCCAGTTGCGTGAGGTTGCCTTCTCGACCGAAGTGCTCGAAGAGGGCCTCAACAGTGATCTTGTAGAGGTCGGCCCCAGCCGGGTTGTCGTCCTGCGCGTGGCCGAGCGTCATCCGGCCGAGCCGCTGCCGCTGCAGGCGGTCTCAGACGAGATTCGTCGGCTGCTTAAGGATGAACGGGTCGAGACGCGCATGACGGAAGTTGCCGAATCCCTGGCCAGTCAGGTTGAGTCCGGTGCGATCGGGGATGCCCTCCCGGAAGGAGTCGAACGTGTCGAAGCCACCTGGGTTGGTCGCCAGGATGATGCCTTGCCCAATTCCGTCATTCGCCGGGCGTTTGCCCTGGGTCGGCCCGCGCAGGACGCGCGGTTGACCGACGTGGTCTCCCTGACCGGGGGCGATCTCGCGGTGGCCGTGCTCAGCGACGTTCGCGATGGCAAGGCAGAAGGACTCTCGGCCCGCGAGCGCAGCGAGCTGCGCCGGCAGATGGCCCAGGACACCGGGTTGCGTGAAGCCGATGCCCTGGCCGCGGCCCTGAGGGAGATGGCCGAGATCGAGATCCGCAAGGATCTGCGTCCGGACGCCCGGACGCCGTGATCCGCCAGCCGGCCGTCGAGGGGTAAGCCCGGGGTTTCCCGGTTGTTCGGGGAGGCACTGTAAAAAGCCTGCGGCCGGGGCGGGTGCGAGGTCATGTTCGGCCGGGTGGTGTCGGGGCATTTCGGATGCCGGCCTGCCGGCGGCGCGGTCACAGGCAACGCCTCGTGCGCGATGCCTGACCGGAGCACAGGGTGGTGAATCACCTTCCCTGACGTCTGATACCAGCCCATCGGAGGAACGCGAACCATGGCCTTGCACTGGCAGATTCTGATTGCCCTGTTCCTTGCCGCGCTGGCGGGGACCTTTGTTGGCGAGTCCTTTCTTGGGCTTCCCCTGCTGGGAATCTACGATTTCTTCGGCGGCCTGTTTCTCGATGCCCTGAAGATGCTTATCGTTCCGCTGGTCGTGGCCTCGATCATTTCGGGGGTGGCCAGCATTGGCAACGGGCACGGCGTGGGACGCCTGTCCGTTCGCGTGGCCCTGTACTACCTGTTCTCGACTGCGCTGGCCGTGGGAACGGCGTTGCTGGTGGTCCAGGCCATCCAGCCCGGCGTGCAGAACGGCCAACCGCTTTCGGAAACCTTTGCCTTGCCGCAGATCGACGCGGAGGTGGCTGCGCGTTTCGAAGGTCGGGAGCTGACCGACTTCACCCAGGTGTTTCGTGACGCCATACCGGCCAACGTGGTCGATGCGGCGGCCAACAACCAGATGCTGGGCCTGATCTTCTTTTCGATCCTTTTTGGATTCGTGCTGACCCGAATCAGTTCGCCGGGGCGGCAGGTCGTGCGGGACTTCTTCGAGGGGCTGCAGGACATCATGGTCCAGATCACGCACATCGTGATGAAGTTCGCACCCTATGGGGTGTTCGCCCTGGTGGCTGCCGTGGTCACGCGCAGCGGCATCGAGGTGCTGCTGCCGATGATCGACTTCTTCCTGACCGTCGTGTTGGGTCTGGTGATCCACATGTTCGTGATCCTGCCCCTGGTGCTCTGGCTGGTTGCCCGGGTCAATCCGGTGCGGTTTTTCGCCGCAATCTGGCCGGCGGTGCTGGTGGCGTTTTCAACCAGCTCGTCGGCCGCAACCCTGCCGATTACCCTGGAGACGCTGCGCGAACGGGTTGGCGTTTCCAAGGAAACCAGCAGTTTCGTCCTGCCGCTGGGCGCGACCATCAACATGGATGGCACGGCGCTGTACGAGTGCGCGGCGGTACTGTTCATTGCCCAGGCTTATGGCGTCGACCTGTCGCTGGGCGCCCAGCTACTGGTCGTGGTGCTGGCGCTGGCCACGTCGATTGGGGTGGCGGCGGTGCCATCCGCCTCCCTGGTTGCCATTGTGCTGATTCTGGGCGTGCTGGGTCTGCCTTTGGAGGCGATGGCGCTGCTGCTGGTTGTCGACCGGGTGCTGGACATGCTGCGGACCTCGGTCAATGTCTACTCCGATGCCACCGGAGCGGTGGTGATCGGGCGCCTGCAGGGTGAGTCCGGCATTCTGGGCAAGGCGCCGCTGCCGGTCCGCAATCCGGTGGAAAAGGCGTTCTAAAAACCCGCGCCTGGGGATTGCATGGTCCGAAGCGCCGGGGGTTGAAGGCTGCCGGCGTCTGGGGCCGGCAGCCGCTGATCCCGAGCGGGGCCCGCGGCCTGCGGGCGAGATCGCCGCGGTGTTGTGCTCTGATCGTCCGCCGCGCCGGTTTGACGACCCGTGG
>JBKHDT010000065.1:0-12866 GCA_046541195.1 Halothiobacillaceae bacterium | reverse complement strand
GAAGCGGTCCCCTTCCTTGATCAGCCCCATGGCGATGCCGGCCACGGGCGCGCGGGTCGGGACGCCCGCATCCATCAGCGCGAGGCTGGCGCCGCAGACCGAGGCCATCGAACTGGAGCCGTTGGACTCGGTGATCTCTGAAACCACCCGGATCGTGTAGGGGAAGGACACCTCGTCGGGGACCACCGCCTGGACTCCGCGGCGGGCCAGATTGCCGTGGCCGATCTCGCGACGCTTCGGCGCGCCGAACCGGCCCGTCTCACCCACCGAGAACGGCGGAAAGTTGTAGTGGAACAGGAAATGATCCTTGCGCTCTCCCGCGACGGCATCGATCGTCTGTGCATCCCGGGCCGTCCCCAGGGTGGCGACCACGATCGCCTGAGTCTCTCCGCGGGTGAACAATGCCGAGCCGTGAACCCGGGGCAGTACGCCGGTGCGCACAGTGATGGGACGCACGGTTCGATTGTCACGCCCGTCAATACGTGGCTCCCCGGCAAGCACGCGCGCCCGCACGATCCGCGACTCAAGGGCGCGAAAAAGCCGCTCAACCTCGCTGCCGGACGGACCTTCGCCGGCTTCCGCGGCAAACCGCAAGACCGCTTCGGCACGCAGTTCACCGAGTCGGCCATATCGACGCTGCTTGTCGGCGATGCCGTAGGCCTCGGTGATTTCGGACTCGAAGGCCCGGGCCAGCTCGCCGGCCAGCGCGTCATTGCGCTCCGGGGCCTGCCACGCCCACCGGGGACGGCCGCCCTCGGCAGCCAGCGCCTCGATCGCGTCGATGGCCACCTGCATCTGCTCGTGTCCGTACACCACCGCCCCGAGCATGACCTCCTCGGGCAGCTCGTCGGCCTCGGACTCGACCATCAGGACGGCCTCGCGCGTGCCGGCAACCACCAGGTCGAGACTGGACTCGTTGGCCACGCGATCGGCATCCGGATTCAGGCAGTAGGCCCCGTTGACATAGCCGACCCGGGCCGCGCCGATCGGGCCGTCGAATGGCACGCCCGACACCGCCAACGCGGCGGACGCGCCAATCATCGCGGGGATGTCGGAACCGACCTGCGGATCAAGCGACAGCACCTGCGCGATGAGCTGGACCTCATTGTAGAAACCCTCGGGAAACAGCGGGCGAACCGGCCGGTCGATCAGCCGGGCGACCAGCGTTTCATGTTCAGCCGGCCGCCCCTCACGCCGGAAAAAACCGCCGGGAATCCGCCCGGCAGCGTAGAACTTTTCCTGATATTCAACTGTGAGGGGAAAGAAATCCTTGCCCGGCTCGGGCTCCCGGTGGGCCACGACGGTGACAAGCACCACAGTCTCCCCCATGGTCACCATCACCGCGCCGGTGGCCTGGCGTGCAATCTCGCCGGTCTCGAGGGTGACCGTATGGGCGCCGAATTGAAACACTTGCTTGCTGGGCGTCACTGTCGACTCCTGGGGGAAGATGATGGTTGCTTGCACGGGCCGGCGCCTGTCCTGCCCTTCTGGCGCCAGCGCCGCCGCTGGCCAGATCACGGAACCACCGCCTCGGTGGTCCGGCTCCTGGGCGCACCCCCGCCGGGTGTCGCCCGCTGACACGCGCCCGTTGCGCAAACGTCAGCCGTTCGCGGGCAGCGCGGCAGATGCCGCCCTGCCCGGGCGAGGCGATGTTGCCGCCTCGCCCGAGAATAAGGCCCCCGGCAATCGATCTGGACTGCCGCCCGGCAGGGCCTGCCCGATGGCAAGCCTTGCGCCGGAGCGCGTCGGGTCGATCAGCCCGCCGGGGAGCGGGGCATGCCGCAGCAGTCGCGCCGGCAGCCCCGGTTGCAGGACGGCCCGTGGCCCGCCCTGCCGCAAGCGATCACTTGCGCAGACCGAGCCGCTTGATCAGGTCCTGGTAGCGCCCAAGATCCTTGCCCTTGAGGTAGTCGAGCAGCTTGCGACGCTGGTTGACCATCCGCAGCAGACCCCGACGAGAGTGGTTGTCCTGCTTGTGCGCCGCAAAGTGGTCGGTCAGGTGGTTGATACGTGCAGTCAGCAGGGCCACCTGCACCTCCGGTGAACCGGTATCGTTCTCGCCACGACCGTACTCGGCAACGATTCCGGCCTTTTCTTCAGTATTCAGAGACATGTTGTCGATGCTCCTGGGTTGTCGGTTTTCATCAGACATCACGGCCCAGCACCCGCTGCGCGGGGCCGGGCCGGATGCGTTCACCGGACGGCAGGTCAGCCCCGCCGTCCGTTACAAGGCCGCGAAGAGTCTCCGCGGCGCCACCCGCCCGTCATCCAGGACTTCCCCCATTCCCAGGAAGAGGTCGTCCGGCCCGTACAATCTGAACGGACCCTCCGGTGCCTTGGGCACAAAGACAGGATGACCATGGCGAATATGAAAGGCACTGTCGGCATCAAGCGTCACCGCAGGACGATCGATCAGCGCCGAATCCGGCGGAAGGATAACACGATCCAGGGCCGCCATGCGTGCAGACTTGTCCACTCCGGCGGCATCGGCAAGCGCTTCCAGTCCCGCCAGATCGTGCATCGGCGGCTCCACCCAGGGGCCTAGCCCGATGCGCCTCAGGGCGATCACGTGCGCGCCGCAACCAAGCTGTTCCCCGAGGTCGTCCACCAGCGTGCGGATGTAGGTTCCCTTGGAGCAATGCACGCGCAGCGTCAGGCAATCCGGCGCATGCGCAAGCAGCCGAATCTCGTGAAACGTCACCCGTCGCGGCGGGCGCTCGACCGACTCGCCACGCCGGGCACGCTCGTAAAGCCGCTCTCCGTTTACCTTGAGCGCCGAGTACATCGGGGGGATCTGATCGACCGGGCCTCGAAAGCGATCCAGCGCCGCGTCGAGATCCGCCTCGCAAAGCGGGGGAACGGGACGTTCGGCAACCACTGCCCCTTCTGCATCGCCGCTGTCGGTCCGCACGCCCAGACGGGCCGTTACCAGGTAATGCTTGTCGGCATCAAGCAGCAGGCCGGAGACGCGGGTCGCCTGACCGAAGCAGACCGGCAACAGCCCGGTCGCCAGCGGATCAAGACTGCCGGTGTGACCGGCCTTGCTGGCGTCATACAGACGCTTGACCCGTTGAAGTGCCTGGTTGGAGCTGAGTCCTGCCGGCTTGTCGAAAAGCAGGATGCCGTCCACGGGACGGCCCCGGCGACCTCGGCGACCCATCACTCGTCTCCGTCTTCCGGGCGGCGCGCCCGGTCCTCGGCGCGTACGGAGTCGATCAGCGCGTCCATGCGCATGCCCCGCTCGATGGAGTCGTCATAGCGAAAGTGCAGCTGCGGCACCGCCCGCAGGCGCATCCGCGCCCCGATCTCGGCCCGCAGGAACCCCGCCGCGCCGTCGAGCACCTCCTGGGCCACGGCGCGCTCCTCGGCGGCCAGCGTGCTGAAATAAACCTTGGCGTGGGCCAGGTCGCGGCTGACCTCCACATCGGTGATGGTCAGAAGCCCGATGCGGGCGTCATTGATCTCGTCCCGGACGAGCTCGGCCAGCTCGCGCTGGATCTGCTCGGCGACCCGCCGGGCGCGGGGAAAGTCTCGGGCCATGGCCTCGTCAACTCCTCGGAATGCGGGGCCCCGCATCAGGGGCCCGGCGGACGTCGACGCTCATCAGAGCGTACGCTGGACCTCGACCCGCTCGAACACCTCGATCTGGTCGCCGGACTGGACGTCGTTGTAATTCTTGACGCCGATACCGCACTCGAAGCCGGAGCGAACCTCGTTCACGTCGTCCTTGAATCGACGCAGCGACTCGAGCTCGCCCTCGTAGATCACGACATTGTCGCGCAGCACCCGGATCGGCAGACCCCGGCGAATCTGCCCCTCGGTGACCATGCAGCCGGCCACCGCCCCGAACTTCGGCGAGCGGAACACGTCGCGAACCTCGGCAACCCCCACGATCTTCTCGTGCATCTCCGGCGAGAGCAGCCCAGACATGGCCTGCTTCACGTCGTCGATCATCTCGTAGATGATGCTGTAGTAGCGGATCTCGACCCCATGCGCCTCGGCCGCACGCCGTGCAGCGGCGTCCGCGCGGGTATTGAAGCCGATGACCACGGCATTGGACGTCGCGGCCAGGTTGATGTCCGACTCCGTGATGCCCCCGACCCCCGAGAGGATGATGGCCACCTTGACCTCGTCGGTGGACAACTTCAGCAGCGCATCCCGGATTGCCTCCGAGGAGCCCTGCACGTCCGCCTTGACGAGGATGTTCAGACTGGCGACCTCACCATCCTTCATCTGCGAGAACAGGTTCTCGAGCTTGGCCGCCTGCTGGTTCGCCAGGCGCGTGTCCCGATACTTGCCCTGACGGAACAGGGCGATTTCGCGGGCCTTGCGCTCGTCTTCGACCGCCACGACCTCCTCGCCGGCATCCGGGGTACCGGACAGGCCAAGCACGACCACCGGGATCGAGGGACCGGCCGAGTCGATCCGGTTGCCCGCCTCGTCGAGCATCGCGCGGATACGCCCAAACTCCTTGCCGGCAAGCACCGTGTCGCCCCTGTGCAGCGTGCCGCTCTTGACCAGCAGCGTGGCCACCGGCCCCCGGCCCTTCTCGAGGGTCGACTCGACGACCACGCCGGTGGCATGGCCTTCGACCGGCGCCCGCAGCTCGAGGACCTCCGCCTGCAGGAGAATCGAGTCGAGCAGCTCGTCGATGCCGCTGCCGGTCTTGGCGGAAACGTGGACGAACTGGGTATCCCCGCCCCAGTCCTCGGGAATCACTTCCTGCTGGGCCAGCTCGTTGCGCACCCGGTCCGGGTCCGCCTCGGGCTTGTCGATCTTGTTGACCGCCACCACCAGCGGGACGCCCGCGGCGCGCGCATGCTGGATCGCTTCGCGCGTCTGCGGCATCACGCCGTCGTCAGCCGCCACGACCAGGACGACGATGTCCGTCAGCCCGGCCCCGCGGGCACGCATGGCGCTGAATGCCTCGTGTCCCGGCGTGTCGAGGAAGGTCACCACGCCCTTGTCGGTCTCGACGTGATACGCGCCCACGTGCTGGGTGATCCCGCCGGCCTCGCCCGTCGCCACCTTGGCCCGACGGATGTAGTCAAGCAGGGAGGTCTTGCCGTGATCCACGTGCCCCATGACCGTCACCACCGGCGGCCGCGGCTGCGCCTCGCCCTGTTCGACGCTGCCGAGCAACTCCTCCTCGAGGGCGTTCTCGGACATGATCTCGGCCTTGTGCCCCATTTCCTCGACCACCAGGATGGCGGTCTCCTGGTCGAGCATCTGGTTGATGGTCGCCATCACGCCCATGCCGAAGAGCGTCTTGACGACGTCCACGCCCTTGACGGCCATCTTGGACGCCAGATCGGACACGGAAATCGTCTCGGGAATCTTGACCTCGCGCACCACCGGTGCCGTCGGCTTCTCGAAGCCGTGGCGGCCGCCGCCCTGCGGCGCGGCATCCCGACGGCGTCCTTTCTGGCGCCGCGGGCTTTTCTTGCGCCCACCCTCGTTCAGGCGCAGCTCCTCGCGACCGTAGCGGGTCTCGCGCTCGTGACGTCCCTTGCCACTGTGCTTGCCCCGGCGACGGGCAGCGCCCTCGCCTTCGGTCACGGGCACTCCGGGCGCCTCTTCCGGCATGGCAACAATCCGCAGACGCGAGCGCGGCCTGGCATCGCCGGCCGCCTCGGGTTCGACAGCCACCGCCGCCGCGTCCTCTGCAGGCTGCGGCGCGCCGGCAGCGATCTCCGGCTGCGCTTCGGGTTCGGCCTCGACCGGCACCTCTTCGGACACGACCGGCTCCGGCACCATCGACTCCTCGACGGGCGCGGCCGGCTCGGCCGGAGCCGCCGTGGAATCGACAGCCGCCGTTTCGACGGGCGCCTTGACCGGCTCCGGCGGCTCGGCGGACGTCGCCGGCAGGTTGTCTTCCGCCTGATCCGTGGGCGCAGCCTCCCCTTCCGGGCCCAGCTCGTCGCGCCGCACGTAGGTCCGCTTCTTGCGATATTCGACGGCCACCGTCTTGCCGCGCGCCGCCCCGCCGCCGACCTTGATTTCCTGCTGGGTCTTGCGCTTGAGCGTGATCCGCTTGGGGCTGGCCGGCTCGTCGCCCCGCCCGTGGCTCTTTCGCAGGTATGCCAGCAGGGTCATCTTGGCCTCGTCGCTGACGGAAGCATCCACGGAGGCCATCGGCACTCCGGCTTCGGCCAACTGCTCGAGCAGCTTTTCCGGCGTGGTGCCGACGACCTTGGCAAGTTGTTTAACGGTGACCTCGGACATGCAGTCTCCTGTGGTCTATTCAGAAACGATCGGTGGCGGCCGCCGTGCGGCCACCCTGGCGCAGAAAGCGCCGGTATTCACTCGGCCTGCGGCGCGGGCTCCGATTCGAACCAGGGGGCCCGCGCAGCCATGATCAGCGCGCCGGCAAAGGCCTCGTCAACCCCCTCGAACTCGGTCAACTCGGGGACCGACATCTCAGCCAGGTCATCGGCGTGCGCGATCCCGGCCTCCTTGAGTGTTGCCGCAAGGGCGACGGTCATGCCCGGCAGGCTCATCAGGTCGGCGGCTTCCTCGACGACCTCCTCGCTGGCGATGGCGCGGGTCAGCAAGGCATCTCGGGCCCGGTTGCGCAGCTCCTCGACGATCTCCTCGTCGAAGCCCTCCACCTCCAGGAGCTCGCTGGTCGGCACGTACGCCACCTCCTCGATGGACGTGAAGCCCGCCTCGACGAGCACCAGGGCCACGTCATCATCGACATCAAGCTGCTCCACGAATTGCGCCATCAGCTGACGCGTCTCGGACTCGCTCTTCTCGATGGCCTCGTCTTCGGTCATCACGTTCAGGTGCCAACCGCTCAGCTGGCTGGCCAGCCGCACGTTCTGCCCCCCGCGACCGATGGCCTGGGAGAGCTTTTCCTCGGTCACGGCGACGTCCATGCTGTGCGAATCCTCGTCCACGACGATCGAGACCACCTCGGCCGGGCTCATGGCATTGATGACGAACTGCGCCGGGTTCTCGTCCCAGACGATGATGTCGATCCGCTCGCCGACCAGCTCGTTGGTCACCGACTGCACCCGCGAGCCGCGCATGCCGACACAAGTCCCCACCGGGTCCACCCGGGTATCGAGGGAGCGCACGGCGATCTTGGCACGCATGCCCGGATCGCGCGCCGCGCCGCGGATCTCGATCAAACCCTGGCCGATCTCGGGCACCTCGAGCTTGAACAGCTCGATGAGAAACTCGGGCGCGGTACGACTGACGAACAGCTGCGGGCCGCGGGGCTCGCTGCGCACATCCTTGAGGAACCCGCGCAGGCGATCGCCCACGCGGACCGATTCCCGACCGATCATGTCGTCCCGGTGGATAAAGGCTTCGACATTGTTGCCCAGATCCAGGGTGACGTTGCCGCGATCGACCCGCTTGACGGTACCCATGATCAGGGTGCCCTTGCGGTCGATGTACCCGTCCACCACCTGCTGGCGCTCGGCCTCGCGCACTTTCTGCACGATCACCTGCTTGGCCGCCTGCGCGGCGATGCGGCCGAACTCGACCGACTCGATCTCCTCCTCGACGTATGCGCCCAGCTCGATCTCGGGCTCGTCGAGACGGGCCGCCTCGAGAATGATCTCCCGCTCCGGATGCTCGCTGGTCTCGCCCTCGACGACCAGCCAGCGACGGAAGGTGCGATAGTCGCCGGTTTCCCGGTCGATCTCGACCCGCACCTCGATATCGCCACCGTGCCGCTTGCGGGCAGCCGACGCCAGGGCCGCCTCGATGGCCTCGAAAATCACGCCCTTCTCGACGCCCTTTTCGTTCGAGACCGCGTCGACGACGTAGAGCACTTCTTTACTCATCTTGCGTATTCGCCTCCGAAGCACCCCCGCGGGCGCCCGATCCTTGTTGGTAGTCAAAAACCAGGTTGGCCTTGTCGATGTCCGCAAAATGCAGGGACACCAGCTCGCCATCCACCTCAAGCGTGACCGCGTCCTCGTCGACCGCCCGGATCACGCCCTGCAATTTCTTGCGTCGCTCGATCGGCCGCAACAGCCGCACTCGGGCCGTCTCGCCCGAAAACCGCTCAAAGTGCTCGGGACGAAACAGCGGCCGGTCCAGTCCCGGCGACGAAACCTCGAGCACGTACTGTCCGGGGAAGGGGTCCTCGACGTCCAGCACACCGCTGATCGCCAGGCTGACCCGCTCGCAGTCCTCGATGCCGATCCCCTTGCCGGGCTGGTCGATGAACACCCGGAGCATGCCGTCGGCACCGCCGCGAAACTCCGCGCCCACCCATTCGTAGCCCAGGCCCTCGACGACCGGCGCCAGCATCGCCTCGATCTGCTCGGGAATGCGTTTCATGCCCCGTTCGTCCCCCTGATCAAATGCGCGCCGGTTCGCGGAACGGGTTCCGCGAACGCGCCCTCGCCAAAAACAAAAAAGCCCCAATCGGGGCCCGGCGTATCGTCACCAGCATTCGGGTCGCGGATACTAGCCGACCCACCCCACAAATGTCAATGAATCACGCGTTCCTGCACGAGCACCCAGGGCGCCACCACTACAGCCCACAGTTCCGGCTCGCGGCTGGACAATGCCCTGGCCCGCTCGTCCGCCATCGGCCCGACCAGACCATCGCGCATCCAGGCGGCGAACCGCGCCCGGTCATCCTCGGCCATGGCCTCGGCCACCTCGAGCAGACTCAAGCCCGGATCGACGTCAACCACCAGCCCGCGGGCAAAGAAGCGCTCGAGTTCGCGCCAGCTCACCCGACCGGTTTCGCAACCCAGTTGCTCCCGAAGGGTGAGAGTTTCGGCTTCAGCGTGCTCGGCCATTCCACGCGGCTCCATTGTTCTTGATCGCCGTTCCATTGTATCTTAATCGCCCATGCAGCGGGACGAGTTTCCCGACGTCGCACCCTCGTCCGGAGTGCCACGCTCGCGCCGAAACCCGGTCGGCGTCCACCGGGCTGCACGACGGCCAGCGGCCGGCCGAACCGGCAGTCCCCGTCACCTGTCGGAATGACAATGAAGATCGAACGCACAACGCTGGAAATTTCCATCATTACCCTGGTTACCGGCTCGATCGTGGTCGGCACGGTGCTCGGGGGACACGTGATCGGCACCTTCGTATTCCTGTTCTGGATGGTCGTGGCCGCAATCTGGCTGTTCCAGCGCAAACGCCAGGCCCCGTCTGCCGGCAGTTCCAGCCGGGAAGGCGCCAATGACCACCCGCCCGAATGACCGAACCGCACCCGGGCGCGGCAAGAGGCACGGCTTCAGTGCCCATCGCCGACGCATCGGGTTGCTGCTGACGTTCGCGAGTCACCCATGACCCTGATTGCCCTGCTGACCATCGCGCTCTACCTGGCCGCCACCGGTCTGATCATCCGGCGCGTCCGGAGCGGTCAGGCAGCCGGAGACACCGACCGGCAGCGGACGCTGGCCCTGGTCCTCGCCGCCCTGGCCCTGATCGCCCACGGGCTGCTGCTCTACGACTGCCTGCACTGCGACAGCTCGGCGGGTATCGACCTGCGGGTGCTCAATTCCCTGTCGCTGATCATGTGGCTGACCGCCATCCTGATCATGGGCTCGGCACTGCGTCATCCGGTGGAAAATCTCGGGATCGTCGTCCTGCCGCTGGCCGCCCTGACTGCCGCGCTGGGCTTCTTTACCCAGGGTGAAGCGGTGGTCCGGACGCCGGATCCCGGCGTCGACGCGCACATCCTGCTGTCCCTGCTGGCCTACAGCCTGCTGACTCTGGGCGCGCTTCAGGCGATCACGCTGGCGTGGCAGCACAAGGCCCTGCACTCACACCAGCCCCGCGGCATCGTGCGTCTGCTGCCCCCGATGCAGTCGGTCGAGCATCTCATGTTCGCCTTCATCACGGTGGGTTTCGTGCTGCTCACCGCCGGCCTGCTGACGGGGCTGTTGTTTCTGGACAACCTGTTCGCCCAACATTTGGTCCACAAGACCATCCTGTCGATCGTGGCCTGGCTGATTTTTGCGGGCCTGCTGATCGGGCGCCAGGTGGCGGGCTGGCGGGGCCGGACGGCGGTCCACTGGACCCTCGCCGGGTTCGGGATGCTGCTGCTCGCCTACTTCGGCAGCAAGATCGTGCTCGAATGGATATTGGGAATTCGCTGATCGGGGCGTACACTCTCGTCCTGACCCCATTTACGGATTCAATCCAACCTTGAGCGAGATACCCTTGGCTGCGCTGTTCGGCGCGCTGGCCTTCCTGCTTGTCCTTTCCGCTTTCTTCTCCAGCTCGGAAACCGGGCTGATGGCGCTGAACCGCTATCGCTTGCGGCATCTGGCCCGCGAGGGCCACGCGGGCGCGGCACGGGCGCAGCGGCTGCTCGAACGGCCGGACCGGCTGATCGGGATGATTTTGCTGGGCAACAATTTCGTCAATATCCTTGCCTCGGCAATCGCGACGGTGATCGGCCTGCGGCTTTTCGGCGATTCGGGCATCGCGATCGCCACCGGCGCCATGACCTTCCTGGTGCTGATCTTCGGTGAAGTAGCCCCGAAAACGGCCGCCGCGCTCCATCCCGAGCGCATCGCCTTCCCGGCCGCCACCATCTATTCGTTCCTGATCGGGCCGCTGATGCCCGTCATCCGGCTGATCAACCTGATGGCCAACGCCCTGCTGCGTCTGGTGCGCATCGATCCCAACCAGGTCAACAGCCACGCGCTGTCCGCCGAGGAGCTGCGCACCGTGGTCCGCGAATCGGGGCACCGGCTCGACACCCAGCACAGGGAAATGCTGATGTCGGTACTGGAGCTCGAGGAGGTGACGGTGGAGGACATCATGGTCCCCCGGTCCGACACCTACGGGATCGACCTCGACGAGGACTGGAACACCGTGCTCGACAAGCTGCGCCACAGTCCCTTCAGTCGCCTGCCGGTGTTCCACGGCGACCTGGACAACGTGGTCGGGTCAATCAACCTGCGGCGGCTGTTCGACCCGCTGGTCAACGGCACCCTGACCCCCCAGATGCTCAAGCAGTTGCTGCGCGAGCCGTACTTCATCCCCGAGGGGACACCGCTCACCATCCAGTTGCTGAACTTCCAGCGACTGAAGCGCCGGGCAGGGCTGGTCGTGGACGAGTACGGCGACGTGCTCGGGCTGGTCACCCTCGAGGACATTCTCGAGGAGATCGTGGGCGAATTCACGACCAGCCCGGAAACCGGTCGCGAGGAGGTCACGCGGCAGACCGATGGAAGTTTCGTGGTCTCCGGCGCCGCAGCGGTCCGCGAGATCAACCGGGAACTGGGCATCGAGTTGCCGACCGAGGATGTCAGCACGATCAACGGCCTGGTCATGGAATATCTGGAAACCCTGCCGACCGTGGGGGCGTCGATCACCCTCGACAACGTCCGCCTTGAGGTACTCACGGTCAAGAAGCGGGCCGTGGACAAGGCCCTGATCCGCCTGGAGAGCGAGCCGGCGGAGACCTGATTCATGGCACGAAGCCGGACAATCCACGTCTGCCAGGAGTGTGGTGCGCAAAGCCCGAAATGGGCGGGCCGGTGTGGCGAGTGCGGCGCCTGGAACAGCCTGGTGGAGCAACGCACCGAGAGCGGCCGCGCCCCCGCACCGTCAGGCTGGGCTGGAGATGCCGCCCGCATCGTCCCGCTCGGCGAGGTGGAGATCCGGGATACGGCGCGTATCACGACCGGCATGGACGAGCTCGACCGGGTGCTCGGTGGCGGCCTGGTGGAAGGCTCGGTGGTCCTGATCGGGGGGGACCCGGGCATTGGCAAGTCGACCCTGCTGCTACAAACCACCGCCCTGCTGCAAGACCGGCTGGACGGACTGTATGTCACTGGGGAGGAATCCCTGCAGCAGGTGGCGCTGCGCGCCCGCAGACTCGGATTGGATGCGGCTGCGCTCAAGCTGATGAGCGAAACCTCGGTCGAGCAGATCATCGCGGCGAGTGACCGGCTGCAACCGAAACTGATGGTCGTCGACTCGATCCAGACTTTGCACAGTGAAGATCTCGGCGCCGCGCCCGGCTCGGTTTCCCAGGTCCGCGAGGCAACTGCGCGGCTGGTGCGCCTGGCCAAGAATCGCGGCATCTCGGTATTCATCGTGGGCCACGTGACCAAGGAGGGCGCGCTGGCCGGGCCGCGGGTGCTGGAGCACATGGTGGACACGGTGTTGTATTTCGAGGGCGAGCCGGGCGCGCGTTTCCGGGTGGTGCGCGCGGTCAAGAACCGCTTTGGGGCAGCCAACGAGCTGGGCGTATTCGCCATGACCGACTCGGGCCTCAAGCCGGTGAGCAACCCGTCGGCGATTTTTCTCTCACGGCATCAGGATGCCGTCTCCGGCAGTGTCATCATGGTGACCCGCGAGGGCACACGCCCCCTGCTGGTCGAGGTCCAGGCCCTGGTGGCCGAAAGCCCGCTGGGCAACCCGCGGCGGGTCGCGGTGGGCCTGGAGCAGAACCGGCTCGCCCTGCTGCTCGCGGTCATGCACCGGCATGGCCAGATCGCGATGTTTGATCAGGATGTGTTCCTCAACGTCGTCGGCGGCGTGCGCGTGGCCGAAACCGCCTCGGACCTGCCCACCCTGCTGGCGATCCTGTCGAGCTTCCGCAACCGCCCCCTGCCCCATGACCTGGTGGTGTTTGGCGAGGTCGGGCTGGCCGGCGAGATTCGCCCCGTGCCCGGCGGTCCGGAGCGCCTGCACGAAGCAGCCAAGCATGGATTTACCCGGGCCATTATCCCCAAGGCAAACGCGCCGACCCGCCCGATCGAGGGGCTTGAAGTCATGCCGGTGGCGCATCTGGCCGAGGCGCTTGATCAGCTCTGAATCCAAAACAGGCCCACATCGCCAGAGCGCATGTGATCGGGACAACAATCCGCCAAGAAATCCGCGCAGACCGCCCCGGGCGATGCCCCAACTCATCCCTGTTCTTC
>JBKHDT010000064.1:0-12910 GCA_046541195.1 Halothiobacillaceae bacterium | reverse complement strand
CGGGCAACCCCAACCGCATCAATGCCGGATGCGGCTTCGCCTTATCCGGCCTACACTGCAGGGCCAATCCATGCCGGATGCGGCTTCGCCTTATCCGGCCTACGCCGCGGGGCCAATTCTTGATCGTTGGTGGACACCTGTTGTGCCCACCGTCGGCGATGGGCGAGGATCATGCAGACGGATCGGCGCCGGGGGAATGCGGTCTTGGTCGGACGCTTACGGTTTTCGCCGGTTGTTGTCCGCAAGGACCCGTGCAGGGGGTCTGGTGAAACCTGCCAGGCGAATCAGTCCAGCCGGGCGCGTTCATTGCGCCCGGCGCCCGATGGCCAGTGGATGGGCCGGCCGTGCGAGAGCATCATGGCACGAAATCGCTCGCCCATTTCGGTCGGCAACACCAGCTCCTTGAACCCCTGGGCCAGCCGCGCCAGTTCGGCGCGGTCAGTGCACGATTGCATCTGCCGCTCGAGCCGTACCGGGGCATCGGTCGCCATGATGAAGGCGGACTGACTGGTGTAGACATCCACGGAAAAGCCGGCCTGCCAGGCGGACTCGGCCACGGCCGAGAAATCCACCCAGCTGGTGATGTCCTGCAGACCGGGATAAACGAAGGGATCATCGTGGGCGCGGTGCCGGTAGTGGCAACGCAACATGCCGTCGCGGCGCTGCGGGTGCATCAGTTCAGCCGAGGTTGCCCCGTAATCGAACAGCATCACGGCCAACCCCGCCCCGAACTCCGAAGCCCCCAGCGCAAGGCGCGCCAGCCAGTCGGTCATCTGCAGGTTGAGCTCGATCACCTGCCCCGGCAACGGAACGACAGCCGCCCGGCGCACCATCCTTTCGGCAGCATCGAGCAGGCGCCCCCCGGCAGGCACCGTCTTCCACGAAAAACGGGTTCCGTTCCAGGTGACCCGCTGTTCGAGCCACCCCGACATTCCCGGGGTGTCCGACCAGACCAGCCGGTGCACCGGCATGGCATCGAGCAGTTCGTTGGCCAGCACCAGACCAGCGGGCGAACCGGCAAGTGCCTGCTCCTCATCAACCCAGCGGACCGGGGCGGACAGTCGTGCCGGCAACTGGGCCAGTGCAGCCTGCTGTCGTGCCCGCAGCGGTTCGCTGATCTCCACGATCAGGTACTCATCCGGCAAGACGCCGCGCAAGTCCAGATCTTTCAGGAGATCTGCCGCCAGACGACCACTGCCCGCACCGTACTCGACGATCCGTGGCGTGAGACCCTGGGCAAACGCCTCGGCCACTTCGTGCCCCACGGCCTGGGCAAACGCGCCTGATCGTTCGGGCGCCGTCACGAAATCACCGCCGGCGCCAAATGCAACCCGGCCGGCGCCGTAGTATCCGTAATCCGGATCGTAGAGCACTGCGGCCATGTACTCGGCAAAGGACATGCTCCCGCCGGCATCGGCGCAGCGGGCGATCAACCGCTCGGCCAGAGCGAGACTCCCGGCCTGATCGGCCTCTGGAGGAACGGGCAGCTCAAACACGGGAATCGGGGCGCGTGCCGCGCTCGATCATGACCCCGACCCCGGCCGCCTTCGCGATGGCCTCGGGCTTGACCGCACGGATACATACCCAGGAAACGGGCTGGGTCGACAGAATCCGGTCAGCCAGGGTCTGCACCAGCGTCTCGACGAGCTGGAACTGCCCTTCGATGGCATGGGACATCGCCAGCTCGCTGACCGCCTGGTAGTCCACCGTGTCCTCGATGGCCTCGCTGCTCGCTGCCCGATCGACCGGATAGTGCATCCACAGATCAAGACGCAGTGGCTGGGGGATCTGCCGCTCGGCCGGGTGAATCCCGACAATGCAGGGAAAGGTCAGTGCTTCGATCACGATGCAGTCGAACGGAAAGTGAATCACAGGGCCACCATGAAGTGCTCAGATGCTTGAGAAGTCGAAATCGGCGCTGTCCGAGGCCGACTGGATGAAATCACCCTGAACGAAGTCGGCGCCCATCGTCCAGAGCATCTGCATGGTGCCGGCGTCCTCGACATTGGGCACCACGACCTTGATCTCGCGATCATGACCCACGTCCAGGATCGAGCGGACCATTTCCTGGTTGTCCGGGTTGTTCACGAAATTGTTCATCAGCGCCCGGGAGGTCTTGATCAGGCCCGGCTTGAGGTAGCCGAGCAGCGCCTGCTCGTCACGCAGATCACCGAACCCGTCGAGCACCAGCTCGCAACCCAGACCCTCCACCGAGGAAGCGAGGTCGGTCAGCTGCTTGATCAGGTAGCCTGCATCCTCGGTACGCACCTGGATGAACAGCAACGGCTCGGGCAGGCGCACCGCGGCCAGGCGCTCGGCCAGCCACTTGGCAAAGCTGGCCTCCTGCAGCGACTGGACCGAGATGCGGATGTACAGCTGCATCAGCTCGCCCTTGCGCATCGCGTCACTGATCTTCTTGAGACTGGAGAGCACCAGCCAGCGGTCGATGGCAATGATCAGCTCGGTGCGCTCGGCCCGCATGATGAAGCTCGCCGGACTGAGCTCCTGCCCTTCCTCGTCGAGCATGCGCAGGAAGACCTCGAACCGGTTGTGCTCGCGATCCTGCCCCAGCGAGATGATCGGCTGGTAGACCATGAAGAACCGGTTGTCCTTGAGCGCCGAACGCAAGCGCCGCGCCCACTCCTCCTCCTGCTCGGTCCGCGAGACGTTCCGGATATCCGGCCGGTAGATCGCATACTGGTTTCGCCCCTTGCCCATGGCTTCCTGGGTCGCCTTTTCCAGACGATCGACCAGTTCCATGACGCCCGGCGAGTTGTTGTCGATGAGGATCACCCCCACGCCAACGCTGATGGTCACGGAGACCTGGTCGGTGGCGAAGATGAAATCCTGCGCGTGCTTGCACAGCGCCTTGGCACGGGCCTCGGCAGCCGCGCTGTCCAGCTCGCCAACCAGGATCAGGAAGGAATAGGCGCCATGTCGCGCGACCAGTGCATCCTCGCCGGCCAGCGATTCGAGTGCCTTGCCGTAGTCGGTCAGGAAGCTGTCGATCCCGGTTGTGCCGGTGTGCTTGCGCATTTCCTCGATATTGGCGACCTCCACGTGGAACAGGCCCGCCTTGCCGCCGTCATCCCCGGCCCCGCGAAGCTCTTCGAGGCGCGTCTTGATCCGGTCGAAAAAGAAGTTGCGGTTGTACAAGCCGGTCAGCAGGTCCCGCTGCGACAGGAACTGCATCTGCTGCTCCAGGCCTTCCTGGTTCACTTGCTGCTTGGCGAAGATCTGCAGGCACTCCTCGCCCTCGTAGCTGGCACGAATCGAGGACAATTGCGCTTGGACGTGGTTGCCCTCCCGCGTGATCAGCGTGAAGGTATCCGAGGCCTCGTCTTCCCGGAGAAACTGCCTGAGGCGGTCGAGCTCATCATGCTGCACGTGATCAAGCAGCGGCTCATCCTCAAGCTGCGCCAGCGAGGCGCATTCAAGCAAATCCAGGTAGGCCTGGTTGGCATAGATATGCAGCCCGTCCAGCACATAGGCAACCGGTTCGCTGCTGCCGTCGATCAGCTTCTGGCAACGTCCCTCGGCCCCGCGCAGCAGGTGACGGGTCTCGTCCAGCGTGCGCGCGGTCTGCGCCGCCCGCACTTCGCGAAGAATGGCGTGGCGAAACAGCAGGTCACTGTCCGCGAGGACCACGTCGCGCGCGCCGGCCTGAATGGCGGCCTCGGCCAGGGGCGGTTCGTAGAATTCCAGGGCGACGATGACGGTACGGTCCCGAAAGGGGCTGGTCGAGTCGGAGATCATCGCCTCGACCATCTCCACCGAATGGTTCCCCAGCTCAACCACCGTGACATGCGGATCATGCTTGCGGGCCTGTTCAAAGGCCGAGTCAAGGTCCCGCGCATGGAGCACATTGGCATGATGGCCGGCATTTCTCAGTGCACTGGCCAGCTGGACAGCGTCGTTCACCTCGCCAGAGAGATAAAGGAGCACAAACATCTCAGTGGTCGCCATCCGCGCCCCCCTGGTCCCGAGCATCCTCATTGGCGTCAGGCCCGTGCGGATCCGCCCCCCCCGAATTCAGGTTCATGACCAAAAATCCCTCGCCCGCCATCGTGACCCGGCCCAGCGTGACCGTCTTCTCGATACCGCTGATCAGGATCGTCTCCCCGGCCCGGCAGGTGTCGGCAGGCACGATGACTTGTTCGATCTGCCCCTGGTTGTTACGCGTGACAATCACCGGGTGCGCGACCTCACCAAAACCGGATCGGCGTCCGTCACGCTGACGCGCGTAGTGCGCCTCAACCTGACCGGGAATGCGCTGAATCCCGATATCCAGCCCGCGTTCGGACACGTGGCGCACCCAGCGGATGATTCCAAGGCCACTGTGCAACTCGGGATTGGCCGCATCCTCGGCCGGCTCGATGTAGACCAGGGCGTCCACGGCCGCGTGGCTGTCCTGCTCGAAGCGCCAGCGCAGCCGGTAGCCCCCGTGGGAAATATTGATCAGCTGCCAGCCATCGGTACGGGTCTTGTCGATATGCCGGGCAATTTCACCCCCATCGGGCCTGAACATGTCACTGCGTCCGGTGACCACGCCCTCGTTCTGCCAGACTCCGTCATCAGCCACATGGATGTCCATGCTGAACGCCTTGCGCCCCGTCGGGCGGTTGCGCCGCAGGAAACTCATCGCGCCCCCGATGTCCTGATCCTCCGGATCGAGACGCGCCGCCGAGGAGTCAGTTCCGCTCAGCGAAAGCGCCTGCAAATCCACCTTACCCTCAACGCTGTCGGCCCGTGCGTTCAGTTCATACTGAAAAAAGTAATGCACGTCCAGAAACCCGAGCACCATGTTGACCGGCACAGTGCCAACCACGTCCTTCTTGGCTTCCCGCGGCGCACGCTGAACCAGGTGAAAACGCAGCCGGGACGCGAAACGGGCCAGGCTCTCGCGACAGGCATCCGAAACGGTCGCCATCACTTGGGGATCCAGCAGCGGTTCCACATCCAGGAACATGCCGGTGGTGGCACTCGCCGCCCGCGGCGACAGCGTCACGTGCGGCAGCACCCGCCCGGTCACATCAACGAACCGGGCACGGTCCGAGGGTGGTGTGTTCGAAATCCGGACCCGGTGCGCGATCCGCTTCAGGCAATCGTGCATCTCGTCCATTTCCTTGCGGTTCAACGCATAGGGATTGATCATCGCGAACAGCAGCAGCGCCACATAGGCCGCGTGGACCTGCATTGCCTGTGGTGTCGGCTGTTCTCCGAAGTGTTCCCGCGCCCGCGCGAAGGTCCCGTGCAGCTCAAGCAACCACTCGCGGGGCACCTCGTCGTAAGCCGCGAATCGGTCGCGAATCACCCCGGAAACCCACTCCACACACCGAAGGTAACTCTCCGCCGCGTCGCCCTGGCCGGCGGACGGGTCGGATTCAATGTCCACGATGCGGGCATGCTCGATTTCCAGCACCGTGCGGCACAGGCGCTCAAGCGCCTCGCGCTTGCGCAACGCCCGACCCTGGATCGGCAGCGCCTCGTGCCGGAACCCCGCGGCAAGCCGTGCGCGCAGTTTGTTGGTGAATGCTGCGGTCGCCGCTGCCAGACTGTCGAGCTGCGACCGGGACAGCCGATCCAGACTGATGCGCTCCAGATACGCCCCGAACTGGTCGACCGTATCGATCGAGTCGACCATCAGTTGCTCGTCCATCCACTTCAGCAGTTCGGCCAGCTTCATTCTTCTCTATGTCCTTTTCGCTTGTTGGAGCATCACCGGCACGGCACTTGCTCCCGCCGCCCGCCCCCCGGCAAACCCCGACGGGCTGGCGAGTACGAGTTGTCGAATCGAGCGCCCACGCGACAGCGCCCACAGCATCACGGCATCACGGCGCACTGCCCTGGGGCCATCCATGACCCAAGGAACCGACCTGTCGCCAGGCGGCGCCATCCCTGCCCCGAACAAGTGGCGACAAGGTGCGGACCTGGGACGGGTCTGGAGCATCCGTGCCCCCGGGAATACCCCGCGAGCCTTTTCGGGGCGCCCGTGGACCGGTCAGGGTTGCACCGGCTGCCGGCAGCCGGCCCGGAATCAGCCGGAGCAGTCAATCGGCGTCTTTGCCGGGGCGCCAGCCTCTTCGAACACGTAACGCGGCACCAGGTAGCCGGGCAACCGCGCGCGAAGCGCCTTGACCAGCTGGCAGCCGACGGCGACCGGAACCTCGAAGTGGGCGGCGCCGGCGACCTGGTCCAGCTGGTGAAGATAGTACGGCAGGACCCCCTGATCAAATAGCGCTTCGCTGAGCCGCGCAAGGACATCCACGCGATCGTTGACGCCAGCCAGCAACACCGACTGGTTAAGACAGGTGACACCCGCCCGCGAAAAGGCCTCGAAAACGGCCCGGGACTTGTCATCAAGCTCGTCCGGATGATTGACATGCGCCACCAGCACGACACGCAGACGGCTTTCGGCCAGCGCAGCAAAGTGCCCATCGTCCAGGTGATCCGGCAGGACCGTCGGCACGCGCGAATGAATCCGCAACCGGCGCACATGCCCGATTGCCTCGATGCGGCGAACCAGCTGCACCCAGCGCCGGGACGACAGGATCAGCGGGTCACCCCCGCTGAGGATCACCTCCGTGATCGACGGGTCACCCTGCACTGGCGCCAGCGCCTGCTCGATGCCCGGCTCGTCCAGCAGCCCGGCGTCGTAGGGAAAATGCCGCCGAAAGCAGTACCGGCAATGCACCGCACATCGGCCGGTGACCATCAGCAACGCGCGGCCCGCATATTTCTGGAGTAGCGCAGGCTGCTTTCGCGCCGCCAGATCCCCCACCGGGTCGGTACCGAATCCCGGCACCTTGCGGTTTTCCTCTGCCACGGGCAGAAACTGGCCCAGTACCGGATCGCCCCCCTGCCAGTTGCGCACCTGCCCGAGAACATGCGCGGTCACCCGGAAGGGAAAACTCCGGTCGGCCCCGGCGTCCACGCGCTGACCGACAAGGGCTCTGAGGTCGTCATGCGGTGCCTTGTCGGCCGGGTCGCACTGTGCGTTCTGGGGCATTTCGGCTAGAATCCGGGCTTCTATTTTTTTCATTGATACAGGAAAACCCTGTTTATGGCGACCTACAACACCAACGAGTTCCGGGGCGGCCTGAAGGTCATGCTCGACGGCGATCCGGCGGCGATCATCGAGAACGAATTCGTCAAGCCCGGCAAGGGGCAGGCCTTCAACCGCGTCAAGCTGCGCAACCTCAAGACCGGACGTGTCATCGAGCGGACATTCAAGTCCGGCGAGAGCATCGAGGCTGCGGACGTGCTCGACGTCGAAATGCAATATCTCTACAACGACGGCGATTCCTGGCATTTCATGAATCCCGAAACCTTCGAGCAGCTCGCCGCGGACGAATCCGCCCTCGGGGATGCCAAGCAATGGCTCAAGGAGCAGGATGTCTGCACGCTGACGCTCTGGAATGGCGCCCCCATCGCCGTGGCCCCGCCCAATCACGTCGAACTGACCGTCACCGAGACCGACCCCGGCATTCGGGGCGACACCGCCACGGGCGGCACCAAGCCGGCCTATCTTGAGACCGGCGCGGTCGTGAAGGTACCCCTGTTCATCGAGGTCGGCGAAGTACTGCGTGTCGACACCCGCACGGGCGAATATCTCGGGCGGGTCAAGGGCTGATCGACAGCCTGAGCCCATGACCGAAACGACTGACTGGCGGCCGGGCTGTGACCCGGCCGTCCTGCATCTCAGGGCCCGAATGCTGCGGGCGCTGCGCGCCTTCATGGACGAGCGCGCGGTACTCGAAGTCGAGACCCCGCTGCTCACACCGGGCGCCAACCACGACGCGCACATCGAGAACCTTGCCGTCAATGCGCACGACACGCAGGGCGCGCCGCTGTCCCTGCAGGCCTCGCCCGAGCTGTACATGAAGCGGCTGCTTGCCGCCGGCAGCGGTCCGATCTGGCAACTGTGCAAGGTCTTCCGGGCCGGTGAGACCGGCACCCGACACAACCCTGAGTTCACCATGCTCGAGTGGTACCTGCCGGGGTACGACCTCGACGGGATGGTCGGTGCCACGCTCGAGCTGTTCCAGCAGCTGCGCAGGACGGCCGGCCTGCCGCCATTGCCGATTCGCCGCCTGACCTACCGCGACGCCTTTTGGCAGACAACCGGCCTTGACCCGTTCGTGGCCTCGCCTACCGAGCTGGCCGCCTGCGCGGAAGCATCGGGCCTCAGGCTGCACGAGTCGGCCGATCTCGACCGCAGCGACTGGCTTGACCTGTTGCTCAGCGAAGTCGTCCAGGCTTGCTTTTCGCAAGATCATTTCACCGTCCTGTGCGCGTTTCCTGCCGATCAGGCGGCCCTGGCCCGCACCCGCCAGGACGGGCAGGGAAATCAAGTTGCCGAACGTTGCGAGATCTTTCAGGGCCGGCTGGAGCTGGCCAATGGCTACCAGGAGCTGACCGACGCAGGCGAACAGCGCCGCCGCTTCGCGGACGAAGCCCGCCGGCGAAACGCGCGCGGCGAGGCGCCCACGCGCATGGATGCACGCTTCATGGCCGCCCTGGAATCCGGACTGCCCGACTGCGCGGGGCTGTCGGTCGGTTTCGATCGACTCCTGATGACCTGCGCGGGCGTTGACAGGATCCAGGCCGTGCTCGCATTCGACTACGGCCGCCTCTGACGCGCCATGACCTGGACTGCTGCCCGGACAGCGCGCCGGGTGGGTCAGGAGGCGTTCGCCGCCGGCGAAACGCCCGAATCGTCCTGATCATCCTGATCCTGCTGCCCGCCGGCATCGGGTTCGGCAACCACCGGGCCGGCCAGCGGCTCGTGCAGGCGAATCCGCCCACCCGCCTGCCAGCGCTCGTGCCACTCGTGACCCGGCGGGGTAATCAGGATCACGGTCGAACCCAGATTGAAGCGGCCCATTTCCTGCCCTGCCTGCAGGTTGACCTCGATGCCCGTGTCGCCACCATAGGACCACCCGGACACCAGGCGCCCGCGTGGCGGCGTGACCAGCCCGGACCAGACCGTTTCGATGGCCCCGACATTGATCGCCCCCACCAGCACCATCGCCATCGGCCCGTGCGGGGTATCCCAGACGGTGACGACCCGTTCGTTGCGGGTAAAGATTCGGTCGACGCTGCGCACGGTCAGGGCCGAGACGGAAAACAGTCGTCCCGGCACGTGGATCATCTGCTTCAACCGCCCGGCGCAAGGCATGTGTACCCGGTGGTAATCGCTCGGAGAGAGGTAGATCGTCACGAACTGGCCGTGAAGGAACGGCTCCGCCACGTCCAGATCACCGCCGAGCAGCTCCACCAGCGAGTAGTGACGCCCCTTGGCCTGCAGCACCCGGCCATGCCCGATGCTGCCGAGCTGGCTGATCCGGCCGTCCACGGGGGAAAGCAGCACCCGATCCTCCGGGTCGAACACCGGCATCGGCCGGACCCCGGGCCTGAGCGCCCGCGTGAAGAACTCGTTGAAACTCGGGTAGGCCGCGGGGTCCGATTGCTCGGCCTCGTCCAGATTCACCCCAAAGATCGAGACAAAGCGACGGATCATCCACGGCACCAGGGGCACGCGCCATCGCGTCATGGCCAGGACGACCCGGGAGATCAGGTGATGCGGCAGGACATACTGCGAAGACACGCCCGCCAGTCTCCAGAAGCTGTCCTTGCGGCCCGTTTTCGGGCCTTCGTTTTCCTGGTTCATCTCGATCCTCGCTGCCAAATGCATCCATGGGCCGGACGGCACGCGCCATGCCTGCAACGGCGCCGCGTGATTCGGTTCCCAACTTGCGTATCATACCCGCTAACCGCCCCGCCGAGACGAACCCATGAGTGATCCGACCGCCGCACCCCAAGGCTTCCCGACCGACAGCGAGAACCTGCAGACCATCCTGGACCTGGCGCGCTGGGCCGCCAGCCGATTCGACGAGTACGAGCTGTTTCTCGGCCACGGCACCCAGAGCTATCTGGTCGAAGCCGCCTGGCTGGTGCTGGAAACCCTGCGCCTGCCCATCGACCTGGAGCAAAGCTGGTGGTCCGCCCGGGTGACCGAAAGCGAGCGGGCGGCAGTCGTAGAGAACATCCGGCTGCGCTGCGAAACCCGCAAGCCCACTGCCTACCTGGTCAACCGGATCTGGTTCGCCGGCCTGCCGTTTTACGTGGACGAGCGGGTGCTGATCCCCCGCTCGCCGTTTGCCGAGCTGATCATGCAGCGGTTCGAGGCCTGGATGCCCGCCGGGTCCGTCCGTTCGGCACTCGACGTCGGGACCGGTTCCGGCTGCATGGCCATCGCGCTCGCACGGTATTTCGAGGACGCCAGCATTACCGCCAGCGACATTGACCCCGGCGCGCTGGCCGTGGCGGCGCGCAATGTGAACGACTACCAGCTTGGCGAGCGCATCGAACTGATCCAGTCCGACCTGCTGGAGGGCCTCGGCGATGCCCGCTTCGACCTGATCATCAGCAACCCGCCCTACGTCGCGCAGGAAGAGGCCGAGGACCTGCCAGCCGAGTTCCACCACGAGCCGGCCCATGCGCTGTTTGCGCCCGAACGCGGGCTGGCCCTCGTGGAACGGCTGCTGGAGCAGGCGCCGGACCACCTGAACGAACATGGCTGGCTGTTTGTCGAGGTCGGCAACAGCGCCCACTGGCTGGAAGAACAACTGCCCGGCGTGCCGGTCGAATGGGTCAACCTGGAAAACGGCGGCGAAGGCATCTTTGCCATTGATGCCGCCAGCCTGCGCAGCTGGCGCGCCACCCGACGCCCCGGCGACCACGCAGACGGGCAGGACGCCGGCTGACGCCCGGCCAGTTCCCCGCGAATAAGCCGGCCCGCCGCGCGGGAACCGACCGGCCGCGGGCGGTGGACGCAACGCGCCGACCCGCATCGTAAACTGCCGATCCGTCCCCGAGAGCCGGCTCGCCCGCCGGGGACGCCCCATCCACCATCAGACCGCCGGACCCCCGAGACTCATGAGCCAGGCACGTACCGAGCAGATTGCCCTGCCCCTGGAGGAAGCATCCCCCACCCAACCGGACCGCTATGACTGGCGACGCATCGGACGGATGATGCTGGCCCATCGACGGGAGCTGACCATAGCCCAGGTCGTGGCCATCCTGGCGGCGATGGCCGCCGTGCCCCTGCCCCTGCTGCTGCCGCTGCTGGTGGACGAGGTGCTGCTGGACAAGCCTGGCATGCTGGTCAGCACGATGAACGGATTGTTCCCAACCGAATGGCACGGCCCGATCCTCTACATTGTGGCGATCACGATCCTGACCCTGCTGCTGCGACTCACCGCACTGTTGCTGAACGTCATCCAGACACGTCAGTTCACCCGAATCAGCAAGGACATTTCCTTCCGCCTTCGGCATGTACTTCTCGGCCGGCTGTCGACGGTGTCGATGTCGGAATACGAGTCCCTCGGCGGTGGCGCCGTCTCGTCAAGATTCGTCACCGACATCGAAACCATCGACCAGTTTCTGGGTGTGACGGTCAGCCGCTTTCTGGTCTCGCTGCTGTCACTGGTCGGCGCGGCCGCCATCCTGCTGTGGCTGCACTGGCAGCTGGCGCTGATCATCCTGTTCATGAACCCGGTGGTCATCTGGTTCACCATGGTCCTCGGCAAGCGCGTCAAGGAACTCAAGCGCCGGGAAAACAGCGCATTCGAGTTGTTCCAGCAGTCACTCACCGAAACGCTCGATGCCATTGCCCAGCTGCGCGCGGCCAACCGGGAGCGCCACTACATCGCCCGGGTGGTGGATCGCGCCCGCAACGTGCGTGATCACGCGGTCGCCTTCGCCTGGAAAAGCGATGCCGCCAGCCGCGTGTCGTTCCTGGTGTTCCTGTTCGGCTTCGACATTTTCCGGGCTGCGGCCATGCTGACGGTGGTGTTCTCGGATCTTTCCATCGGACAGATGATCGCGGTCTTCGGCTACCTGTGGTTCATGATGGGACCGGTACAGGAACTGCTCTCGGTCCAGTACGGCTATTACGGCGCACAGGCCGCCCTGCACCGGCTCAATGGCCTGCTGGCGCTCGAACGAGAACCGGTCTACCCGGCACTGGAAGATCCTTTTCTGCATCGCAGGACCGTCGGCATCCGCATCGAAGACCTGCATTTTGCCTACAAGCCAGACAACGCCGTGCTCAACGGGGTCAGCCTGGATATCGCACCGGGCGAAAAGGTGGCACTGGTCGGTGCCAGCGGGGGCGGCAAATCCACGCTCGTCCAGTGCCTGCTGGGCATGTACACCCCGCAGCGCGGTGAAATCCTCATCGAAGGCATCCCCGTCACACGCATCGGCCTGGAGACGCTGCGCGCCCATTGTGGCGTGGTGCTCCAGCACCCTGCCCTTTTCAATGACACCGTCCGCAACAACCTGACCCTGGGCGAAGACATGCCCGAACAGCGACTCTGGGACGCTCTGGAGGTCGCGCAACTGCGCGCGGTGATCGAGCAGATGCCCGAAGGGCTGGACACGATGGTCGGCAACCAGGGCGTCCGACTTTCCGGTGGCCAGCGCCAACGCCTGGCGGTGGCACGGATGATCCTCTCCGACCCGAAGATCGTGATCCTCGACGAGGCCACCTCGGCACTGGACACCCAGACCGAAGCCCGGCTGCATGCCGCCATGCAGGATTTTCTGGCCGATCGCACCACCCTGATCGTCGCGCACCGGCTCAGTGCGGTACGTCAGGCTGACCGCGCGCTGGTGTTCGACAACGGCCGGATCATCGAACAGGGTGATCACGACACCCTGCTCCAGGCCGGCGGCGTCTACCAGAAGCTCTACGGCGGGCAAGCACATTGAGGCAATCGGCACCGAACCCGCAGGCCCGATAAGGCCGCAGGGCGCATCGGGCAAAATCCGGAATGGCGGTGGGAAGGCGCATCGGGCAAAACCGTAGGATGCGGTGCGCGTAGCAAACCGCATCACATCC
>JBKHDT010000063.1:0-13125 GCA_046541195.1 Halothiobacillaceae bacterium | reverse complement strand
GTATGCTGACAGAGGGGGGTCGCGGTAATCCTGCACCATCTGGAGGCGGCGGCGTGGACCTGACCTGGTGATGTGGGTGCAAGGGCCCGGAGTCAAGCTCTCGGGCGAACGCCGGGGGCGCGGTACGTGGTTCGGGGGGCTTTTGCCGAATTGACCGGTTGCGCCCGGGCGCACGTTTTTCCACCGCCGGGGATGTCCGCGGCTTAGCCGACCCACCGGCGTGCATTGCGGAACATCCGCAGCCAGGCGCCTTCCTCGGGCCAGTCGTGCGGGGCCCATGAGTACTGGACCTTGCGCCAGACGCGCTCGGGATGCGGCATCATGATGGTGAAGCGCCCATCGGCGGTGGTGAACCCCGTATGGCCGCCCTGGGAGCCGTTGGGGTTGGCCGGGTAGGTTTCGGTCCCCAGACCCTCCCCGTCGACATAGCGCAGGCAGACTGCGGCTTGTTCCAGGTGTCCTTCCTGACGGTAGCGCGTCCGGCCCTCGCCATGCGCGACCACGATCGGCAGCCGCGATCCGGCCATGTCGCTCAGGAAGATCGAGTTTGATTCGACCACCTCGACCAGCGACAGGCGCGCCTCGAACTGCTCCGAGCGATTGCGCACGAACTCGGGCCAGTGGTCGGCGCCGGGGATGATCGGGTGAAGCTGGGACATCATCTGGCAGCCGTTGCAGACGCCGAGCCCGAAGTGATCGGGGTTTTCGAAGAACGCGCTGAAGGCATCAAAGGCCCGCGGATTGTGGAGGATCGAGGCGGCCCAGCCGCCGCCGGCGCCAAGCACGTCGCCATAGGAAAAACCGCCACAGGCGACCAGTCCCCGGAATGCATCCAGATCGGCACGGCCCTCGATGATGTCGCTCATGTGCAGGTCGATGGCTTCGAAGCCGGCGGCGTCGAAGGCGGCAGCCATCTCCACCTGGCCATTGACACCCTGCTCGCGCAGGATGGCGACCCTGGGCCGCGCGCCCGTGGCAATGAACGGCGCGGCGACATTTTCCGAGAGGTCGTAGCTGGCCTTGGCCGCGGCCAGGCCCCGGTCGCGGCCGTCCAGGATGCGGTCATATTCCTGGTCCGCGCATTCGGGGTTGTCGCGCAGGCGCTGCATCTGGTGACTGGTCGCACTCCAGCGCCGCTGCAGATCGATGCGCGCGGCATCGAGCAGCGTCTTGCCTTCCCAGCGCACCACGATCCGGTCATCGGATGTTGGCTTGCCGATGCGATGCACCTGGGCCTCGAGTCCGGCTTCGCGGAATCGAAGCCGCACGCTTTCGGACTCGCGGCTGCGCACCTGAAGCACCGCGCCGAGTTCCTCGTTGAACAGGCTGGCGAGGGTGTCCGCGCCAAGCGCGGAGATGTCGACCGAGAGCCCCCGGCGCGAGGCAAAGGCCATTTCGCAAAGCGTGGTGATCAGGCCGCCGTCGGAACGGTCATGATAGGCCAGCAGGTACCCGTCCTCGTTGAGTTGGCCGACGACCTCGAAAAAGGCCTTCAGCAGCGCGGGTTCGTCCACGTCCGGCACGGTTTCGCCGACTTCGCGGTACACCTGCGCCAGCGCCGAGCCGCCAAGGCGGTTGCGCCCCGAGCCCAGATCGACCAGCAACAGCTCGGTATCCCCCTCGGCGAGCAGCGGGGTCAGCGTCCTGCGCACGTCGGTGACCGGGGCAAACCCGGAGATAATCAGTGACAGCGGCGAGACCACGGCGCGTTCCGCACCTGCCTCGTCCTGCCAGGTGGTCTTCATGGAGAGCGAGTCCTTGCCCACCGGGATGGCAAGGCCCAGGGCGGGGCAGAGCGACATGCCCACGGCCTGCACGGTCTCATACAGGGCGGCATCCTCGCCGGGATGTCCGGCGGCGGCCATCCAGTTGGCCGACAGCCGGATGTCCCCGATGCGGGCGATGGGGGCGGCGGCCAGGTTGGTCAGGCACTCACCGATGGCCATGCGCCCGGAAGCCGGTGCATCAATCAGCGCGATCGGGGCGCGCTCGCCCATTGCCATGGCCTCGCCGGTAAAGCCGCAAAAGCCGGTGGCGGTGACGGCCACGTCCGCCACCGGTTCCTGCCAGGGGCCGACCATCTGGTCCCGGCAGACCAGGCCGCCGACACTGCGATCCCCGATGGTGATCAGGAAGCGCTTGTCGGCCACGGTGGGCAGGGCGAGTACCCGGTCCAGCGCCTCGTCGATCCGCATGCGTTCGGTTTCCAGCGGCCGCCGGGTCGGGGCGCGTCGCTGGACGTCCCGCAGCATCTTCGGCGGCTTGCCGAGCAGGGTGTCCATGGGCATGTCGACCGGGCGGTTGGCGAACAGGTCGTCCTCGACGATCAGCTGGCGCTGGCTTGTGGCGCGGCCGATCACCGCGAAGGGTGCCCGTTCCCGGTTGCACAGCGCGCGGAAGCGATCAAGCGATTCGGGACGGATCGCCAGCACATAGCGCTCCTGCGACTCGTTGCACCAGATCGCCAGCGGCGACATGCCCGGCTCGTCGCTGGGAATCGCGCGCAGCCGGAAGTGGCCGCCAAGTCCCGCGTCGTCAACCAGCTCCGGGAAGGCGTTGGACAGGCCGCCTGCCCCCACGTCGTGAATGGACACGATGGGGTTGTCGCTGCCCAGGGTCATGCAGCGGTCGATGACCTCCTGGCAGCGGCGCTGCATTTCCGGGTTTGCCCGCTGGACCGAGGCGAAGTCCAGTTCGGCGTGGCTGCTGCCGCTGTCGACCGAGGAGGCCGCGCCCCCGCCCAGACCAATCTGCATCGCCGGTCCCCCCAGGACGATGAGCAGGTCGCCGTCCTGGATGGGGTTTTTCTCGACATGCAGGTCCCGGATACTGCCCATGCCGCCGGCGATCATGATCGGCTTGTGGTAGCCGCGGATCTCGTCGCTGCCGGGAACCTTCAGTTCAAAGGTCCGGAAGTAGCCGGCGATGTTCGGGCGGCCGAACTCATTGTTGAAGGCTGCCGCCCCGATGGGGCCCTCCAGCATGATCGACAGGGCCGATTCGATGCGGTCCGGTTTGCCGTGATCGCGCTCCCAGAGCTGCTCAAAGCCGGGAATGCGCAGGTTCGAGACCGAAAAGCCGCAGAGTCCGGCCTTGGGCTTGCCCCCGCGGCCGGTGGCCCCCTCGTCACGGATTTCCCCACCGGCCCCCGTCGCTGCGCCCGGATCGGGTGAAATCGCCGTCGGATGGTTGTGGGTCTCGACCTTCATGAGCAGGTGAACCGGCTCGGTCTCGTAGCCGTAGCAAGCCGTGTCCGGATCGGCCGAGAACCGCGCGGCCCGGGGACCTTCCACGACCGAAGCGTTGTCCTTGTAGGCCGAGAGAATGCCTTCCGGTGCTTGGTGGTAGGTGTTCCGGATCATGGCGAACAGGCTGTGCTCCCGGGGCTCGCCGTCGATGATCCAGCGGGCGTTGAAGATCTTGTGCCGACAATGCTCGCTGTTGGCCTGTGCGAACATCATCAGTTCGGTGTCTGTGGGATCGCGGTCCATCTGCCGGTAGGCCTCGACCAGGTAGTCCAGCTCGTCGTCCGACAGGGCCAGTCCAAGCGACCGGTTCGCAGCCTCCAGTGCGCTGCGCCCATCGCGACCCAGTGCGATCCGGTTGAGCATGGCCGGTGCATCTTGCCGGAACAGTGCATCGGCCTCTTCGGGAGACTCGATGACTACCTGCGTCATCCGGTCGTGCAGCGCTGCCCGGAGGGCGGCGAGCTGGTCGGCGTCCGGGTTGCCCTCGATCCTGATCGCGTACTGGATGCCGCGCTCGATCCGGCGGATGCTCTCCAGGCCGCAGTGGCTGGCAATGTCCGTCGCCTTGGTCGACCAGGGGGATATCGTGCCGGGCCGGGGAATTACCACCAGCTCGTGCCCGCGGTCGTTGTCGAAGGCACCCGGCTCCCCGTAACTCAGCAGGTTGTCCAGGCGTACCCGTTCGGCATCGTCCAGCGGTCGGCGGCTGTCGACGAAATGCAGATAGCGGGTCGTCAGGCCGCGGACGTTCGGGCAGATCCCCCTCAGGCGGGCCTGCAGGCGTTCGGTTCGGAAGTCGGAAAGGGCCGCGCGGCCAGGGATGATCAGCATGGCAGTCCATCGATAGGTTGGGCGAGTGTGGGCCGGCGGCGAGGTCAGGGTGCACAGTCCTCGGCATGGCGAGACGCGATCGCGTCTGCAGACCCGGTGGGGTGCAAGTCTACACCGGTTGCGCTGACGGGGGCAGGGCGGGAATGCGCCAACTGATTTCCGTTGACCGCCCCGGCGCTCAGCGCCTGGAGAGTGCCACCAGGGCGATCAACAGCCCGCCGCCGACCAGCAGCCAGGTGTCCGGCGGAGCACCGGCGATGATCGCGCGTGGCGCCCAGCCGTCCAGCCCCTTCATCACGAAGCCCGAGACGATCAGCGCGGCGCCGAGAATCACCCAGCCCTGGCGGCGTCCCCGGCTGTCGAGATCGTGCGCGAGGCGTTCGATCTGCCGGCGCTGGGCTTCGAGCTGCCGCTGCTGGCTTTCGGAAGCCTGCAGTGCGCGCATGGCCAGCCGGGGCCATTCGGGCAGATGCTCTGCCAGAAAGGGCAGCTCGGCGCGCAGCTTGCCGAGGAAGGCTCGCGGTCCGATCCGCTCGCGCATCCAGCTTTCGATGAACGGCTTGGCGGTCTGCCACAGGTCCAGGTCCGGGTAGAGTTGCCGCCCGAGGCCCTCGATGGCCAGCAGGGTTTTCTGGAGCAGGACCAGCTGGGGCTGCACTTCCATCTGGAAGCGTCGCGCGACCTGAAACAGCCGCAGAAGAAAGTGCCCGAAGGAGATTTCCCGGAGCGGTTTTTGAAAGATCGGTTCGCAGACGGTGCGGATTGCCGATTCGAATTCCTCGATTCGCGTTTCCCGCGGCACCCAGCCGGATTCGACATGCAGTTCGGCGACCCGCTTGTAGTCGCGGTTGAAGAAGGCGTGAAAGTTCTCCGCCAGATAGCGCTGGTCCTCGGGGGTCAGGCTGCCCACGATGCCGAAGTCGACCGCAATGTAGGTCGGTTCGGTCGGATGGGTTGCATCCACGAAAATGTTGCCCGGATGCATGTCGGCGTGGAAGAAATTGTTCCCGAAGACCTGGGTGAAGAAGATCTCGACCCCGCGTTCGGCGAGTTTCTTCATGTCGACGCCGGCATCCTGGAGCGCGGCCATGTCCGCAATCGGAATGCCGTGGATCCGCTCCTGCACCAGCACGTTGCTGCGGCAGTGATCCCAATGCACCCGGGGCACGTAAAGCAGCCCCGAGTCATCGAACTGGCGCTTGAGCTCCGCGGCGTTGGCGGCCTCGCGCAACAGGTCCAGCTCGTCCATCAGGGTTTTGTCGAACTCCTCGATGACTTCCACTGGATGCAGTCGTGGCCCTTCGGACCAGTAGCGTTGGGCCAGGCCGGCGACGATGTACAGGATTTCCAGGTCTCGTCGAATGCGCTTTTCGATCCCAGGCCGGACAATCTTGACGATGACCGACTCACCGCTGTTCAGGCAGGCCGTGTGTACCTGCGCGATCGAAGCCGAGGCCAGTGGTCTGCGATCAAAGGCGCTGAAAACCTCGTCAACCGGCTTCCCGAAGGCCTGCTCGATGACCGTGACGGCCTGCTCGCTGGGAAACGGCCGCACGCGGTCCTGCAACGCGGTCAGACTGTCCGCGATATCGCCCGGCAGCAGGTCACGCCGGGTCGAGAGCATCTGGCCGAACTTGACGAAAATCGGTCCGAGATCCTCCAGGGCACGAACCAGGCGCTCGCCGCGGGAACGCCTGCGGGTGTCACCGAACCAGTACCAAGGCGAAAAGAACCGCAGGAAGCGCAGCGGCCGGAATATATGCAGCGCCAGCACGATCTCGTCCAGCCCGTGCCGGTACAGCACCAGCTGGATCATCAGCAACCGCCACAACACCGCCGGCCGCATCAGGCGTCCGTCCAGGTGTCGGGGCCGGCCACACGACCCGCCAGCCGCTCCAGGCGCGCCTCCAGGCGGGCCAGATCATCCCGCAGGCGGTCAACCGCGTCGGAAAACCCAGCCAGCTCGTCGGTGCCGACGACCAGCGCCGCCTCGTGCCGCAGAAAGTCGGACCATTCGATCCGCGTGGATGCGCGGGCTCGTTCGACCTGGTTGCGGGTATGCTCAACCGCCTGCTCGACCGCGTGGGCCGCCGGGTCGCCGATTCGCTCGGAAAGCCACTCGGCCCAGTCCGGGTCCAGATGAGCCAGTGCGCGCGCCACGGATCCGGCCAGTCTGATATCCCCGTCCAGATGCACGGCCCCGTCGAAGGCCCGTTCCAGGTCCTCGCGGCGGCCAGCGGCACGCAGCAGCCCAAAGCTGCTGGCGCTGATGGTCGCGTCGACCTGGCCGTCGAAATCGCTCAGCAGGTGTACGCCCCGGGCGGTGGGCATCAGATGCAGCGACAAGGGCGGCACCTGCAATCGAAGCGCCAGCACGGAGCCTTCGTGCCGGGCCAGCCGCTCACGGGTATCCGGGTCCATGTCGAGCACCTCGTTCAGGGCGCGCTCGAGCGGTGGAAGCAACAGGGTGGGCAGACGGGGCATCGGCGTGTCGGTTCTCGTGGAGTGGCAGGCGGCAAAGTGTAATGACAATACCCGGGTCTGCACAGTTTCACCCAGGTTTTCCCCGGGCTTGCGGCAGGCCGTGCCCTGCACCCCGGGGGCCATGCGCCCGCGCTCATCCCTGGGGTGCGGCAGTCTGGGCATGCCGGTTGAACGCCCTGCATTGGCATAATGCCGCAGCCTTGGCTACCCTCACCAGACCGGCTCCGAAATCCAGGGGGCGGCGGGCTCCTGGCCCCGCCTTGCGCTCCGGTTTCGGACTATGTCCATCTGCGGGTGGCTGGCGCAGTACCCAGGCCGGAATGACGGCCGGGATAGCGAGGCAACTGCTGATGAATTTTCAAGGAGAGTGAGGTGAGCAAGCGCACACGCAAGTTCCTGAACAGTCCGGCTTCGGAAGTGATCTGCCGGCTGCTTGACGACCTTTCCGCGAAGGTGGGCAAGCGCCTGGATGCATTGAGAAAGGGTGACGACCCCGATGCACTGCACGACGCCCGGGTCGAGATCAAGCGCCTGCGTGTCTGGCTCAAGCACGGCAAGTCGGAGGTCAAGACGCGCTCGAAAGCCCGTCATGCACTCCGCGATTTCACCAAGGCCAGCAACCCCATGCGCGACCGCGAAGTCATGTTGCAGTGGCTGGCCGAACTCAAGCCCGAAGGCAACCGCATCAAGGGCGTCACCGATGTCCGGTTCATCGCGCAACGGGAAATGGACCTGCTCGAGGCACGCGTCATGAAACTGACCCGCAGCCTGCGCGTGGTCCTGAATGCGCACCGCCGCAGGTCTGCCGAGGGCCATTCCTTCGGCTACTGGCTGGCCGAGCAGGTCGCGGGACACCAGCTCACCCTGGTTCAGGACCTCGAAAACCTGCCGGAAGGGCTGCACGAGGCGCGGCTGACCGGCAAGCACCTGCGTTACCTCATCGAGCCGATCAGCGGGGACGAGGTCAGCGATCGGGCACTGGTCCTGCTCAAGGAATTGCAGGAACTGCTCGGACAGGCCCATGACATGATGGCGATGCGATCAAGCTTTCCCGAGGTGTTCGCGCAGACACTGGCCGACACCGGGTTCGACTCGATACGTCACCAGATCGAAACCGGCCAGAGCCTGACCTGGCGCACGCCAGCCTGCTGGCCCGGCATGCGATTCATCGTCGACCAGCTCAATGCTGACCAGGCGCGCCTGGAACAGGAGGCCGAACAGTGGCGCGATCGCAACCTGGCCGAACTGATCGAGGTGCTCGGGGCGCTGCGTGCCCGGCTCGTGCGCGAACACGTCCTCTGAAGCGAGCTGCCGGGCAGTTTGACGGGCCGTGCGTGCGCGCATAGAATCGCGCCCTTCGCCGGAGTAGCTCAGTCGGTAGAGCAGGGCATTCGTAATGCCAAGGTCGGGGGTTCGATTCCTCTCTCCGGCAAGATTATTTTTCGGCAGCCGGCGGGAACTTCTCCCGGGCTTGCCGGACCAACCATCACGATCACGGATTGGCGTGGTCTCCCGCAGCAGGATCGATCCGTCACGGATCGACAAAGACTTCGGGGGTGACCTGGCTTCGACGGGGGTCACGAAACTCTAGGTGCATGCCGAGGCGCAGACTACCTCGTAAATCCAGCTGCAACGCAAATAGTTGCCAACGACGACAACTACGCTCTCGCCGCTTAATCGGTGAGCCTCTGCCCCGGATGTGCTTGTGCGTCCGGAACGGCCCTCGGGCCCGGCAGGGGTCAGCACACACAAGATCGCCCAATGCGGAGTCTGGACGCAGCGGGTTAAAACCTGACAGACTCGCAAGCTTCACGGCCTGTCCGTCGGCTGGAAGTGCGCTAAAACTCAATAGACGCGACTAAGCATGTAGGACCGAAAGCGTAGGGCTTCCGGACGCGGGTTCGATTCCCGCCACCTCCACCATTTTAGAAAAGACAAACCCGCCCACTAACCGCGTCCGGTTAGTGGGCGGGTTTTCTTTTTTCTGCGTATTGTCAGCGACTTACATCGCATTCAAAGTGTCGGCGCTGCCGCCAGAATCACTCCCGTTTTGGGAAATCCGTCATACCCTGCTTCTCTTTCGCCTCGAAATTCTCCGTATTCTTACCCCCACTCTCCGGACCTCGCCCGGTGTCCTGCGTTTTTTCTTGCAACCGCTGCCCGGCGATTTCGTCGGCAGACTGGTTGATACCTCTCATGATTCCGTCAAACAGGTCGTTGATGTCCATGGTCGGTCGCTCGAGTTATAGTCAAATCTGGTGGATGGCGGTCAGGCGGCATTCCTGTCTGACTGATCGGTTACCTGCTCTCCATCCTGAAACCGGACGTTGTTCACGACCAGCTCCAGCTTGCTGAACCCCTTGATGCGCTTACAGCGCTTCTCGGCGCTCTGGAGCAGCGTGAAGACCATCGCCAGGGTCGTCGCCCGGGAGCCGCAGTTCCGGCTCCGTTTGCTGTGCAGGCGGACCGTGGCGAAGGTCGACTCGATCGGGTTGGTGGTGCAAATATGCACCCAGCGCTCGGCCGGGTAGTCATGGAACGCCAGCAGCTCCTCCCGATCCTTGGCCAGGCACGCCATCGCCTTGGGATACCTAGCCTCGAAGCGTTTCAGCGTGCGATCGAAGGCCTTGTGTGCATCAAAGCGGGTCTCGGCCATCCAGATCTCATGCAGGTCGGCCTTTGCCTTGGGCTGCACGGATTTCGGCAGCTTGTTCAGCACGTTCGCGGTCTTGCGGACCCAGCAGCGCTGGTGGTCGGTCTGCGGGTAGATCTTGCTCAGGGCCGTCCAGAACCCCATGGAACCGTCGCCAACTGCCAGTTTTGGGGCCGTTGTCAGCCCGCGTTCGCGTAGCCCCATGAGCAACTCTTTCCAGCTGTCCGCCGACTCGCGGAAGCCGTCCTCGACGGCCGCCAGCTCCTTGCCTGGAGCGGCTGAACAAGGAGATCAAGCGGCGCAGCAACGTCGTCCGGATCTTTGCGAACAACCCGTCGGTTACCCGACTGGTCGGCGCCGTGTTGCTCGAGTAGCGTGACAAATGGCAGGTCAGCCGGCGAACCATGAGCCTTGAGCGTCTGGCCCAAGCACTGGCGGGAAGGCCGACGGCAATGGGGGCAAACTGACTTTCAACAACGCGGCTTAAACGGCGACGAGCGCTATGGTGACTATCTCGCTTTATATACCACTTGACGGGACACTATCATCACAAGCACGTTCATTCTCACCCAAGGTGGCGCTGAGCGCAGATAAATGATACAAGACATTGAGGATTGGAGCCTAAGCACCCACATTTTCATCAAGAAAAAATCATCATGGGCTGGGTGCGGTTGCCCAAATCTTGCTGACTAGGCAGAGGATCATGCGCCTGCTTGAAGTGCGCAAAGCCGGCATGATCGCGTCGATGATGAGTCGCCTGGAGCGGGCCGGCGAAGTTTCCCGCCTGTCGCGAGATGCCGATCAATTGTCAGGACGCCAATTGCAGCCGGGCGGATGCCGCCAAGGAAAAAGCGGCACGAGGGCTTGAACGGCATTGCATGCTGCGCCTCGGTGCTGGCGTTCCATGAACTGACCGACCCGCCACCCGCGAAAGTCTGGAGGGCGATCGGAACCGGGGGTTCAAGAGACGCCGAGGCAGCACTGAGCGGCCCCCGGGGTAAAACCGCCCGGGCAGCCGACAAGAAATAGGTGTTCAAGGTTGTGCTGCCGTATCTTGAAGTACAGAGCACCAGCGGCGCGGGATTCATCATTCTGCATGTAACCGCCGCGCCGATTGGCAGGAGCGATTGATGCCATCAGATCCAAGCCGCCTCATTGCCGCACTCGCACGAGACCGGATCAATCTCGAGCTGAAAACGCTCGACCTGTGCTTCCTCGCCGGCCTGTACCTGCGGGCCGACCGGGCGTCGCTTGCGTCGTTCGAAGAAGACCTGCTGATCGACCTGTTCGAGCAGGTATGCGACGTGGTCGATCCAGGTGCGGAGCGTCCACGCAAGCGAGCAACCCACGCCATCCAACGGCTCCGCGACCAGCGCATGCTCGCCCGGGTGGATGGCGCGGGCATCGTCCGATCCGGTGAGTACACGCTGACACGACTGGCCGCCGCAGTCGTCGAGTACTTCCTTGCCGATGAAGCGCTCACACGCGAGAGCCTGACCCTGCTCACGGGCACGCTACGAGCCCAGCTTGCCGAGATACTCGCGGCAGCCAGGCGTGCTGACACCGAGGATGCCTGGCGGGAGCATGTGGTGGCTCCCCTTCGGATAACCGTTCGCGATCTGGTTGGCGGCATTGAGCGCCGGCAGCGGGGACTCGATTCACAGCAGGAAGAGGTGCAGGCAGAGATCGCCAGGCTCCTGCAGGCGGATTGGTTCGGTGCCGTTGACCGCTGCCAGTCGCTGCTCGACGCGACCACCAATACGCTGAGGGAACTCAACGAGGTGCTGCTCCGCGACACCCATCACCTTGTCGCTTTGCTGCAAGAGATTCAGTCCTTCGCTTCGCAAGGCGAGCAGGCCGAGCCCGAAGAGGCGGTCCAGCGCGTCATCGAGCACGTCGATCGCATCGCGGCCTGGGGCGGTGCCCGGCAGCGCGCGTGGTCGGAGTATTACCAATACGTTCATCGCTATCTACGCGATGTCGTACGCCTCGACCCGGACCGGGCGTTGAGTCAGCGCCTGCGCGACCAGATCTCGAGCTGGCCGTCGACACCGTTCCACTTGCTCGTTGCGGCGGCGCCCTCGATCCGGCTGCTCCGTACCCTCGAATCGCGGGTCGCGCGCCCCGCTGTCACGAGACCACGCACGGACCGGGAGGGCTCGCCTGATCTGGTCGACCCGGAAGACGCCGGCCTGAACATCGAGACATTGGTGGAAGGCGCGCTGGCGGAAAACGCTCGATCTCTGGCCGAGGTGACCGAGTGGGTGTTGCCGCAGTTTCCCGCTGATCTGCGTTACGCCGTCACAGGCCGTGTGGCCGACGTGCTCGCGCGCATCACCCGGACACGCAGCGCAATTGAGCGCCCGTGGCGCACCGTGGCGCCACGCCTGGAAGTGGAGGACTGGGAAATGCCGAGGGAGGGAGAGCGATGGTGACCACCTCCAGCTTTCAGTCCCTCGAAGAGGCCATCAACGACGAGCACTTCCCCGAGGTGGATCTCGCCCTTCGTCGCGGTCGGCATGTCGGGCGCGACGACGGCACCGCCTATGACTACCTCGTCGATGCCCTGGACCACCTCGAACCCTTCTATCGGCGGTTCGGCTGTGAGCTGACGCAGCGGGCGGACGGGTATTTCTACCTGCTGCCCTCGGGGGATCGACTCGGCCGTCGCCAACTGACCGCTGGCGAGATGCTCGTCGGCCAGACGCTCGCGCTGATGTATCTGGATCCCGCCACCTTGCAGCATGGAGGCATGGTCCAGCGCGAGACGCTTCTGCAGAGGCTCTCGGGGTTATTGGGGGCGGAAACGCTGGTCCGCACCCTCAATCCACGGCGCAGGAAGTTCGACGAACGGATCGCTGCCGAAACCGTCCGCACCAAGGTGGCCGAGGCTCTTCGGCGCCTGACGGACCTCGGGTTCATCGATTCGGTCGACGACGCGATGCTGCGCCTGCGTCCCGCGTTGATGAGATTTGCCGAGCCAGTCCGCGACCTGAGCGATCGCCAAGCCGCGCTGGAGCGGCTGGTCCGGAGCGGTGAGATCAACCTCGGCGAAGCCGTCGAGCAAGACGACGCTGACGAAGAAAACGAGAACGACGGAAGCGAAGCTCATGGAGCCGAGGACGACCAGGAGGATGCAGGCAGATGAGCCGTACCCACGCCCAGACCCTCGTGCTCGTCAACTGGAAGGGCGTCTTCTACGAGCGCTATCTCATCGACCGGCATGTGACCGCCCTCGAAGGGGCCAATGGCGCCGGTAAGACAACGGTGATGATCGCGGCCTACGTCGTGCTCCTCCCGGACATGTCCCGTCTGCGTTTCACCAATCTCGGAGAGACGGGTGCGACGGGCGGTGACAAAGGCATCTGGGGACGTCTGGGTGAGCCTGGCCGGCCCGCCTACTCGGCGATCGAATTCGCCTTGGCATCGGGGCAGCGGCTCATTGCCGGTGTGCACCTGGAGCAGAAGAGCGAACCATCCGTCGAGCCAACGCCATTCATTATCTCGGATCTCGAGGCGGGTGTTCGCCTGCAAGACGTGCTCTTGCTCTCCCAGGGTGACCACGAAGTGGTTCCCGAGCTTAATGAACTGCGCGAGAACGCCGCACGCTTCGGTGGGCGCGTCCAGGTCTTCAGCACTGCGCGCGACTACTTTGCCGCGCTTTTCGATCAGGGTGTGACGCCCCTGCGCCTCGCAACGGACGAAGAGCGCAACAAGCTCAACGAAATGCTGCGTACCAGCATGACGGGCGGCATCTCGCGGGCGCTGACATCGGAGCTGCGGTCGTTCCTGTTGAAAGAAGAGACCGGGCTAGCCGACACCCTGCAGCGCATGAAGGCCAACCTCGACGCCTGCAGACGCACGCGCACCGAGGTTCAGGAGGCACGGCGGCTCGAACATGAGATCAGC
>JBKHDT010000062.1:0-13293 GCA_046541195.1 Halothiobacillaceae bacterium | reverse complement strand
CGAAGGCGAAGGCGAAGGCGAAGGCGCCAAACAATACCCGCCTCTCGTCCACACGCCAACGCAACACCTTGCCAAAACTTGAACCCGGATCGGAGCTTGCGCGCGCCCCCGCTGGCAGGCCCGACCTGCGCCGTGGCCCTTTTTTGTGGAAAGTCATTTTTGCCGGCGACCTGCCGCATGCATCCGTCAGGCTGGCAACGCGGTTGCGGTGGGCATGACACCCAAGCCGGGGCCGTCCCCTGCCTGAGCGAAGGCTTGCAAGACGTTCAGCGGACCCGATGCGCGGCGGTTTTGCCGGAGACCCTCGCGGGGGCCGGCGAGCCAGGCGCAGCCGCCTGTCCTTCGTCACCGCGGCTTGAGGCCCGGGTGCATCCGAAGGCGCGTGTCGAACCGTGTTACCGCAGGCCGCGGAGCCTGCCATCCCTGAACTTGAGTGACAGGAGCAGTCGCCCGTCCGCCTGTCGCTCAATCCAGCCCAGGCGCTCGAACTGCCGGATCAAGGCGTCCACCGCCTCAGGATTCGAGCCGTCCGGCTCGGTATTTTGGATCAGGTCCAGCGCCACGGTCAGCCAGGCGCGCGCATAGGGCTCGGGGGCCACCAGACGCGCATCGAGCACCAGCAGGTTCGGGTCCAGCACCAGGCGGCCCGAACCGGGGTCGCGCACGCCCAAGTCCATCTGGCCGTCGACCGGTCCTTCCGCGGTCTGAACCGACAGTGGCTCGATGCGAATCATCGGGCGCTGCTGGGCGAGCGCCAGCAACGCCAGGCCCCAGGCCAGCCCATCGCTTTCGCCTGCACGCTGCATGCGGACGAGCCGGCCGAGAAGCTCCGGGTCGAGTCGGGCGGCCTGAATGCCGATACGGCCCGGCCCGGTCCGGGTTTTGGCGGATTCAAGGGCGCGAAAGGTCAGGACGCCCTGGCCATCAGCCAGGCCATTCCCGTCCCGCGACAAGGCCAGTTCCAGCACCGGGTCGTCCATGGCGATGCCCGCCCCCTGCCGGGGCTGCCAGCCGAATCGCCGCGCCTCGATCCGGCCGGCGACGGATTCGGCCGCGCCTGTGCCATCGAGGAAAACCTCGAGTGCCTCGATCGTGAGTGCACCAGACGGCCCCAGGCCGGCGGCCCGGGGCCAGCGCGCTGTCAGCGCAACCGCGCCGCCCGGGGTCGTGACCAGCTGCGCGGTACCGGCCCCGGTCTCGATGTGCATCGCCCCGTCGCCGGAAACATCCAGCAGACCGGGCGGCAAGTGAATGGCGCTGCGTGTTGCACCGGACCACAGCAGCTCGGTGCGCGCGTGCCCCTCTTGTCCGTCATCGGCATGCCGCGTGTCGAAATGGGCCAGACTGTCGAACGACACCGGCCAGTGCCGAACCTGGTGGTGCAACTCGATTTCGCGCCGCTGGCCATCGACCTCAAGAACCAGCCGCGAGACCGCCTCGGAGGCAAACCAGCCCCGCCGGTAGTCCAGCGGTTGCCAGTGTCCCGCTCCCCAGCCGGTGGTGATTTCGGCGCCTGGTGGCAGCAGGCGCTCGGCCAGCCAGCCGATACCGGCCGGCACCAGCGCCAGCACGGCCAGGCCCGCCGCGCACAGCAACCAGGCGACCCGGCGGGCGGCCACCGGTCAGTCCTCACGCTCGCGCAGGAGCGTGTCGATCACCGCCCGCACCTCTTCGGTATCCCATTCGATAGCGGTGTTCACGGAGTAGCGGATGCGCCCCTCGGCATCAAGAATGAAGGAACTGGGAAAGGCAAACACGTCCCAGCGGTCGGAAACGGCCCCGTCGATATCCAGGAGCACCGGAAAGTCCACCGGGATCTGCGCCATGAAATCAAGCACGTGCTCCTGATCCTCCTTGTAGTTGAACGAGACGATCGCAAAGTCGTCCTCATCATAACCGGCCTGAAGGCGGTTCATGGAGGGGATCTCGTGCACGCAGGACGGGCACCAGGTAGCCCAGAAGTTCACCAGGGTGACCCGACCGAGATTTTCCGAGGCATCGTGCACCGGGCCGCGCGCGTCGGGCAGACGGTATTCCGGTGCCGGCTCCGGAGGACGCTCGACCAGACCGTAAGGCGGTGCGACCGGTTCTTCGGCGGCCGAATCGAGCGGCGGCGGATCATCCGGGCGCGGAACCTTCGCCAGCAGCCGGGCCGCGGCAAGCAACTGGTCCGGCGTGGTGTCCTTGGCCATGCGCACCGCCTCGGGCACCGGCCCCATGGCCTCCAGGGATTCGCTTTGAGGTTCGTCCTCGTGCAGCAGGTAGTAATCCCGCACCCCGTCGATCATCCAGCCGAAGGCGGGGCTGCCGCCCAGATGCAGGGTCGAGAGCAGGCTCTCCAGTCGCCTGCGATTGGTGCCCAGTTCCGGCTGCATGACGATCACCGGCATGCTGGTGGCCGACACGATACCCATGAATTCGGGGTCTTCTCCGGCGACGGGCGTACCCCGGTACAGATTGGGGAAGAACAGCACGGCCCCGGCCACGGCCGTGGCATCCTCCGCGCGCGCCTGCCAGGTGCGCATGCCGCGCAGCAGAGGGACCGACATCCGGTCACAGGTCACCAGCACGATCGGCCCGTGGCCCCGATCGACCGCCTCGTCCAGCAGGGCCGCCACCGGCGTTCCTCCAAGGCTGCGTACCGCCTCATTGGTCCTTTGCAGCAGCAGGGTTTCCAAGAGGTCGACACGCCAGATCACGGCGTCGCGCTCGATCAGCACCTCGGCCAGCTGATCCGGACCCTGCATCTCGGCGTACTGGTTGATCAGCCAGACAAACAGCGGCCCCGACCCCTCGGGGTTGAGCGTCTCGACATCCAGCTGGTCGCCGGAGTCCATGTGGACCGAGAAGTCCGCCTGGGCCGTGGCCGCAGCGAGCAGAAGCCAGGCCGCTGCGAGACGGAGAATGACCGAGCGCATGTTTCTCTCCCAATTGCTGGCAGACCGTGCGCACCGGATGATTCCCGGATCATTTGATAAAACCGCGCCGATCTGGAAAATGTGGCGGTCCGGCGGTCGGCCGCGTGGAATGCGAACGGCTGCTGTGCAGGCACGGCAGCCTATTCATAAGCCGACTAATGATTGTACACGCACAATGCCGCCCAGCCCATTTGCTCCGGAAGTACTCGCCACATGAGCCGTCCTGCCCTGTTCGAATCCAGGCTGAGCAGCCTGCCCCTGGTCCACCGCGGCAAGGTCCGCGACATCTACGACATCGACGAGCAGCACCTGCTGATCGTGACCACCGACCGCCTGTCGGCCTTCGACGTGATCCTGCCCACGCCGATTCCCGGCAAGGGTGAGGTGCTGACGGCCGTGTCGCGGTTCTGGTTCGCGCACACTGCCGACATCGTGCCCAACCATCTTGCGGCCACCCCGCGCCTTGAGGAAATCATCCCCGATCCGGCCGAGCGGGCGCCCCTGGAGGGACGCAGCATGGTGGTGCGCAAGCTCAGGGCCCTGCCCGTGGAGGCAATCGTGCGCGGCTACCTGATCGGCTCGGGGTTCAAGGACTATTGCCGCAACGGGCAGGTCTGCGGCATTGCCCTGCCGGAAGGGCTGCGGATGGCCGACCGGCTTCCCGAGCCGATCTACACGCCCTCCTCCAAGGCAGCCGTCGGGGACCACGACGAGAATATCACCTACGCGGACACGGTCGAGCTGCTGGGCGAGTCGCTCGCCGCCCAGGTGCGGGACACTGCCCTGGCGCTGTACCGTTACGCGGCCGGGTATGCGCTGGCCCGGGACATCATCATCGCGGATACCAAGTTCGAGTTCGGCGTCGATTTTGACGGGCGTCTCTACCTGATCGACGAGGCCCTCACGCCGGATTCCTCGCGCTTCTGGCCCGCGGAGCAATACCGCCCCGGCAGCAGTCCGCCCTCCTTCGACAAGCAGTTCGTGCGCGACTGGCTGGAAACGCTGGACTGGGACAAGCGTCCGCCGGGGCCGCAAGTTCCAGCCGATATCGTCGCCCAGACCGCGGCACGCTACCGCGAGGCCCTGAACCGGCTGACCACGGACTGACCGAACACACCAGGAGCGCCCGAGCATGCCCGGATTGTTCATCTCGGCCACCGATACCGGCATCGGCAAGACCTTCATCGGCTGCGCCATCGCCCGGACGCTGACCGCATCAGGGCAACCGGTGCGCGTGGTCAAGCCCGCCGAATCCGGCTGCCTGCCGGGCGCGGACGGCCAGCGCCAGCCGGCCGACGCCCTCGCCCTTCGCGAAGCGGCGGGCAACCGACAGACGCTGGATGCGGTCTGCCCGCATCGATTCGCCGCCGCCCTGGCGCCGCCCGAAGCTGCACGGCTCGAGCGGCGGGCCCTGCCGATGGCGGATCTTGTCGCGGCCTGCCGGCCCGCCCTCGAATCCGGTGAATTCACGCTGGTGGAGGGCGCGGGGGGCGTCTATTCGCCGATTGCGGACGATGCGCTGAATCTGGATCTCGCCGAGGCACTGGACCTGCCGGTGCTGCTGGTCGCGGCAGATCGCCTCGGCACCCAGTCGGTCACGCTGTCCGCCGCGGAGAACATCCTGCGCCACGGTGTACACCTTGCCGGCATCGTCCTGAACCTGCGCCCCGAGGACCGGGTGACCGAAGACATCCCGCAAAACGCAGCCGCCCTGCACCATTGGCTGCCGCGGCTTGTCGGTCGCTCGGTGCCCGTGATCCGGGCAGGTTCGGAAGGCTTCGAGACGGCGCCGGACTGGGGCGAGCAGGTCCGGGAACTGACCGGCGGCTGAGGCGAACGCCACGCGCGCAGCGCTTGTGGCGCCGACCGTGACGGCGGGCCGGCCTCAACGCCGAAAAAACAGCCCCAGCACCACGCTGATCACGATACTCACGATCAGCATCGAGACAATTGGAATGTAGATCCGGGTATTTCCGTTCTCGATGCGGATGTCTCCGGGCAGCCGGCCAAACCAGTTGAGCAGCCAGGGGGCGTAATGCCAGATCAGCCCCAGCACGATCAGCACTGCACCGGCGACGATCAACCAGCGGGACATGGCGTGTTCCTTACCTCCTGCATGTTGCGAAAGCGCGAACCAGCCTGAAAGCAGCGGCCCCGCCCGCAGCGCATCGGCCGGGAGCGGGGTCGTGTCGAAATCAGGGGTGCGGCCGGGCCGCACCGCAGCGGCTGGACCCCGGCCTCAGAAGGCGTTGGCCTCGGCCTCCAGATAGGCCAGGCTGGTGTACCGGCCGATATTGTCGTCGAAGCCCTCGGTAATGCCCGCGTACTTGCTGACGCGCGGGTCCTTGAGCACCAGATCGGTCACCTCGTCCGGCGGCACCATGTCCTGAACAGCCTGCAACGCGGTTTCGTAGATGCCTTCGAACAGCTCGCGGTTGTTGGCCAGCACCTCCTTGCCGGGATTGCCGTGTGCCGGCAGCCAGAGCGCCTCGGGAACCGCTTCCTGCAGCGCGTCGAATGTCCGGAAGGTACCCACGTAGCTGCCGTCATCCATAAAGGCGATCCGGTTGTCCATGGCGGCGTCCCCGACGTGCACCACCTGGTCCTCGACGATCTCGAAGCACACGTCGGCCGGCGTGTGGGCGGTGCCGTAATGGTGGCAGCGGATGGTCACATCGCCGTAGTCGAACTCGTCCCCATGGGCAATCTTGACCGTCGGCGGGGTAGCGATGGTGCCGGCAGTTGCCCCGTCGGTGGAGTTTTCCATCATCCGCATCCAGAAGTCACCCTGACCAGTGCGGATGAAGGTCATGGTGTTCTCGTGGGCGTAGATCGGCACGTCCGGATAGGCATTGACGAACGCATGGTTGCCGAGCCAGTGATCGCCGTGATAGTGGGAATTGAAAATCGCGATCACCGGCGCGTCGGTGATTTCCCGCAGTTGCCGCAGGGCCATCTCGCCGATCTGCAGCGAGGCGCCGGAATCGATGACCACCACGCCCTGGGCGGTTTCGACAAAGGTGATGTTGCTCATCATGCCCTTGTTGATCGGCGAGGGAAAACCGTCCGGAGAAATAATCACGTGGACGTGATCGGACAGCGGCATCGCGGGAATGTCATCGACCCGGGGGCCCTTGACCTGCTCGGCCTCCTCGGCGGCCAGCAGCGACGGCGCAAACCCGGCGGGCATCGCGGCCATGACCGCGGCCATCCCGCCCATGCGCTTGAGGAACTGCCGACGGGGCGCCTGGAAGATCTGGTCTTGACGGATATCTTTCATGGTGTCTTTTCACTCCCCTGTTCTGTTGTTGTGGACGGCACATCGCACGATTGCGGAGTCGGGGTACAGTCAGTCATCCGAACGGTGCCCGAAGTGTCGGACAGGTGAACGCTTTGTGCAAGCATCATGACGCCACCTCGGCCCACCCGGCAAAAACCACACACTGAAGGCCTGTTTACCTGGTCGGGCAGCGAATCCTTCGGCCAGTTTCATGAAGTGTTTTTATCCACGCCCCGCGACACTCATGCCGCGACCCACACAGCCCGGACAACCGGGCTGCGCGCGCCTGAGGCATAATGCCGGACATGAGTAGCTGCAATCACCATCAACGATGCATCGACGAGGCGATGGCCCATGCAGAGGCCGTCTGCACCCGAAGTGGCGCACGCCTCACGCCCCTGCGCCGAAGAGTGCTCGAAGCCATCTGGCAAAGCCACGAGGCGGTCAAGGCCTACAGCCTGATCCATGACCTGTCCAGCGAGGATCACACACTCAAGCCGCCGACCATCTACCGGACGCTCGACTTCCTGCGCGGGCAGGGGCTGATCCACCGCATCGAATCGCTGAACGCCTATATCGGCTGCGATCATCCCGCCGAATTGCACGACCCCCAACTGCTTATCTGCGACCGCTGCGGGCACGTGGAGGAAGTGTCCAGCGCGTCGATCGACACCGCCATCGCGTCTGCCGCCAAGCAGGCAGGCTTCGCCGTGACCCGGCGCACCATGGAAGTCCATGGTCTGTGCTGCCGCTGCCGACAGCACGAGGATTCCGACCAGCCCTGAGGCGCCCGGGTTTCCCAAACGTCGATCGCCCGCCAGGCGCAGCAGCCGGCGGCCATTCGGGGCCGGGGCGTTCAGCCGCTCGAACGCTGCACCGGGGTCGGCAGGTAGACGTCGAATCGCAGGCGGGTGCCGTGAATGACGTGCGTCGGCGTGATGCCGCCGAGTTCGGGGGCATGGCGCGGACGCTTGACCACCACGCGCCGGCAGCCGCTTTGCAATGCGGCAGCGAGCACCGCACCGGCATCGGGGTCCTCCCCGACCAGTTGCCGAAACAGGCGCATGGCGCGTTTCACCAGGGCCGACTTCTGCCGCTCGGGAAACATCGGGTCGAACAGCAGCACCGGCGGGGGATCGGCCAGCAGGCCGGCGGCCTCACCGAATACCAGGTCGATCCGCTCGGCGATGGCTCGGGTCGCCGCATCCGCCCGCGCCCGCGCCAGGCCATCGGCCAGCAGGGCCGCAATCACCGGATGCCGCTCGCGGGCCTCGACCCGGCAGCCGGCCGAAGCCAGCGCCCAGGCATCACGGCCAAGACCGGCGCTCAGGTCACCGACATGGGGCCGCTGCCCCTTGCCCAGGCCCACTGCGCGGGCGAGCGGCTCGAAAACCCGCAGCGGCTGGCGAAACCGCGGATCGGATACAAAATCGACGCGCAGCGGCTGCTGGCCCAGTTCTTCAGGGCCGTCAGGGCTGACCATCAGCTGCAAGCCGTGCCTGTCGTAGTGCAGGGGGAACGACGGATCGACAAGCTTGCCCTGCCTGAATTGACGGACCAGCTCATCGGCGGTCACCCCGACACCCGGCGTGGTCTCGTGCTCGAGCACGCCTTCAGCCCGCTGCGAGGCGCTTGCGGAATATCCGGGAATTGCGCCGAAAATTGTAGAGCGCCTGCCGTGCCACGGGCAGTTCATCCAGGGCCACCGGCACGAAGCCGCGCTCCTTGAACCAGTGGGTGGTCTGGGTGCTGAGCACGAAGATCGAGGCCAGCCCCTGCTTGCGGGCCAGCTGCTCCATGAACGCAAGCAGCCGACCGGCCCGGCCCTCGCCGCGGTAGTCGGGGTGAATCACCAGGCAGGCCAGCTCGCCGGTCCGGGCCTCGATGTCCGGGTACAGCGCGGCGCAACCGATGACATCGCCATCCCGCTCGATGACCGTGAAGCGGCCGATCTCCAGTTCCAGCTGTTCGCGGGAGCGACGCACCAGCACGCCGGCCTGCTCCAGCGGCTCGATCAGCGCGACAATGCCGCCAATGTCGTCGAGGGTCGCCGGGCGGGTCCGCTCGTAGGCCTCGGCGGTAATCAGGGTGCCACAGCCGTCGCGGGTGAAAAGCTCGGCCAGCAAGGCCCCGTCGATTTCCCGGTCAACCAGGTGCACCCGGTCGACCCCGCGGCGACAGGCTTCCACGGCGCTTTCCAGGTGCAAGCGAAACTCCTCGCTCAGGCGCTGGTCGGCCGCCAGTTCGACGGCCTCGGACAGTGACAGGACGCCGGGCAGGTCGTCCAGCGGGTCCGTCAGGAAGATCAGCTTGTCGGCGCCAAGCGCCACGGACATGGCGACGGCAATGTCCTCGGCGCGCAGGTTGAACAGCTCGCCGGTCGGCGAATGCCCGAGATTGCCTTGCACCACCACCGAGCCGTTCGCCAGCGCGGCACGCACCCCGTCCACATCGATCCGCCGCACCCGGCCGGTATGCCCCAGGTCGATCCCGTCGATGATCCCCATGGGACGGGCGGTGACGAAGTTGCCACTGACGACCCGCTGTGCGAGTCCGGCGGCGGATTCGGGACCGAGGCGGGTGGAGAGCCAGGAAACCAGCTCGAACTGCAGGGCACCCACCGCTTCACAGACCCCATCCAGGGTTTCTTCATCGGTGACGCGCAGCCCCTCGTGGAAGGACGACCTGATCCCGTCACGGGCCAGACGGCGATTGATCTGGGGCCGGGCACCGGGCACCAGCACCAGTCGAATGCCCAAATGGGTAAGCAGCAACAGATCCTGGACGAACACCGTAAAGGCCGCTTCATCCGCCAGCGCCTCGCCCCCGAGCGCCACCACGAACACGTGTCCCTGATGGGCGCGGATGTAAGGCACCGCGTCGCGCAGGCCGCGCACCAGCGGCAGGCTCGGCACTTCCCCCTGCGCAGACTGTCCGCCCATCATCGACTCAGTCCGGCACGCCGCCGAGAATGAGGAATTCCAGCAGTGCCTTCTGGGTGTGCAGCCGGGCCTCCGCCTCGTCCCAGACCACGCTCTGCGGCCCGTCGATCACCTCGGCGCTAACCTCCTCGCCCCGATGCGCCGGCAGGCAGTGCATGAACAGGGCATCCGGCGCCGCAGCGGCCATGATCTCGGCGTCCACCCGGTACTCGGCGAAGTCCCGCCGACGGCGCTGCTGCTCCTCTTCCTGGCCCATGCTGGCCCAGACATCGGTCACCACCAGATCGGCGCCTTTGGCCGCCTCCGCCGCGGAGCGCACCAGCCGTACGCGCTCGCCCGCCGCCGCGACCAGCGTCGGGTCCGGCTCGTAACCCGGCGGACAGGCAACGCGCAGGTTGAAGTCGTAGACGCGGGTGGCGTTGATGTAGGTGTTGCACATATTGAAGCCATCCCCGATCCAGGCGACCGTGCGGCCCCGGATGTCCCCGCGGTGCTGACGGTAGGTGAACACGTCCGCCAGCAGCTGGCAGGGATGGTTGAAGTCGGTCAGCGCGTTGATGACCGGCACCCGCGAGTGCGCCGCAAACGACTCGATCATTGCATGTGCCTTGGTGCGGATCATCACCGCGTCCACCATCCGCGACATCACGCGGGCGGAATCCTCGACCGGTTCGCCGCGCCCCAGCTGCGTATCGCGGGGCGAGAGAAAGATCGCGCTGCCTCCGAGCTGGGCCATGCCCGCCTCGAAGGATAGCCGCGTCCGGGTGGAGGCTTTCTCGAAGATCATGGCCAGAACCCGGCCGCGCAGGGTTTCCACGCGGACGTTCGCGGCGCGCAGGCGGGCAAGCGTTGCGGCCCGTTCCAGAATTTGCTCGTGCTCCGCCGGCGTCAGGTCCAGCAGGCTCAGAAAATGACGTGTTGACATAAAATCTCCGAAGACCCGGTTCGCCTGACGGGCGAGGCCGGGAGTCAATCCGTTTCGGCAACGTGCCGTTTGACGAGACCGGCGACGGCGGTCACCACCCGGTCGGCCTGCTCGTCGGAAAGAATCAATGGCGGCAACAGGCGCACCACGCACCCGGCCGTGACGTTGATCAGCAACCGTTCTTCCTCGAGCGCCCGCCCGATCAGTTCCGGGCAGGGTCGGTCGAGCTCGATGCCGATCATCAGCCCGCGTCCCCTGACCTCCCGCACGGCATCGCAGTCAGCCAGCGCACCGGCCAGCCCGTCCCGGATGCGCGCGCCCAAGCGCTCAGCCCGCGCCAGCAGGCCGTCGCGCTCGATCACCTCCAGCACCGCATGGGCGGCCCGACAAACCAGCGGGTTGCCCCCGAAGGTCGATCCGTGATGCCCCGGTCCGAACAGGTCCGCCGCCCGGCCCGCGGCCAGCGTCGCCCCGATGGGCAGGCCATTGCCCAGCCCCTTGGCCAGCGTGATCACGTCCGGCAGCACCGACTCGTGCTGGAAGCCGAACCAGCGCCCGGTCCGTCCGACTCCAGCCTGCACCTCGTCGACCATCATCAGCCAGTCATGCCGGTCGCACAGCGCACGCAGCCCGGCCAGGTAACCGGCCTGGGCGGGTCGCACGCCGCCCTCGCCCTGCACCGGCTCGACCAGCACCGCCACCAGGTCGTCCCGCTGCGCGGCCAGCGCCTCGATGGCGGACAAGTCACCGAACGGCACGCGGACAAACCCCTCCAGCAGCGGCGCGAACCCTTCCTGGATCTTGCGGTTGCCGGTGGCCGACAGAGTGGCCATGGTCCGCCCGTGAAAGCTGTTTTCCATCACGAGGATCGCCGGTCGCTCGATGCCCCGCCGCTGAGCGTGCAGACGGGCCAGCTTGATGGCCGCCTCGTTGGCCTCGGCCCCGGAGTTGCAGAAAAAGGCCTTCTCCAGACCGGAGACCTGCGCAAGCCGGTCCGCCAGGCGCTCCTGCCAGGCAATGCCGTAGTAGTTGGAGGTGTGGATCAGGGTACCGGCCTGGTCACAGATCGCCTTGGTGACGTCGGGCTGCGCGTGTCCGAGGTTGGTGACCGCGATCCCACTGAGTGCGTCCAGATAGGCCGTGCCGGCCTCGTCGTGCAGCACGGCGCCTTCGCCGCGCACAAAGGTGACCGGCAGGCGCCTGTAGGTGGGCATCAGATGTCCGGGCATGGACGTGTTCCTCGAACCTCAAAACCGACCCGATGCGGGCCAACAACAAAAGGGGCGCGACACGCCCCTTTTTCCGAGCCGGACATGATAAGTCTTTCCGGCGATTATGGAAACTCTGCCCGGGAAGATCCGCATGCATGCAGACCTTCCCGGATGGAAAATGCCCGAAGGGCGGCGCTCAACCGCGCCCCGCGCCGCCCCGGCCGCGAAGCCGGCGCAGTCCGAAGGGCAGCAGCAAGACCAGCAGCGCCAGCGGATGCCAGGCCCCACCGAAGGTGTCCGGTTCCGGATCGGGTTCCGGCTCGGGCTCGGGTTCCGGCTCGGGCTCGGGCTCGGGTTCGGCCTCCACCACGGTCGTGAAGGTCGCGTCGGCCTGACGACCACGCCACAGGGCCGGATTGCGTGCACTCACCAACCCGCCGGCCTCCAGCGTGCTGCGCTCCTCACCCTCGTAATCGGCGCTTGCGGTATGCCGGATGACCAGTTGATCCCCGTTGCGCACCCAACCCCAGTGATCCAGGAAAGTCTCGCCCCCATCGACGGACAACTGGCCGTCTTCCACCCGCGCAGGCACATGCACGTTGACATCCAGCGCATCGACCGCCAGCGGCCCTGACTCCTGCTCCGTCTCCGGTTTCACATCCGTCAACGTCTCTGAGGGGAACCGCGCAGGCAACATCAGGAACGACTCACCGACAAAACGCGCGCCCGCGCCCACCGCGTCCGCCGGGGCGCCCATCTGCAGGTCATCCCCGTCAGTCAGCGGCCAGCCCGCCCGATTGCCCGCGACCAGGATGGCACCATCGATCTGCAGATCGATGGTGTTGACCACAGTCTGGCCAGAGCCGAACGTGACCGAGGCAAGCCCGTTGTCGCCAAAGCGGGTATAGCGGGTCCCGATCTCGTTGAGCATCGCCAGGTGGGAAGTCCGGGCGGACACGACCCACGTCGAAGGATCGTCCTCTTCCTCGCCCGGGACCTCGGTCAGCGCCTCGCTCACGATCGCCAGCACCAGACGCCCGTCGGGCCGACGCCGCAGGTCAGTCACGAACGCCCGATAGGCATCCGCACCGGACAACCCCGTGTCGACCTCCACCACGCCCCCGACACCGAACTGGGCATCCAGCTCGCCATTGCTGCGAAGGCGCAGTACCACCGGACGCAGGTCACGCCCCGAACCGATACTGCCGGCCACCAGGGTCTTGCCATCCGGCTGAAGCTCGATCGCGCTGCCGGTGGCATACTCGCCCTCAAGACTGGTTTCCAGAATCCCCCCGCCGGCAAAAGTCCCGTCCGGCAGGCCGTCGGCGGCAAACCGGACCACGCCGAGGCTCGGGGTATCGGAATCACCGAGCGTTCCGACCATGGTAATCGCGCCATCCGGGGCCACCACCAGGCGACTGGCCACGCCACCCGGGTCGGTAAAACCCGCCACCGCGATGCCCTCCACCCCGAAGGTCATGTCACGGCTGCCGTCTTCTTCCAGACGGATCACGAAGAAGTCACTGCCTTCGGTGGTGCGGACACTGCCGCCAACCAGGATCCGATTATCCGGCTGTACCGCAACCGCCACCGGCACCTCGAGACCACCCGTGCCGAGCTCGACTACCGTGCGCCCACCGGCCCCGAAACCATTGTCCAGCTGCCCGGCCGAATCCAGCCGCATTACCGTCAGCCGCCCGAGCCGTTCATCCCCGCTGCTGCCGACCACCACGACCTTGCCATCGGGCTGGACCGCGACGGCATTCGCCCGCTCGATCTCGGCACCAAACTCGAAGGTCGCCACGCCGAGATCCCCGAAACCGGCATCCAGCGACCCGTCCTGATTGCGGCGCCACACCGCCAGCTCGGTCAGCTCGCCATTGCGCCGCATGCCAGCCCACACCGACTGGTCCTCGGCGTTGAAGGCCATGTCGGTGACCGCCGCCCCAACCTCATCGAAGGTCACGAGGCCTAGCTCCCCGTAGGTCTCGTCCAGATCGCCGGGGGCGGCGTGGGC
>JBKHDT010000061.1:0-13881 GCA_046541195.1 Halothiobacillaceae bacterium | reverse complement strand
CGGCGTCGCCGAGGCACCGGTCTCCTCGGCCCAGCCCGTGGAGAATGTCAACGACCCCGGCGAGGTGACCATCGATGGCACCGAGGCCGCCGGCTTTACGCTGACCACCACCCTCAGCGACGGTGACGGCCTGCTCGGCGTGACGCCCACCTATCAGTGGTATCGCTCGGACACCGTAGACGGAACAGGGGACGCTATTGACGGCGCCACCCACAGTGCCTACACCCTGACCAACGACGACGGTGACAAGTACGTCCGCGTCGAGGTGTCCTATACCGACGAACAGGGCACCGCCGAAACGGCGGACGCGGTCACGTCGGGCCCTGTGCAGAAGGGCCCGGTCGCACCGGTGGCCGTCGACGATACGGACAGCGTCACCGAGGACAGCGGGGTCGACAACGGCACCCTCGGGTCAGGTCCGGCCACCGGGAATGTCTTCGACAACGATACCGACGAGAATGAGGGAGATACCCAGGAACTGGTCGAGGTCCGCAAGGGCGACGTGGAAGGTACCGGCTTCGCCGGCACCGAGAGCGAGGGCACCTGGACGGTCGACGGCCAGTACGGCACGCTGGAGATGGAGTCAGACGGCAGCTACACCTACACGCTCGACCAGAGCAATACGGCGGTCGAGGCGCTGAACAGCGGCGACACCCTGACCGATTCCTTCAACTATACCCTGAAGGATTCTACAAGTCTGACCGACATCGGCGTCCTGGAGATTACCGTCAACGGTGCCAACGATAAGCCGACGCTTGAAACGGCTCCTGCCGCGACCAGCACCGTCCAGGAAGACTTCGCGACCCTTCTCGACGCATCGCTCAGCGTGTCCGATCCCGATGGCGGCGCGGGAGACGATTTCCAGATCCGCTTCTCCGTCGATGACGGCCGCCTGAGCACGGACGGCGGGGGTGGCCTTACCGTCAAGGGTGACGACACCGGTGTTCTGACGCTGATTGGCGACATGGATTCGGTCAACGCCTACATCAAGGGCGACGTGATCAGCTACACGACTTCGGCCAACGCCAGTGGAACGAACGTCGACACCCTGACCGTCGAGGTCGATGACGGCAGCGGGTTCCGCGAGCTTGCCACCCAGCAGATCGACGCGACGCCGACCAATGACGCCGCCGTGGTCGATCTCGGCGGCGACACCACGGAGCACGGCACCGAATTTACCACCACCTTCCGTCCACGCGGCGAGGCGGTGCAGATCGTCGATGACTCGGTCAAGATCACAGACGTCGACAGCGGCGACGGCCTGACCGGCGGCTCGGTCTCCATCGCCACCGGCGCCCTCGACAACCAATTCGGCGATACCTTTGAAACGCTCAAGTCGACGGCCGGCAGCAGCTTCACTGCGCCTTCAGGGGCCGTGATAACCATTAACGGCAACGGAACGCCCACGCTCACCTTGAGCGGCGACGGCACCCATGCCGATTATGAGGCCCTGCTCAAGACGATCGTCTATGAAAACGCCAACCCCAACGCCTATTCGGGCGACCGGACCGTGTCGGTTGCGCTGATCGACGATGCGGCCGAAGCCGGCAGCGGCGCGACGGCGTCGAACACGGCCTCGTTCAAGCTTGCCTCTGCCAACACTGCCGTGGCGGTCGGACAGAAGATATTCATCGACGGTGTCGACAGTGGTCATGTCGTTGCCGCCGTGGCCGGCGACGACCAGAACATCACCGCCAGCGGCGTTTTGGCGGACCTCGAGCCGGACTCCAGCCTGACCTTCGAGACCACGGTTGCCGTCGAAACCGACATCAGCAACGCCACGTCATTCGACATGGAGGCGGCCAACGACAGTGTTGCCGAGGGCATGGAGGTCTGGCTCAACGGCAGCAATACCAACGAAACCGTGACGGGGGTTTCCGGCAAGACGATCACCACGAGCGGCAACTTGACCCTGATCGAAACCGACGTGGTCACCCTGCGCACCACGGCGACGAATGACGCGCCGCTGGATGCGACTACCACCGTGCAAGTGCCGTGGACGACGGTGGTCGACGTCGGCGGGGAGGAATCTGAGGGCAACGACCACGCCGTTACCTACACCGAGCAGGAGACCGGCGTCGCCATCGCCGCCTCCACGGCCAGCCTGGACAACCAGTCGATCAACATCAAGACGATGACGATCGACCTGACCAATGCCACCGAAGACACCGATGAAAGCCTGACCATCGCGGCCGACGTGGAAACACTGCTGAAGGATAAGGGCATCTCGGTCGCCGGTAAGGGTACCCACACCATCACCGTCTCGGCCGATGACCCTTCGGAGGGCGCCACCGCGGCCGACATGCAGCTCGCCCTGCGCGCCGTCACATACGCCAACGCATCCGATGATCCGAGCGTCACACCCCGTACCGCCGACGTTTCGGTGGTCGATGTGAACGATACCCGGGGCGTCGACGGGACGACCACAATCACCGTCGTGCCGGTCAACGATGCACCGGTAGTCGATATCAATACCGGCGCCGGCGATGGCAGTGGCGCTAATCCCAGGGAGGGCGGTGGAGTCACGTTGACCTCGGCGATGCTCGCCGCGACCGACGTGGACGATGCCGATGAAAGCCTGACCTACACCGTTACCGGAGATACCAGCGGCGATCCCGCGGTGAGTCACGGTACGCTCTTCCGGGATGGCAACAACAACGAACAGGTCGACAGCGGCGAGATACTGACCGTCGGGGCGCGCTTCACCCAGGCCGACATCAATGCCGAGCTGTTGAAGTACCGTCACGATGGCAGCAATACCACCAGTGACCACTTTGATTTCAAAGTCGAAGACGGGATGGAGGACGGTGTAACCGCACCGACTGGCACCTTCAACTTCTCCGTTACCCCGGTAAACGACGCCCCGACCCTGACTGCCACTGCCAGCGACCCGACATTCAGCGAGGAAGACGGCACGGCCGTGGGACTGTTCAGCGACAGCAGCGCCGCCACGGGTGAAGGCACCGATCAAACACTGGATGAGCTGGTCATTACCATCAGCAATGTGAGCGATACCGGCAAGGAAACCCTGACCGTTGATGGTACCGAGCTTGATATTACTGGTGATTCGACCGCAACCGGTGTCGGCAGCTACAGCGCCGATGTCTCCTTCAGTAACGGCACGGCCACGGTGACGGTGGACACCAGCGGCGCTGATGCTGAAGCCATCCAGAATCTGGTGGACGGCTTGCAGTACAACAACACCAGCTCCGCGCCCACCCCCTTGAACCGTGTCATCACGTTGTCTTCGATAAAAGACAGTGGCGGCACTGAGCACGGTGGTAGCGATACCGGTTCTCCCGCCATCACCAGCACCGTTACCATTGATGCCGATGACGCTGAGCCAACGCCCGAAAACAACAACGGCGCGACCCTGGACGAGGGCGCGGTGCATGACCTCTCAAACAGCGAACTGAGCTACGACGACACCGACACGGAAGCGACGGATATCACCTATACCCTGACCAGCGTCACGGCCAACGGCACCCTGTTCATCGACGCCAACGACAATAACCTGGTCGACAGCGGCGAGGCCCTGGCGGAGGGTGACACCTTCACCCAGGACGACATCGATACCGCCAACACCGGACTCGAATACCGCCACGACGGCAGCGAGACCACCAGCGACAGCTTTAGCTTCACGGTCGGCGACGGTACGACGACCCTGGCGGAGGATACCTTCGCGTTCACCGTCACGCCGCTCAACGACGCCCCGACCCTGACCGCGACGGGCGAAAACCCGACCGCGCTTGACGGCAGCGAGACCCTGTTCTCCGGCGCCGCCGCCAGCGCGGTGGAGAGCGACCAGGAGCTGACCGACCTGACCCTGACCGTGTCCGGGCTGAAGGACGGCGCGGACGAGATTCTTAGCGTCGACGGCACCGACGTGGCGCTCACCGATGGCACGAACGGCACCACCGGCGGCGACGCAAACATCGATTACGACGTCAGCGTCAACGATTCCATCGCCACCGTAACCCTGAGCAACGGCACGCTGGACGGCGATCAGGCCGCCGCCCTGGTTGAGGGCTTGGCTTACAAGAACACGGCGGACACGGCCAGCCAGGGACTGCGCGTGGCAACGATCACCAAGATCGTCGACGACGGCGGTACCGCCAACGGCGGGTTCGACACCACTAGCCCCCTCGGCCTGTCCTCCACCGTCAACGTGGGTGACGCGACCAATACGGCACCGACGTGGTTCGCGAAGTCCATCATGAATCTGTACGAAGGCGGGCTGTACACGCTGAAGACCACCAATCTCTCCGCCGAAGACGATGAACAGCCCAACAGCAGCCTGATCTATACCCTGGACTCGGCGGTGCCTACCGAGGGCACCCTGTTCCGCGACGCCGACGGAGACGATGTGGCCGATGCCGGCGAGGTGCTGAGCGAGGTGGGTGATAGCTTCGTGCAGGCCGACGTCGTCAACGGCCTCATCAAGTACCAGCATCACGGGGCGGAATTTGGTGATCCGCTCGGCTTCAACATTACCGCTAGTGACGGGCTCGCCACTACGGACCCCGCCTGGTTCAATATTGCGATGTTCGCGGTCAACGACGCCCCCACGCTGAGCGCCACGGCCGACGACCCCACCTTCGACGAGGCGACCGGCACCGCCGTCGGCCTGTTCTCCGATAGCGCCATCGACCCGATCGAGACCGACCAGGACATCTTGATGGTCCAGTTTGAGGTGACGGGGTTGGCCGACGGAGCCGACGAGGTCGTTGTGCTAGACGGCAAGGACGTCGCGCTTACCAACGAAAACAGCGGCACCACGACCGACAACGGTTTCGAGTACATGGTTTCTGTGAGCGCCGGCACCGCCACCGTAATGGTCGGCAAGTCGGGCGGAGATACGCCGGCCGCCTTCCAGGAGCTGCTCGACGGCCTGGCCTATCGCAATGACAGCGAGGCCCCCACGGGTGCGAACCGCACGGTCACCCTGCAGGGCGTGCAGGACGACGGGGATGACTTCAACGGAGGCCAGGACAGCACCACCGTCTCCATCGCCTCCACCGTCGGCATCACCACCTCGGATAGCGCGCCCAGCCTGAACCCAGCAGACGACCCCAGCCTTCCCGAGGGCGGCGCGCTGACCCTGACCACCGACTACTTGAACGCCAGTGACCCCGATACAGCGCTGGCGGATCTGACCTATACTCTCGCCACAGCACCCGGCACAGGGGAAGTGCGCCTGGATGGAACCGCAATGGCCGAGGGTGACACCTTCACGCACGCCGATCTCACCGGCGGCAAGGTGGTCTACCACCATGACGGCAGCGAAACCTTTGATCCAAGCTTTGGCATCAGCGTCAGTGACGGCACTGCCAGCTCGAATGAAGCGACCCTTGAACCAATCATCACTCCGGTCAATGACCCGCCTGTTATTGGTGCCCTGGATGGCACCAGCGTGGATATGACGGCCAACAAGGGGGCCAGTCTGATCGATGCAGGGGGCGTGGCCACCATTTCAGATGTGGATTCAGAAGACTTTGACGGCGGTAACCTGACCGTCGAAGTCACGGGCTACCACTCCGCCGCTTACGATGTGCTGGGTATTGAAAACCAGGGCACGGATGCAGGCCAGATCGGTGTAAGTGGTGCCGATGTAAGTTATGGCGGTACCCAAATCGGCACATTGACCGGCGGTAGCGGAAGTCAGCCTTTAGTTGTTGCACTAGACGGTGATGCTTCCAAAGAAGCCGTGCAGGCCCTGACCCGTGCCATCACGTTTGAACACACCCAGGGTGAACCCGCTGACGACACTCGCACCGTTTCCTTTAGTGTTTCTGATGGCGATGGCGGCGCGCAAACCTCGGCACCGGCCAACGTCACCATCAACCTGGCAGACGGCCCGGTAACCACCGCAGATAATGAGGCCCCCAAGTTCAACAGCGCCACCGTCAGTGGGAGTAGACTGGTCATGGCCTTTAGCGATGACAACCCGCTGGATGATCAGAACTTGCCTGGTGCAGATCAGTTCACCGTTCAGGTTGATGGCAGTGGTGTCACAGTCGATAGTGTCGCAGTCGACAGCAATGCCCGCACGGTCACGCTGACCCTGAGCAGCGCCGTGAGGTCTGAACAAAGCGTGACGGTTTCATACCGCGACGATTCAGCCGGTGATGATGTCAATGCGATCCAGGATCAAGCAGGCAATGATGTAGCCACCTTTTCCAGTGCTGAGCCCGTAGCCAATATCACGCCAGAAGATACCGGGCCTACCCCTCAACCAGACCCGGAGCCGGACCCGGAAGAGGAAGAGGAAGAAACCACCACCACGACGGTAGACGGCGTGACCGTGACCACCACGACCACTGTGAGTGACGACGGGACGACCACGACAACCACCTCGGTGCCGATTGTGACCGACGATCGTGAAGATGAGATCGATACCACGCCCCTGGCCGACATCCCCCTAGTGACGGAGGAGGATGGCGACACGCTGGTGCAGGCTAGCCTGCCGGTGGGCGTGGGCATTACCTCTCAGGGGGTGACCGGCGGCAGCGCCGGCACCCTGCGTGAACTGCTCATTGCCGCCTCCAATCCCAAGATCGAGGAAGAGACGGTTTTCGACGAAATCCTCGAGGCCGGAATCGACAGCTACGTACCGACGGTCCAGGACGAAAAGGAAGTCACCGTGCGCACGCTCACCTTTGAGTCCACGGGTACCGTGCCGGACCAGCCCATTCTGGTGACCGGTGCGACCGGCACGGGTGAAGACGATGCCGACCACCCCCAGCGCCAGGAAGCGCTGGTCATGGACGCGCGTGACCTGCCCTCGGGCACCGTGCTGCAGTTCGACAAGGTTGAATTCGCCATTGTCATCGGCGCGGTCCAGGTCGAGGGCGGTGAAGGGCGCAACTTCGTCATCGGGGACGACGCGGCGCAATACATCGTCCTGGGTGCGGACGACGACATCCTGCATGGCGGCGCCGGCGATGACACCATCGGCTCCAAGGGCGGGGATGATCGGCTGTTTGGGGGTGACGGCAATGACACCCTGTTTGGCGGTACGGGCCACAACCTGCTGCACGGTGGCAAGGATACCGACGTGATCACTTACGAGGGACAAATTGAGGACTACGTGATCACCCGCGATCACGGCAAGACCATCGTCACCTCCCGCACCGATCCCGAGATGCAGGACACCCTGATCAACGCCGAACTGATCCGCTTCAGCAACCAGGATTACGAGATCGAGAACAGCAACGAGCTGAGCCTGATTGCCACCCTGTATTGGCAAGTGCTGGACCGGCAGCCGGAGCTTGGCGGTTTCCAGTACTGGTCGGGCGAAGCGGCGGCAGGCCAGTCGCTCGGCAGTATCGCCATGAGCTTTTTGCGGTCGGTGGAAAAGACCAGTGCCGAAGGCCAGGAGTTTGAGGATCTCCCGGCAGAGGATCAGATCGAAAGCCTGTACACGCACTTCCTGGGCCGTGCCTCAGATGAAGGGGGCATGACCTACTGGCTGGAGCAGCTCAATGGTGGCATGGCGATTGAGGACATTGCCGGCGGTTTTGTTTACTCGGACGAACTGGCCGCAATGCAACTCAATCCCACGGACTGGGATTTCCTCCTGTAGGACTGCATGCAGGCTGCGTGCCGGTTGCCCGGTTGCCCGGTTGAGGCCGGGTCTCTTGTGCGCACCGCCCAAAAGCGCAGTGGTGCCGGGCAGCGTGTCGCGGTGGCGATCATGCCGCCCCTTGCCGCCCGGCCCTGACCTGGCCAGACACCGCCCCCGGGGCGGTGTTTTTTTTGTGCGGTCAATGGTGGCTGCGATGAGTAAGTGTTGGCCGGATCGCCGGTTCGTTGTCGCCGCCTCGCGCTGTCACGATTTTGTCATGTTGATTTTGCGTCTAAGATGGCGAGGTAGTCGGGATCGTCACTTGTCCGATCACGTGGTTTCCGGGAGGCGGGAATGGATCCAGTTCTGGTTTTGACGTTTCTGGGTGGGGTGGGGCTGTTCCTGCTCGGCATGCGCCTGATGACCGAGGGGCTCAAGGTCGCGGCCGGTGACACCCTGCGCGAGATTCTTGCCCGGGGCACGGCGACCACGGGGCGGGGAATCCTCTCCGGCGTGGTCATCACCGCCATGGTGCAATCCTCGTCGGCGGTGATCTTTGCCACGATCGGCTTCGTCAATGCCGGCCTGCTGAGCCTGTTCCAGGCGGTGGGCGTCATTATCGGCAGCAACATCGGCACCACGGCGACTTCCTGGCTGGTCGCGATCGTGGGGTTCAAGGTGGACCTGCAGGCGCTGGCCCTGCCGGCCATCGCCATCGGTACCCTGATGCGCGTCACCGGCAACGGCAATCGCCGCGCTGCGCTTGGAGACGCGCTGACCGGTTTCGGGGTGTTCTTCCTGGGGCTGGACGTGCTCAAGGGATCATTCGAGGGGTTTGGCGAATCCGTCGATCTGGAAACCTTTGCCGGTCACGGGCTGTTGAGCCTGCTGGCCTTCATGCTGGTTGGCGTCGTGCTGACGGTGATCATGAACTCCTCCAGCGCCTCGCTGGCCGTGACGCTGACGGCCGCCGGCTCGGGTCTGATCCCGCTGGAGTCGGCCGCGGCCATGGTTATCGGGGCCAATGTGGGCACGACCTCCACGGCCCTGTTCGCCGTGATCGGGGCGACCTCCTCGGCCAAGCGCGCGGCCACCGCCCATGTGGTGTTCAACGTCATCACGGGGGTGGTGGCCTTCGCCTCGCTGCCCCTGTTGCTGTGGCTGGTGAGTCGGTCGGTCGCATGGCTCGATCTCGAGGCCGGGCCGGCGACCTCCCTGGCGATCTTCCACACGCTGACCAAGCTCTTGGGCACGGCCATCTTCTGGCCCCTGACACCGCGGCTGGTTTCCGTGCTGGAAACCCGGTTTCGCTCGATCGAGGAGGACGAGGGCCGGCCGCGGCACCTGGACCGCAACGTCGCCGGCACGCCGGATCTGGCCCTGGAAGCCCTGTCACTTGAACTGAGAAGGGTCGGCGACCTGGCGCGCCGGGGCGCGCGCGATGTGCTCAGTTCCGAGGCCGGGACCTCCGTGCAGCGGCTGGCGCGCGAGCGGACAGTCATCGAGCGGCTCCTGCAGGCCTCGCGGGACTTTGCGCTGCGGGTCCAGACCGGCCGGGTACCGGCGGCCATTGCGGAGTCCTTCCCGGAAGCGCTGCGGATCGGCCAGTACTACGGGGATGTGGCCGAGCATGTCGGCACGGTCGCGGATCTGGAGGGCCGGCTGCCGGATGTCGAAGACGAGGAACTGGTCGAGACCATGGCCGGTTTTCGCAGTCGTGCAGCCCGGGTACTCGATCTGAGCGATCCCTGGGCCGAGGACTTCCGCATGAAGCCGCTCAAGCAGGCCATGAAGGATTTCGAAACGCACTATCAGCAATTCAAGGCGCTGCTGCTGCACTGCGGGGTGGCCGGACGCATTCCCATGCGCCAGATGGTGGTCCGGCTGGACGAGATCTCCGCCATTCGGCGGATCATGGATCAGGCCTTCAAGGCTGCCCGCCTGACCAAGCGGCTGCGCAAGACCCTCTACAAGGCCCATGACCTGATCGAGGAAGAGGAAGAGCTTGCACAAGGCGAAGCACGGCAACCTGACCCCGATCCGGCCGCATCCGATGCCGAGCCCGGCGCACCCGGGGCGGCGGGGGCATCGAACCGTGGCGACCTGGAGCCGGTCCTGGCATCTCCGGCCCGGCCGGCGCTGCCCGCCGAGGCGCAGCCGCCGAGGCTGGAGCCGCCGGGGCAGCGGCCGGCCGACACGCAGGACAGTTGAGCATGGCCTGGTACGCCGTCGGCGGCTGCCCGTGGCGCCGGGGCCGTGAAACCGGGAGCCGGCGCCGGGCCTGAACAGGCCGCCAGCGAAGAGCGCACGGTCGCGCGAACCGTGCCTTTCAGAATGGCGCGGGCAGGGCAAGACACAGGGTCTCGCCCGATACCGGGTGCTGAAAGGTCAGATCCTGGGCGTGGAGCATCAGCCGGTCGGCACGGTGCTGGATCGATGGGGGCGCATAGAGTGAATCGCCCAGGATCGGGTGCCCCAGAGCCAGCATGTGTACCCGCAGCTGATGCGCGCGACCTGTCACCGGCCAGAGCGCCAGCCGGCAGTGATCGCCTGCGCGTTCGAGCACCTGCCAGCGGGTCGTTGCCGGGCGTCCATCCGGCCGGACGCACTGGCGCGGCTTGCGCTCCGGGTCGGGGTCCGGGCCGAGCGGCAGCTCGATCAGCCCGCGCTCGTCATCCGGCTGCCCGTCCACCAGGGCGACGTAGCCCTTGTGGACCTGCCGCTGCATGAAGGCCTGCGAGAGCCGGCTGTGCGCGCGCGCGTTCCGGGCGAGGACCAGCAGGCCGGAGGTGTCCCAGTCCAGGCGATGCACCACCCGGGCTTCGGGGTACTCGCGCATCACCCGGGCAATCAGGCAGTCCTTCTTGTGGGCCGCCTTGCCGGGCACCGTGAGCATCCGGGTGGGCTTGCCCACCACCAGCAGCTGCTCGTCCTCGTGGACCAGTGTCCAGGGCTCATCCGTGTCGGTGACGCCGACGGTCCGCGATTCAGTCATCGTCTTCCAGGCTGCCCAGCAGCATCTCCCGCAGCCGCTGCTGGCGCGCCTCGTCCTCGACCGGCCGGCCGCTTTCATCGACGATGAAGAATGCGTCCTCGACGCGCTCGCCCAGCGTGCTGATCCGCGCGTGCAGCAGGTGCATGTCCGCCCGCCACAGCGCATCGGCCAGCCGGGCCAGCAGGCCGGGTCGATCCTTGGTGGTCACCTGCAGGCAGGTGCGTGCCCGGCCCTCGTCCCGGGAAAAGCAGATTTGCGTGGGGACCGAGAACGGTTGGAGATCCCGGGCCGGGCGGCGCTTGAGCGGGGGCAGCGGCACATCGGGATGTTTGACGGCGTCAAGCAGCCGCACACGCAGCGACTCCAGAAGCCAGGGATCGGTGATCGGTTGCCCGTCGCGGTCAAGCACGAAGAACTCGATCAGCATCCAGCCGTTGCGGGCAATCGTCAGGTTGGCACCCTGCACGTTCAGACGTTCCTGGTCGATGCGCGCGGCCAGTTGGGTAAACAGCGCCGGGTGCATCGGACCGTAGGCCAGAAGCTGCGTGCTCTGGCTCTGCGGATCGGGCTGGATTTCCACCCGCCGGCCAGCCGGGTCCAGGACCAGCCGGGCATGGCGGAGGATCTCCGAGGGGGCATAGCGCAGAAAGTACTCCTCCGGCAGCGAATCCATCCAGCCTGAAAGCATCTTCATGTCCAGCGAGGCGCCGCGGGCCAGGGTCAGCGTCTGCATGCGCGTTTCCTCGAGCATCTCGTCGATCGGCTGGTGTCCGCGCTCGAAGTAGTCCCGGGTGCTCAGGTAGAGCCGGCTGAGCAGGTTGTCGCGCCAGGAGGTCCACAGCTTGGGGTTGGTCGCCCGGATATCCGCCATGGTCAGCAGGTACAGGTAGTCCAGCCGCCGCGGGCTGCCGACCTGCCTGGCAAACGCGGTCACGACCTCCGGGTCGTCGATGTCGCGGCGCTGCGCGGTGAAGGACATGGTCAGGTGCTCGCGCACCAGCCAGGCGACCAGGGCGGTGTCCTCCGGCGCGAGTCCGTGGGCGGTGCAGAAGTTCTCGGCGTCGATGGCCCCCAGTTCCTCGTGGTCACCGCCGCGGCCCTTGGCAATGTCGTGGAACAGCGCGGCCAGGTACAGCAGCCAGGGCTGGTCGATCCGCGCAAAGACCGCATGACCCTGGGGATGTTCGTCCGCCAGTTCGGCCACCGAGAAACGTCGCAGGTTTTGGATCACGAACAGCGTGTGCTCGTCGACCGTGTACAGGTGATACAGGTCGAACTGCATCCGGCCGACAATCGCCGCAAACTCCGGGATGTAGGCGGCCAAGACCCCGAAGCGGTTCATGCGCTTGAGGGCCGAGAACACGCCGCGCGGCGACTGGAGAATTTCCATGAACAGCCGCCGGGCCGTGGCATTGCCCCGAAAGCCCTCGTCGATCACCGACAGGTTGGCCCGCAGCTGGCGGATGGTGGACGCGGACACGCCGCGCAGCTCGGGATGGCGCGCCAGCAGCAAAAACACCTCGAACAGCGCGGTGGGCGAGCGCATGAAGACCTGGGCATCCCGCGTTTCAAGAAAACCGTTGCGCACCGTGAAGCGGGGGCTGATGCTGGTGGCCGGCGTGTCCGGGGTATTGCCCAGCCGTTCCTGAAACATCTGCATCAGCAGGCCGTTGAGTCGTTCGGTTTCGGTCACCGCCCGGAAGTAGTCCTGCATGAAGCACTCGACGGCAAGATTGCCATCCTGGTCGGACTCGAAACCGAACTGGCCGGCCAGCTCCTTCTGGTAGGCCAGCAGCAGGCGCTCCTCGGGACGCCCCTGCAACAGGTGCAGGGCAAACCGGATCCGGGCCAGGTGCTGGAAGTTGGCTTCCAGGGACCGGAACTCGCTGTCCGTCAGCAGGCCGATCTCGTGCATGTCCGCCAGCGAACCGGCCCCGCTCAGCCGGGCGGCAATCCAGCGCACCGTCTGGATGTCACGCAGTCCGCCAGGGCTTTCCTTGACGTTCGGCTCGATCTTGAAGCCGGTGTCCTCGTACTTGGCGTGCCGGATCTGCTGCTCGGCCAGCTTGGCCTCGGCAAAGGCCGGCGGGGGCCAGAAGGCCTCGTCCCGGATACCGGCGCGAAACTGCCGGAACAGCGGTTCGCAGCCGGCCACCAGCCGGGCATCCATGTAATTGGTGGCCACCGTGATGTCCGCCATGCCTTCCTGCCGGCATTCGGCCAGGGTACGCACGCTGTGGCCGACGTGCAGCTTGATATCCCAGAGTGCGTGCAAAAAGTCGTGAATGCCGACGTCGCAGACATCATCGCGCTGCAGCAGGATCAGCAGGTCAATGTCCGACTGGGGAAACAGCTCCGCGCGGCCGTAACCGCCCACCGCCACCAGTGCCAGGTCGCTTCGGCCGGGCAGGCAGGCCTCCCAGATCCGGCTCAGGATCTCGTCGGTTGCCGCGCTGCGCCGCACCAGCAGGGCGCGCACGTCCATTTCGGGTCCGAGGGCGGCGCGCTCTGCCCGGGCCAGGTCGTCGAGTGCCTCGCGGCACTGGAGCAGCAGGTCGCTGGTTTCGGTCCGCATGCGCAGTCAGGGGTCAGCGCCCGGCAGCAGCGTGAGAATGTCCACCCCGTCCCCGGTGACGGCCAGCGTGTGTTCCCACTGGGCGGACAGGCTGCGATCCTTGGTGACCACCGTCCAGCCATCCCCGAGCACCTTCACGTGGCGCTTGCCCGCGTTGACCATAGGCTCGATGGTGAAGGTCATGCCGGGCTCAAGGACGGCGCCTTCGCCGGGCTTGCCGTAATGCAGGATCTGCGGTTCCTCGTGAAAGGCCGCCCCGATGCCGTGGCCGCAGTATTCCCGGACGACCGAGAAGCGCTCGTTTTCGACGAAGCTCTGGATGGCATGGCCGATATCGCCCAGGGTCACGCCCGGTCGAACCATCTCGATACCGCGCAGGAGCGCCTCGTGGGCCACCCGGTTGAGGCGCCGGGCCCGGATGGGGACGTCGCCGACCTCGAACATGCGGCTGGTATCCCCGAACCAGCCGTCCTTGATGACCGTCACGTCGATATTGACGATGTCCCCGCTCCTGAGCATCCGGTCCCCCGGAATGCCGTGACAGACCTGGTGGTTGATCGAAGTGCAGATCGACTTGGGAAAGCCGTGGTAGTTCAGGGGCGCGGGTACCCCGCCCTGAACCCGGGTGATGTGCTCGTGCGCCAGTCGGTCGAGCTCCTCGGTGGTCACGCCGGGGACCACGTGGGGGGCCAGCATGTCCAGCACCTCGGCCGCCATGCGGCTGGCCACGCGCATTTTCTCGAT
>JBKHDT010000060.1:0-13983 GCA_046541195.1 Halothiobacillaceae bacterium | reverse complement strand
AGGGTTAAGTTTACTGCTTCAACTCCAGCGGACTTGTATGCTGACAGAGGGGGAGGGTGGGTTGATGCACTTGCCGCCTGTGTGAGAGCGTGCGGGTCTACCCACGGCGCAAGCGCGCCCGATCAGGGACGGGTCCGATAGTGAACGGTGGCGTGACGTTGGTGGTGCTGGCCGCCTTTTTCTGGGGTGTATCCGGCGGCCTTGGCGGGATGCTGATTGCCGGGGGGTGGGATCCATCCGTGGTGTCTTTTTACCGCGGTGCGGTCGGGCTGCTGTTCGTTTTGGTCTGGCTACTGTTGCGTCGCGGTGACCGCGGGCTGGCCAGCGGTCCGCTGTGGTTCTGGTCCGTGGTTGCCGGCCTTGGCGTGGCCGGGAATTTCTCGTTTTATTTTCTGAGTATTGCCCAGGGCAGTGTCGCGGTTGCCGCGACGCTGATGTACTGCGCGCCCGTTTTTGTTTACCTGATTTCCTTCGCGATCGGTTGGGAGCGATCCACCGTGTCGAAGTGGTTGGCAATTGCCGGGGTGCTGGTGGGCATCGTGCTGTTAACGCAGGTCTATGACCTGTCTGCAATGAGCGTGACCCCGCTGGCGGTGGCCGGGGGGCTCTTGGCCGGCCTGTCCTATGCGGTGTTTATCTTTGGGTTCAAGTGCGCTGCACCGCACGGCAGTCCGCAGGCTGTTCTGTCCATCGCGTTCGCGGTGCTGTGCCTGGTGCTGGTCTGGCCGGCGGACATTGGCCGGATCGCGGCGGTGTTCAGCAGTCCGGACTTGCCGGTATTCGTCGCCCTGGGGGTGCTGGGGGCCGGGATCTCGTTTGTTTTGTACGTCATCGGCTTGAATCATGCCGCACCGGCGGTGGCCGCGATCGTTGCGACGGTCGAGCCGGTGACGGCGGCACTTTTTGGCGTGGCGGTGCTCGACGAAAGCCTGACGATGGTTCAGGTTCTGGGCATGGGCTTGATCCTGCTCACCGTGATGACCCTGAGCGCGCATGGCGGGTCGGGACGGTCTTCGGGTTGATCGACGCGGCCTGCGGCGCGGTTGTCATGAATTGCACACGATCATGTCACCGGCCTGCAAGAAACTCCGGCTAGATTCGCGCGCTGCCTGTTGACCCTATGCTAGGAGCATCCGATGAAGAAGAACCTGCTTGCACTTTCCATGGCCGCCATCCTGGGCGGTGCAGTCCTGACCGGCTGTGACTCGGACAGCGATCACACGATTAGCCTGAGCGCCTCCGGCCAGTTCCAGACTGGTCTGTTTGACGAGAGCGCGGCCGAGATTGTCAGCTACGATGCGCAGACCCATCGCGCGTTCGTGGTCAATGCCTTCAGTGGCAAGATTGACATCCTCGACATGACCAATCCCGCTGCTCCGCAGAAGATCGGTGAGATTGACGCGTCGGATTTGGGTGGCGCGGCCAACAGCGTGGCTGTTCACGATGGCCTGGTTGCGGTCGCTGTCGAGAACAATGACAAGCAGGCCAACGGCTTCGTGGCTTTCTTCGATGCAGAAGGCAACCGGCAGAACGTGGTGACGGTGGGTGCCTTGCCGGATGCCCTGACTTTCTCGGCAGACGGGCGGTACGTGGCCGTCGCCAACGAAGGCGAGCCGAATGACGATTACACCGTCGACCCGGAAGGCTCGATCTCCATCATTGATCTGTCCAACGGTGTGAATGCCCCCGTCGTGCGGACTGCGGACTTCCGCGCATTCAATGGCCAGGAAGACGCGCTGCGCGCCCAGGGTATCCGCATCTTCGGGCCGGGCGCTTCGGCTGCGCAGGATTTCGAGCCTGAATGGGTGGAAATCACCGCGGACAACCGGACGGTTTATGCATCGCTCCAGGAGAACAACGCCATTGCGGTCGTCGATGTCGCTTCCGCAACCGTGACGGACGTGTTCCCGCTGGGCTTCAAGGACTGGTCCGAGAACTCGGCCCTTGCCGGCAACGGTTTCGATGCCAGCAACCGGGACGGCAAGATCAATATCCGGCACTGGCCCGTCATGGGGATGTACCTGCCTGACGCCATCCGCCTGTTCGAGCGTGACGGCGCCGATTACCTGGTGACGGCCAACGAGGGTGATGCCCGGGATTACGACACCTGGACTGAAGAATTCCGCGTCAAGAACCTGCAGCTGGACCCCGTGGCCTTCCCGAACGCCGCCGAACTTCAGCAGGATGAAAACCTCGGGCGCCTGCGCGTCACCTCGACGCTGGGCGTGAGCAATGGCTGCAACCCGTCCGACATGGGCACCGATATCGAGGCCGACTGCGTCTACGACCAGCTGTTCGCCTACGGTGGCCGCTCCATGTCGATTTTCCGCGTGACCGACTCCGGCCTGGAACTGGTCTTCGATACCGGCTCACAGCTGGAAGAAACCATCGCCGAGCAGTATCCGGCCGACTTCAACGCCAACAACGACGAGAACGACAGCTTTGACAGCCGTTCCGATGACAAGGGCCCCGAGCCCGAGGGCGTGACGCTCGGGACGGTCGACGGTCGTACCTTTGCCTTCCTCGGTCTGGAGCGCGTCGGCGGCCTGGCGGTCTATGACATCACCGACCCGGCAAACACCGAGTTCGTGCAGTACATCACGACGCGTGACTTCAGCCTGCCGAACGAAGAGAGTCTGTTGACCACCACCGACCTGGGACCCGAGGGGCTCTACTTCGTGGACGCGGCACAGGCACCGGAAGCGACCGGTGGCAAGGCGATGCTGATCGTCGGTCACGAGGTCAGCGGCACCACGCGGGTGTTCGATATCGAGAAGGTCAGCAAGTGACTTGACCACTGGAGCTGATTGGGCGCGGGCAGTGCAAACCGGCCCGCGTACCAGAGCGGTACACGTAAAAAAGGCGGGGATTCCCGCCTTTTTTACGTGCTGCCGTTTGGCCTCGGCTGGATTCAGTCGCCCAGCAGCTGGTTGAGCTCGTTGACCAGGTCGCCCTGGGCGACGCTGCGGTTATCGGACTCGTGGCGCAGCCGCAGTTCGAGCTGGCCCTGGGCCAGTCCGCGTTCGCTGACGACCACCCGGGCAGGGATGCCGATCAGCTCCATGTCGGCAAAGGCCACCCCGGGACGCAGGCCGCGGTCATCAAGCAGCACCCGGTAACCGGCCTGCTCGAGTTGCTGTTCCAATGCCTCGGCGGCCTCACGCACTGCGTCGCTGCGGTGGGCATTGATGGGCACGATGGCGACCTCGAAAGGCGCCAGGGCCCGTGGCCAGATAATGCCGTTCTCGTCGTGGTTTTGCTCGATCGCCGCGGCGACGATCCGCGAGACACCGATTCCGTAGCAGCCCATCAGCGGGACCAGCGGCTTGCCATGCTCGTCGAGCACTTCGCAGTTCATGGCGCGGCTGTACTTGTCGCCTAGCTGGAAGATGTGGCCCACCTCGATTCCCCGGCGAATCGATACCGTGCCCAGTCCGTCGGGGCTGGGATCTCCCGCCACGATCTCGCGCAGGTCGGTGTACTCGGGTTCCGGCAGGTCCCGGCCAAAGTTCACGCCCACAAGGTGCTTGCCGTTCTGGTTGGCGCCGCAGACAAAATCGCCCACGGCTTGCAGGGCGTGGTCGGCGATTACCGGCACCTCGGCCGGCAGGCCGACAGGCCCGACGAAACCCGGCTGTGCCCCGGTGACCGCCCGGATGGCCGCCTCGTCCACCAGCGTCAGCGGTTCGGCGATCAGCGGATGCTTCTGGGCCTTGATCTCGTTCAATGCGTGGTCGCCGCGCAGCAGCAGTGCCACCACGGGGGCCTCGACGCCCTGGACAAAGAGCGTCTTGACGCATTGCGTCGCCGGGATCTCCAGAAAGGCTGCCACCTCCTCGATACTGCGCTGATCGGGCGTGTCGACAATCTCCATGGCCTGCCCGGGCTTGGGGCGGGCACCGTCAGGCGGCAGGGTCGCTGCCAGTTCGATGTTGGCCGCGTAGTCCGAGCCATCCGAAAAGGCAATCGCGTCCTCTCCGGATTCGGCCAGTACGTGAAACTCGTGCGAGGCGCTGCCACCGATTGAACCGGTATCGGCCTTCACCGCGCGAAACTCCAGCCCCAGGCGCGTGAAGATCCGGCTGTACGCGGCGTACATGTCGTCGTAGGTCCGCTGCAGGGAGTCGGCGTCCGCATGGAAGGAGTAGGCATCCTTCATCAAAAATTCCCGGGCGCGCATCACGCCAAAGCGGGGGCGGATCTCGTCGCGGAACTTGGTCTGGATCTGGTAGAAGCACAGCGGAAGCTGCTTGTAGCTTTTCAGTTCCCGGCGGGCGTAGTCGGTGATCACTTCCTCGTGGGTGGGACCGAAGCAGAAGTCCCGGCCGTGCCGGTCGTTCAGGCGCAGCAGTTCCGGGCCGTACTGTTCCCAGCGGCCCGATTCGGCCCAGAGCTCGGCTGGCTGGACGGCCGGCATCAGCACCTCCAGAGCGCCGATGGCGTCCATTTCCGCCCGAATGACCTGCTCGACGCGGCGCAGCACGCGCAGGCCCAGCGGCGTCCAGGTGTACAGTCCGGCAGCCAGTCGTCGAAGCATGCCGGCTCGCAGCATCAGTTGGTGGCTGACGATTTCGGCATCGGACGGGAGTTCCTTGAGCGTGGCGAGCGGGAATCGGGATGTGCGCATGAATGGTCTCGGTTGGTCGGTCGTGGCGTGGATCGGAATTTTAAGGAATCTCTGCACAAAACCCGCCATGGCTTCGTGCGGCACTGCCCGGACCGGTCCATTCCGGCCCGGGCGGTGTGCGTCAATGGCCTGCGCCATGACGCGGCAGGGCTTTCGTGCCCCGGTCGGGAATCTGAAGCGTTCGCGCAGCGATTCCCCGGCGAGTTCGGTCACGCCATGGCGTTGCCAAGGTGTCGGGCCAGTCGACACCCGATGCCCGGATGGACGGAAGCCGGAACCTCGTCGGCAGACCGGCCGGCAGCAGCCGATCCGCTCCATGCCCGCGGGATCGAAGGACAAGGGCGCCGCCCGCCCGGCGTCAGTCCGTGCAGAACTGTTTCACGCGGGATAGCTCCTCGCTGATGCGCTGCTCGATTTCCTCTTCGGACATCTGGCGCAGTTCGCCCTGCTCGTCACGTGTCATCAGCATCGAACCGCCGTCCCGAAGTGTCTCCAGGCGTTCCTGGGCCTCGGCGCAGGCCTTTCGGGCATCCTCGCGCGACACCACATGAACGGCTTCGTCGCGCTCGTCCGCCTCGGCGTTTTCCGGGTCGTCAGCTTGCTCCGGCTCGTCGTCCGCCGGCCGGGCAATGGGTTCGCCGCGCTCTACCCGAGAGGTCGCGCCAACCGCCTCGCCCGGCTCGACGATCTCGTACTCCTGGCCGGACTGGGGCGGCGTCTGGGTGTACTGGACCTGTCCGGTCTCATCATGCCACTTGTAGACCTTGGTCGCCTGCGCCGGCATGGCGACCGCCAGACCAACGAGCATGATCCAAAACGTGTTTTTCATCTGCGTGCCGCTCCTTGTTCGTCGTCCTCTCGAACCTGCCCCAATACGACCAGGCCCCTTGCATGGGGTATCGGTATCCTGATTCGGGAACCGATGCAAGGGGCTTTGAGCCCGGCGGGCTCCCCGGTCCAATGCGGCGTGAAGCGATCCCTGGCTTCGTGCCGCCACGCACGGGCAGCGTGCAGCCCGGCCCCTGCGGTTGACTGGCGTGCGCCCTGGCGCGGCAGCACATCCATGGCCCCGCACCGGGAGTCCTGCATTCATGCAGACCTTCCCGGGGCAAATCTGAGTCAAAGCCCGGCGTGAGTCAATCGCGGGTTTGTCTGCCCGGTCGCGGACTTCGCCACTGTTGGCGATGCTCATGGTGATGGTCATAATATTAGATTATGCTAATATATCGCCGGTTACGTCCTTTTGGGGCTGCAATGGACGGGCAGCACGGCTACTATGACGAGTCGCTCAAGGACGTCCTGCCCGGGAATGCGGCTGCGGTGTTCGCCGGGCCCGGGGTTGCCGTGAAATCGCGCCCCGCACGGTGTATCGCCGTCGGCGGCTTTCACGGGAAACGCGGCACGAAGCCCTCCATGGGCTCGTGCCGCAATGCGCGGGCTGATTCATGCGTGGCCCGTGCCTTGCGATTCAATGGCTTGAATCATGGTATCGCAGGGCTTTCATGCCCTGCTCGGGACGGCCTGCATTCGTGCTGACCTTCCCGGCGCACCAGGGCCAGTCAGACCGGCCGTGCGCCTGCCGCCGCTGCCAAACAGTATGAATGAGGTTACTGCCCGTGTTTATTCGCGCCGTCTTTAATCGCGCTTTGCGGCTCCTGGGGCTGTCCCTGGTGAGCATTGGAATGGCTCATGCAGCTACAGACCTGAAGACTCTGGAGGTCGACCTGGTCGAGGTCACCCAGCTTCAGGAACTCGATGGCGTCGTCGAGGCAGTGCGCCAGGCGACGGTCAATGCACAGATCAACGCGCGGGTCACCGAGGTGAACTTCGACGTGGATGATTTCGTGGAGGAGGGCGCGCTGCTGCTGCGCTTTCGTGATGTCGAGGCCGGTTCGGCGGTCAGTGCGGCGCAAGCCCAGGTGGCCGAGGCGCGGGCGCGCCTGACGGAGGCACAGGCCGATCTGAACCGAATCGCCGACCTGCACGAGCGTCGCCTGATTGCCCAGGCGCAGCTGGACAACGCGCGCGCCAACCGGGACTCCGCCCGGGCCCGCCTTCGCGCAGCCGAGGCACAGCTGGTCCAGGCGCGCGAGCAGGTCGAAAACACCGAGATTCGCGCGCCGTTCTCGGGTTACGTGACCGAACGTTTCGTTGAACCGGGCGAGGCGGTCACCGCCGGCTCGCCGCTGCTTTCCGGGGTATCGCTGGACGAGCTGCGCGTGGCCGTCCAGGTGCCGCAGCGCATGGTCCAGGCTGTCCGCGACGCGGGCGAGGCGACGGTGGTCATGCCCGGTGGCGGACGGGTGGGCAGTGAGCGCCTGACCATCTTCCCGTATGCCGACGAGCGCAGCCATGCCTTTACCGCCCGGGTCTATCTGCCCCGGGAAGATTCCGAAAGGCTCTACCCGGGAACCTACCTGAAGGTGGAGGTGCCGCTGGGCAGCGAGCGGCAGATGCTGGTTCCGATCTCCGCGGTGGTCCGGCGCTCAGAGCTGACGGGACTGTACGTGCTGGGTGAAGCCGGCGACGTGCACCTGCGCCAGGTTCGTCTCGGCGAGCGGCGCGGCGACCGCGTGAACGTCCTTGCCGGCCTGGAGCCGGGCGAGCGGGTTGCCCTGGATCCGGTTGCCGCCGGGGTGATGCTCAAGCGCGCCCTGGAATCCGGCTCGGAGTCCGCCCAGGCCGGAGCTGATGCGCAATGACCGACGAAAATCGCAAGGATTCGCCGCGTCTCGGCATTTCCGGCTGGGTCGCCGCCCGGTTTCTCAAGAGCGAGATCACGCCGCTGCTGGCCCTGGTGGGCCTGCTGCTGGGGCTGTTTGCCATCATCGTGACCCCGCGTGAAGAAGAGCCGCAGATCAACGTCACGTTTGCCAACGTGTTTATCCCTTATGCCGGCGCGACGGCGCAGGAGGTCCAGAGCCTGCTTGCCACCCCGGCGGAGCAGGTGCTCTCCGAGCTGTCCGGCGTCGAGCATGTGTACTCGACCTCCCAGCCGGGGATGGCGGTGCTGACGGTGCAGTTCGAGGTTGGCGAGCACGCCACCGACGCCATCGTGCGCCTGTACAACCAGATCTACTCGAACCAGGACTGGCTGCCGCAGGATATCGGCGTCGGTCAGCCGATCATCAAGCCCAAGGGCATCGACGACGTGCCGATCGTGGCGCTCACGCTCTGGAGCGAGAACGACCAGGTCGCCGGGCACGATCTGCACCAGATCGCCCATGCGCTCGAGGCGCAGCTCAAGCGGGTCCAGGGCACCCGGGAAATCTATACCATCGGCGGCCCCGAGCGGGTGGTCGCCATCCGGATCGACCCGGTACGCCTGTCCGGCTACGGCATTGCGCTTGATGATCTGCAGAGGGCCCTTCAGGCCGCCAATCGCTCCCATGACGCCGGGGCGCTGGTTCGCGAGAACCGCGAAATCCTCGTCCAGTCCGGCCAGTTCCTGAGCTCACCCGAGGAAGTCGCCAGCCTGGTCGTCGGCATGCACGACGGCTCCCCGGTGTACCTCGAGGACGTCGCCGACGTCCAGATGGGGCCCTACGACCCCGCTGAACACGCGAGCATGGGCTTCGGTCCCGCGGCAGAGAACGCCCCGGCCGCGGGAGTCACCCACCCGGCGGTTACCATCGCGATCGGCAAGCAGCCGGGCACCAACGCGGTGGAGATCGCGGACCGGCTGATCGAGCGGGTCGGGCTGCTGGAGGGAATCTACATTCCCGAGGGTGTCGAGTTGAGCGTGACCCGCAACTACGGCCAGACCGCCGAGGACAAGGCGATGACGCTCATCCAGAAGCTCGCCTTCGCCACCGCCATCGTGGTGGTGCTGGTGGCCTTCGCTCTTGGCTGGCGCGAGGCGATCATCGTCGGCGGTGCGGTCGTGCTCACACTGGCGATCACGCTGTTCGCTTCCTGGGCCTGGGGGTTCACCCTCAACCGGGTGTCGCTGTTCGCGCTGATCTTTTCCATCGGCATCCTGGTCGATGACGCCATCGTGGTGGTGGAAAACATCCACCGGCACATGCAGATGGGCGGCAGGAAATTGGCCGAGGCGATCCCGCTGGCCGTTGACGAAGTCGGCGGGCCGACCATCCTGGCGACCTTCACCGTCATTGCTGCGCTGCTGCCCATGGCCTTTGTGAGCGGTCTGATGGGCCCGTACATGAGTCCCATCCCGATCAACGCGTCCATGGGGATGCTGATCTCGCTGATCGTGGCCTTCGTGGTCACGCCGTGGATGACGCTCAAGATCCTCAACCGGGTGGCGGAAAAACACGCCCATCACGCGCCGCGGCCGGTGGAGGACAGCGGCCTGTTCCGCTTCTACACCACCGTCATGGGGCCGATGCTCCGCGAGCGGCGCGGGGCGCCGTGGCGCTGGCTGATGCTGCTGGTGGTGCTGGTGCTGATCGGTGGTTCCTTGTCTCTGGGCTATACCAAGCATGTCGTGCTCAAGATGCTGCCGTTCGACGACAAGTCGGAATTCCAGGTCATGGTCGACATGCCGGAAGGCACCAGTCTCGAACGCACCCAGGCTGTCCTGGACGAGCTGGGGCGCTATCTGGCCACCGTCCCCGAGGTGAGGGACTACCAGGCCTATGCCGGCACAGCCGCACCGATCAACTTCAACGGGCTGGTGCGCCAGTACTACCTGCGCGAGGGTGCCCACGTGGGGGACATCCAGGTCAACCTGCTGCACTACACGGAACGTGATCGCAAGAGCCACGACATTGCCCTGTCCGTGCGCGAGCCGCTGCAGGAAATCGGCGCCAGGTACGATGCCAACGTGAAAATCGTCGAGGTGCCCCCGGGGCCGCCTGTCCAGGCGCCGATCGTGGCCGAGGTCTACGGCCTGGACTACACCGGGCAGATCGAGGTCGCCAAGGCCCTGCGCGCCTATTTCGAGTCCACGCCGGAAATCGTCGACATCGACGACTCGGTCGAATATCCGGCCGAGCGGCTGATTGTGCATGTCGACCGGCAGAAGGCGGCCCGCTGGGGCGTGGCGCAGGAAACCATTGCCTTTGCCGTCTCCGCCGCCATCGCGGGTGCGGACAACGGCCTGCTGCACGGGGACCATGCCAAGTACCCGATCCCGTTGCGCGTCACCCTGCCGCTGGCCATGAAGGACGATATCCGTCACGCCCTCGACATGCCGGTCCGCGCCGAGGACGGCTCACTGGTCTCGCTGGGCGAGCTGGTCACCGTCGAGACCAGCCGGCGTGAATACAGCATCCAGCACAAGGACCTGCTGCCGGTGGTCTACGTGACCGCCGACATGGCCGGGCAGACCGACAGCCCGCTGTACGGCATGTTCGAGATGGTATTCGGCCTGAACGACACGCCGATCCGGGGCGAGACCTTGCAGCAGTATTTCATCAGCCAGCCGGACAATCCCTACGAGTACTCCATCAAGTGGGATGGCGAGTGGCAGATCACCTACGAGACCTTCCGCGACATGGGCATTGCCTATGGCGTCGGCCTGATCCTGATCTACCTGCTGGTGGTGGCGCAGTTCAAGTCCTACGTGGTGCCGCTGATCATCATGGCGCCGATCCCGCTGACCATCATCGGGGTCATGCCGGGCCATGCCCTGCTCGGCGCGCAGTTCACGGCCACCTCGATGATCGGCATGATCGCGCTGGCGGGGATCATCGTGCGCAACTCGATCTTGCTGGTGGACTTCATCAACGAGGCGGTGCGGCGCGGGGAGAGTCTTGAGCGCGCCGTCATCGAGGCCGGCGCCGTGCGGACCAAGCCGATCCTGCTGACCGGACTGGCCGCCATGCTCGGGGCGTTCTTCATCCTCGATGACCCGATCTTCTCCGGTCTGGCGATCTCGTTGATATTTGGCGTGTTTATGTCCACCATGCTGACGCTTATCGTGGTTCCGGTGGTCTACTACGCCTACCTGTTCCGCAATCCCGGCTGTGCCCTGAAGTGAACGGCGGCTTTCAGGCCCCGTTTGCGGGGTCGCGCAAGGTCGCCATCCCCCGGCGCAGTTGATACACTGCGGTAAATGCCCCAATAAAGTGAATAAACTTCCATGGCAGATCGACGTCTCAAGGTATTCAACACGGTTGCCCGACTCCTGAGTTTCACCAAGGCGGCCGAGGCGCTGCACATGACGCAGCCGGCTGTCACCTTTCAGGTTCGCCAGCTCGAAGAACACTTTGACACGCGTCTTTTCGACCGAACGCACAATCGCGTCACCCTGACCGACGTCGGCCAGGCCGTCTACGAAATTTCCGAGCGCATCTTCGAGCTCTACGAAGAGATGGACCAGCGGGTCAAGGAAATGACCGGCGAGGTGGGCGGTTCGCTGAACATCGGCGCCAGCATGACCATCGCCGAAAACATGCTGCCCGCCCTGCTGGGCAAGTTCCGGCAGGAGCACCCGGAGTTGTCCGTGCGCCTGAAGGTCGGCAATACCGAAAGCATCGTCTCGATGGTCGAGCACAACGTGGTTGACCTGGCCATTGTCGAAGGCAACGTCACCAACAAGAACCTGCTGGTCGAGCGCTGCCGGGACGATGAGCTGGTGGTCATCATGCCCCCGGACCACGAGTTTGCGGATCGCGAGTCCCTCACGGTCGAGGAGCTCATGCCGCATTCCTTCATCTGTCGGGAGGAAGGCTCCGGCACCCGCGAGATCGTGCTGTCCTACCTGGCCGAGCAGGGCTACCCCGAGGGCTGGAACGTCTGCATGGAGCTGGGCAGCCCCGAGGCCATCAAGGGTGCGGTCGAAGCCGGCATGGGGCTTTCCATCATGTCGTCCGCCGGCATCATCAAGGAGCTCAAGCTCGGCTTGCTCGTCGCCGTGCCGCTGGCGCCCGCCCTGCACCGGGAGTTTTCCTTCGTGCGCCAGCGGCACAAGTTCCGCCTGCCGGCCATGGAAGGGCTGCTGGAGTTCTCCCGCGAATACTGCCGGAACAGCGGTCCGCAGGAGGATCTCAAGGCGGGCGCCTGAGCGCTTCGGCTCCGGTGCGTGACGCGCAACCTGCGGTCAAAAAAAACCTCGCCACCAGGGGCGAGGCAAGCACACACACGCTGTAGTCATCCTCAGCAGGCTTTCGTCTGGCGACGAAACACGATCCCGATCCTTCCCCATTGGCCGCCATCCGCGGCCAGGCGCTGACCGCCCCGACGGGGCGCCACATTCGCTTCGTTCAGATGCATTCAGTGACCGCCCGTGACCGGATTCCGGCAATCTGAGACGGGTCCGGCCAGACTGCCGTTTCGCCTGGCCTGGTCGCGCTGTCGCTGTCCATGGTGCGCTCACTGGCGCCGCCCGCGGGGCCTCGGTACGAGAATCCTCTTGCGGAGGCCCTGCGCGTACAGGCGGGATATCCTGAAACCAAGTATATTCATTCATGATCGCGAGTGCAACAGAGAACAATAATGATTCGCAATGAGATGGCGATCAGGACCGGTTCGCGCTCGTGCCGACCTGCGCGGGCAGGGCGTGGAAACCCTGCCGTGCCGCGGCGCCAGGCCGGTCAATCGCACTCCGCGGGCCGGGTGTGAACCCATCGCAGGCAAAGGCCATCGGCCCGCGCATCGGCCAACGAGGCTTCGGAGGACTTCGGGCCGGTTTGCCTGGCTGACCCGCTGCGGGGTGCGTGATCCCGGGTGTTGCAATACACTGTGCGCCCCGGGGCGTCGGTCGGGTCATCCGCCGGCTCATCTGGTCGGCACGGGGTGAGCCGGTACGGTGTGCATCCGCGGATTGAGGGGCATGCGCTGGTCTGGGCCGCCGTGCTCCGGTGTGCACGGCGCCGGTCGTGTCGGGCGCAGTGCATGCCGGACCGTCCGGGGTCCGCGTGCCGGCCGTCCCTGGCAAACTAGGAGCGACAAAGGTAATGAGCGACTACAAGCAGGCATTTCTGGATTTCGCGATGGCGCAGGAAGCGCTCTCGTTCGGGGAGTTCACGCTCAAGTCGGGGCGCCTGAGTCCCTACTTCTTCAACGCGGGGGCCTTTTCCAGCGGTCGGGCGCTTGGGCGGGTGGGGCGTTTCTATGCCGAGGCCATTCTCGAGGCGGATTTGCAGTTCGACGTGGTGTTCGGCCCCGCCTACAAGGGGATTCCCCTGGCGGCCGCCACGGCCATCGCGCTGGCCGAGCAGACCGGCCAGGACGTGCCCTGGTGCTTCAATCGCAAGGAGGCCAAGGATCACGGCGAGGGGGGTTCCCTGGTGGGCGCGCCGCTTGAAGGCCGCGTACTGATCGTTGACGACGTGATTACCGCCGGGACCGCCGTGCGTGAGTCGATTGCCATTATCGAGGCGGCCGGCGCACACCCGGTCGGCGTGGCGATCATGATGGACCGCCAGGAGCGGGGCACCGGCGAACACTCCGCCATCCAGGAGGTCGAGCGCGATCATGCCCTGGAGGTCATTGCCATCGCGCGCCTTGAGGATGTCATCACCTACGCCCAGCGTACCCCGGCGGTCCAGCCGCATGCCGAGGCGATCAAGATCTACCGAAAGAAGTACGGAGTCTGACCGCGGTCCGGATCAGTCCCGACTTGCGCAGCCGTTGCACTGACCTGCACCCCGGCGGAGCTGCCGGCCGCCCGCCCGGCCCGGGTGATTGACCGGCCTGGCGCCACGGCGCGGCAGGGCACCACAAGTCCCGCGCCGAAGAACGATGCCTTTGTGCCGGCCTTCCCCGGATTGCGGCAAGAGCCCGTTGCAGGCGATCGCTGCCAGACCGCGGAGATGACCGACCGGCTAAAACAGCACAAAAAAAAACCGGCCAGCGGCCGGTTTCTTGCGTCTGCTGCCGGAGCTTTCCGGTATCAGGCGCCCTGCATGCCCTTGATGCGCGAGACGAGCGTCGACTTGCGGCGGGCAGCGGTGTTCTTGTGCAGGATTTTCTTGTTGACCATGCTGTCGATCACCGGCTGCGCCGTGCGATAGGCTGCCTGAGCCTGCTCGACATCACCGGCCGCAACGGCCTTCAGAACATTCTTGTATGCAGTACGAACACGGGAACGCAGCGCCATGTTGCGCTGGCGGGCCGCTTCAGCCTGGCGAACGCGCTTTTTGGCTTGTGCTGTGTTGGCCATGTTGGAAACTCCTGGAAATCTATTTCGGCAAAAAAACTCAAGGCGCAGCATTATGCCAGCCGACCTCACCAAGTCAAGCGCGCATTTGGGCCGCGAAACCCCGGAGCATGGTTGCCCGACGCGGCCTGCGGCCTGCGGCCTTGTCGGGCCTACGGGTGTGCGAAACCGTGATCCGGGGTTCGGCGTGGTTTGTCGCCCGGCGCAGTCGGCCTCCTGCGGGTTGGTTGTTGGTTGTGGGAGCGCAGATTTTCTGCGCGACGGGGTTGCCCACCGCGATGTAGCG
>JBKHDT010000059.1:0-14224 GCA_046541195.1 Halothiobacillaceae bacterium | reverse complement strand
CAGGTCCGCCATGTCGCCAGCGACGCAATCGGCGGCGAGGCGATCACGACCCTGAGTGTGGGCGGCGTACACGCCGAATTTCGCAGTGTGACCACACGCGAAGCCGGTGGCGGGGGCGCCTTCTCGGCACTGGCGCTCGCCATGCTGGGGCTGCCGCTCTGGCTCGCTGCCAGGCGCCGGGGGAACGGGTGATGAAGGTACGAAAAACCTGCCTGTCCCTGCTGCTCGCGGGCCTGGCGGTCCTCGGGCCGCTGAGCGCCGGCGCCGACGAACTTGAGATCCGTCCTGCAGTCAACAACGCGGAGCCGGGCGATGCGTTGTTTGTCAACGGGCTGGGCCCGTCTGAGGTTCGGGCGCGTTTCGGCGAACCCGTGCACCGGGTTCCCGCCGTCGGGGAACCGCCGATCAGTGCCTGGGAGTACCCGGACATGACCGTGTACTTTGAGCACGAACTGGCCTTGCATGCCGTGCTGCATCGCAAGCAGGCACGCTAGCGGAACGCTGCACACAGCCCTTCAGGGCCTCATGGCCCCCTCATGCCCCCGTGCAGCAATACACCGGCAGTCACCGCCGACGGCCCGGGCCGTGCGATTGACTGTCCCTGCACCACGGCGCAGGGACACCCTGGACCATCCTCCAGGGCATGGAACCCTCGGCATCAGGGAACCATCCGGGCACCCGGACAGTCACCGAAGCACTGGTCCGGTTTGCGCCGGCGCCGAGGAACGAAAGCCATCGTTTTTTGCCGTGTCGTTTTTTGCCACGCGGTGATTTATGCACCAAGGAGGAAGATCCATGAACCTGCAACGCAATGTCGGAGACCTCGACCGGATCGCACGGATCGTGGTCGGGGCCACCCTGGTCATTCTCGCATTCACGCCGATTCTCGGCTGGTGGGCCCTGATCGGGATCGTTCCGCTGGTCACCGGGCTGTTCCGGTTCTGCCCGGCTTATGCCCTGATCGGGCTGCGCACCTGTCCGGCACCGCAGTCGGGCGACAAGGAACAGGCGTCGCCTCAGGCCGGGGATTCGGATCACGAGGAACGCAAGTCCCCGTGATCCGCCGCGTGACGGTCCCGCCGCACAGGCCCCTCTCGGCGCCTTCGCGTACAGGCCGGTTTTTCGGGTCAGCCCTGCGCTTCAGCCGTTCCGGCCTGCTTGCGCTGGGTCTGGCCTCTGCCCCGCTGGCCGGCCATGCCGAAGCGAGCGCTCCGCTGCCGTCAGTGATCGACGAAGCCAGCGGGCTTGCGCGCTCGTCAGTCCACGAGGGGATCTTCTGGACACACAATGACAATATTGCACTGCCCGCCTCCTCCGGGTCCGGCCCCCCGATCCTGTATGCGCTCAAAAGCGATGGCCAGCTTGCGGGGCAGGTCACCCTCACGGGTGCCAACAAGCGCGACTGGGAGGCAATCGCGCGCGCGCGCTGGCAGGCGCGCCCGGTCCTGCTGGTCGGCGACATCGGCGACAATCTAGAGACGCATGAGTATTACCGAATCCTGATCGTCGAGGAGCCGAGCGAATTCCAGCCTGCGATGACCATCCCTCTGCTCGGCGAGATCCGTTTTCGCTACCCGGATCGCGCCCAGGACACCGAAGCGATGGTGTACGACCGAAGCGCGGACCGCCTGCTTTTGCTGACGAAGCGCCGCAAGCGGCCGATGCTCTATCAACTGCCCCTGGAGCCGACGGGTGACCGGGTGATCGAGGCACAGCCCGTAGCCCAACTTGAGGGGTTTTCCCCCAGGGATCCGATCACCTGGCTGGCCAACCCCCTGATCGGCCCGTTCGCCCACCAGCCGACCGGGATGGACATCCGGCCAGACGGCCTGCAGATGGCGGTACTCACCTACTCCACGGTATATCTGTTCGACCGCGAGCCCGATCAGACCTGGGGCGAGGCGCTCGAGGCCAGGCCCGGGGTCGCCAGTCTGCCGCGGCTGGATCAGTGGGAAGGTATTGCCTACACGGCGGACGGAAAGTCGTTGATGGTCGTGCACGAGGGCAAGCGCGGTGCCCTGCATACTCTGGATCTGAGCCGTTAAGCCTGAACGGGTGCCGTTGCCGGTGTAGCGTGGGAAGGGAATCCGCGCTCATCGCCCGGTCCGCCGAGTCCACTCAAACAGTGCCCGAAGTCAAGGACAGCAACCGTTCAGCAGGCAAAGCCGGTCAGACATTCCGGCGCACGGCAGCGCGATACTCGGGAACCAGCTCAAGCAGGATCGAATGCACCTGCGGGACATCTGAGCGCTCCACCGCATCGAAAAGGCGGCAAAGTATCGTGCCCAACCCGGCGCAATCGGGCAAGGCATCGCGTGCCATCGCGATGCGCGGATGCGCGGTCGGGATGGCTACGTCCTGATCGATCAACAGTTCTTCGTAAAGCTTCTCTCCGGGCCTCAAGCCGGTAAACGAGATGGCAATGTCCCCATCAGGGTGTTCCGGGGTTCTTTCCTGCAGCCCATGCAACAGGATCATTCGACGCGCCAGGTCCAGAATGCGTACCGGCTCGCCCATCTCCAGCAGAAAGACCTCGCCCGACTCCCCCATGGAGCCGGCCTGGATCACCAACTCCGCGGCTTCTTGCGGCGTCATGAAGTACCGCATCACTTCCGGGTGCGTCACGGTCACCGGCCCCCCTGCCTCAATCTGGCGATGGAATCGGGGCACCACGGAACCGGACGAACCAAGCACGTTGCCAAACCGGACCATGCAAAGCGCCGGCATTTGTCGGTCCCCTGCGTCCCTGGCGGCGCACTGCAGGATCATCTCGGCTGCCCGCTTGGTCGCCCCCATGATGTTCGTCGGACGAACGGCCTTGTCCGTGCTGATCAGCACAAATCGCTCGACGCAACCGGCGGCCAGCACCGCGTCAAGGAGAACCTGGGTTCCGAGGACGTTGTTTCTCACTGCCGACAGCAGGTTCGATTCCAGCAATGGCACATGCTTGTACGCCGCGGCGTGATAAACCGTCTCGACTCCATGGTCATGGATCGCTTGTCCGACCAGTTCGGCATCAAGCACTGAGCCCAGAAGGGGGTGAACGGGAAAGTCCAGCGCGCGTTCCGAGAATTCCTGCTCCAGGTGATAGAGACCGACTTCCGACTGATCGAGCAGGACCAGTCGTTCAGGACTCAGAGTAGCAATCAGGCGACATAATTCCGAGCCGATGGAACCGGCCGCGCCGGTCACCATCACGACCTTTCCGGTCACGCTGTCCCGAAGCAGCGTCTCGTCAGCCGGCACGGGATCACGACCCAGCAGGTCCGCGACATCCAGTTCCTGCAAGCCATCGGGCATGCCCCCGTCGACAAGCAGCTCGTCCATGCCCGGTATGGTCTGGATACGCACAGGCAAGGGCGCAAGCTTGTCCAGGATCTGCCTGCGCTTTTGGTGACTCGCACCGGGAATGGCAAGGAGAACACGCCGGACCGCGTAACGTTCGATCAGTGAACCAATCCGGTCTGGCGAATGGACCGGTACGCCGCCGACCACGCTACCCTGCAGCCCGGAATCTTCATCGAGATAACTGATCAACCGGAAGCGACCGCTCTCGATCAAGGCACTGGACAACCGCATCCCCGCCTCACCGGCGCCGTAAACCACCACCGGTTCAGCGTCCTCCGCTCGACGCGCGACACGTCGATAGGCCAAACGCACCAACTCCCGGCTTCCGGCAAGATAAACCAAGAGCAGCAGCGCGAAGATCAACGGAACCGAGCGCGGAAAGCCCGCCACCTGAACAACAAAGGCAGCGCCCCAGAGGAACAGGGCCAGGAGCAGGGCGCCACTGACTGAGGCAACCAGCGCCTGATTTCCCATGTATCGAACCACCGCCCGGTACAGGCCGAGCCGGCCCAGGACCAATACCCCGACGACCGCAGTCAACGCAAAAAGCCACAGGTTGTCCCGAACAACCGGGGCAGCCATTTCACCAAGACGCAACATGAACGCCAGTGCCAACAGCACGGGCAATGCAACCAGATCCGCGAGCATCATCAGACGACGCTTGCGCGAGCGTTTCAGCTCAAGCACTGGCCGGATCAGTCTTTCCACCTAAATTGCCCCGCGCACTTTCGAGGCACGTCGCACGGAAATCCGCCCCGCCCAATCGGACGCCATCAGCCCCACGTGCAGAGCCAGAATGCACCAGACCACCACGGGCATCGCGATATAGAGCAGCGCCCGTTGCGCAAGCGTGAAATTGACAATGTGCACGTGCACCACAGGCATGCTGAACACGAGCACATAGATTGACAGCGCCGCAATCACGAAGATGCCCAGTGCGCCAATTCTTGTCGCCGCCGGGTCCCGGCGGCAGACCCACAGCCTGATCGAAACCATCAAGGCAAGCAGCATGGCCACAGCAAGCAAGTGCCAGTTCGCATGCGCGAAAGCACCGTGGTAAAGCACGCCCAAGGCCGGGAGCAGATTTTCCAGTGCAGGCAGGTGCGCATCAAAGCGGGTGCCGAAAACCATTTCCATACCACCGAGCACCAGCCAACCGAGGAGCGCCGATAATGCCATCCCGGCAGTCACACCGGCCACCAGCGGTCGATGGATTGCCCACGCCATCCAGAGCAAAGGAACCCACATGAGCAACACCATCGTCGTGGGATTGATGTTCTTGGTCACCAGAAGCAGCGGTGAAACCAATGCCAACAGGATGTACTGAGCCCGGTCAGCACCGAACAAGGCCTGCCAGAGCGCGAGCGTTGCCGCACCAAAGACGCCGGCCAACCAGAGGTCGGCATAGCCACCCAGCAAGGCATGAGTCCCCAACAACGGCAGCGATGCGAGAACGTACGCACCGAGCAGCCCACCCAGCACACCCACCCCGGCGACACGCAGTTGACCGTAAACCACGAGCATCATCGACAGCAGCAGCATCGGCCAGGGCAGATTTACCCAAGCCTCGTGCCATTGGCCCATGGCACTCGCCATCCAGACCTGCACGAGGGATACGAACAGGGGGTAATGGGCCCCCAGGGCATGCCGGACCGATGGGTCAGTCGGTGCCTCCAGCCAATCGCCCGGCGCGACGAAATCCAGAAGCTGGCCCGTTTCGAACAGACTGTGCGCTTTCAGTGTCCAGGCTGTGAAGGCATCCCAGGCGAACACTGGCCGCAGCGAGACGTCAACCACCAACCCGAGCCATCGCAGGGCCAGCAGAGCGAGCAGCAACATCACCAGCGCGACCATCCACCAGCGTGCCAGACGCATTGCCGCGAGGCCGCGCGCCGCCCGCAAAAAAGGCCCCGGGCCATCCTGTCGACGGACAAGCAGTCCTGCCAGAACCATTGAAGCCAGGGCCATGGCCAGCATCACCCATCCGGTGGAGAACGAACCAAAGAGCTTTGCAAAACCCCACAACAAACCGACTGCGAGCGAAAAGCCAACCAGATAGCCATAGCCGAGAACGAGTGGCAGTGATCGTGACGCAAGCCCGCGGACGAGCGACGCCACGAGCAGCGAACCGGCCAACCAGGGCAAGCAGAGGGCCAGCACGGCCGAGAGGGCAGGAATCCACATTAATCAGGGTCAGACTTGAATTGAACTGGCGAATCACAGAGTGTACCAGCATCACGAGCGCACCATCGTCCCGCGAATCCCTGGCCCGCATGCTTCAGATTCCCAATCTGGCGCATGGATGCCCCAAAAAGTCGCTTGTGCATGTTGCCCAAAAGACACGCCCCGCCGATACAGTCCCGCCCAATGTGCGAAAGACGTTGGTATTCCCGGCAAAGTAGGCTACCTTCAATGGCGTATCTTCGTCGAAAGGCGCTGTGCTGCATGCCAGCCCGGTCCCGGCAGGCGGGTTACGCCCGACATCGGCTGCCCGGTGCTACGCACCGATGCCGGGACGAATTTTCGAGATAGCACGCAGTTGAGAGACGAATGACGATGATGAATATCTACGTGGGCAACCTGTCCTACCAGACCTCCGATGAAGAACTGCGCGATGCCTTCGCGGGCTTCGGGGAAGTTCTTTCCGCCAAGGTCATCAAGGACATGCAGACCGGCCGCTCCAAGGGCTTCGGCTTTGTGGAAATGGCTGACCGTGCCCAGGCCGAAGCGGCCATCGACCAGCTGGACAACACCGATCTGTCCGGCCGGAATATCCGGGTCAACGAGGCGCGCCCCAAGCCGCCGCGTGACGGGGGCAGTCGCCGCCCGCGGATGTAACCACGTGGCCTGACCGGACCACGGAGAACCACGAATCTCGACGCCCCGCCTCTCGCGGGGCGTTTTTCGTTTGTCAGGCCGTTGCACCGATCCCTTGCGTGCCAATTGTCCCGGCTCCGGCCGCCTGGCGGTGTTGCGGAATGTCCCAGCGACGGGACGGCGACACCAGACGGAGGGAACGCCAACACCCCGCCAGACAGCCAAATGCAAAAATCAGGCTGCCGGGCCGCGTAAAGATTCCGACAGGTAGCGCCGGCCGGCTCGTTTTGGCACCATTACGGGCCCGTTTTGGCGATTCGGCCACCTGCGGCCCGCGAGGCTGGTTGAATCACTGGATCACCGATCATCCCGGAGACGTCGAATGGACAATCTCGAATCGGTTCTTCACGAAGACCGACAGTTCCCGCCCAACGAGCAGTTCGCCGCTAGGGCGCGCATTGGCTCTCGGGCGGCCTACGATGCGCTGTGCGCCGAGGCCGAGCAGGATTACGAAGGATACTGGGCGCGGCTGGCGCGCGCGGAGATCACCTGGGAGACGCCATTTACCGAGGTACTCGACGACTCCGACGCGCCGCATTACCGGTGGTTTGCGGACGGCCGGCTGAACGTGACGGTCAACTGCATCGACCGCCACCTGGACGCCCGCGGGGACAAGGTCGCCTTCATCGCCGAACTTGATGACGGCGCGGTGCGCAAGATCACCTACCGCGAGCTCTCCGGCCAGGTCAACCGGCTGGCCAACGGCCTGAAGGAACTGGGCATCAACAAGGGCGACCGGGTGGTGATCTACATGCCCATGCTGGTCGAGGCCGCCGTGGCAATGCTGGCCTGTGCCCGGATCGGGGCGATTCACTCGGTGGTCTTTGGTGGATTCTCCGCCGAGGCACTGCGCGACCGGGTACTGGACACCGGCGCCAGGCTGATCATCACGGCAGACGGAGGCATGCGCGGCGGCCGGATGGTGCCGCTCAAGCAGGCGGTCGACAAGGCGATGGATCACGGCTGTCCGGACGTCGAGCACGTGCTGGTCTACCGGCGCACCGGCGGCGAGGTCACCATGCACCCGGGGCGCGACGTCTGGTGGCACGAGCTGGCCGAACGCCAGTCCGACCAGTGTGCGCCGGTCGCGGTCGAGGCAGAGCACCCGCTGTTCCTGCTGTACACCTCCGGGTCGACCGGCAAGCCAAAGGGCATTCAGCACGCCAGTGGCGGCTACCTGCTCAATGCGATCCTCACCAACAAGTGGATCTTCGACACCCGTGACGAGGACGTGTACTGGTGTACCGCCGACGTGGGCTGGATTACCGGGCACACCTACGTGACCTACGGGCCGCTGGCCATTGGCGCCACCCAGGTGATTTTCGAAGGGGTGCCTTCCTACCCGGATGGCGGCCGCTTCTGGCAGATGGTCGAACGCCACGGAGTCTCGATCTTCTATACCGCACCGACAGCCATTCGGGCCCTGATGAAGCTCGGTGACGAGCTTCCTGCCCGGTACGACCTGTCCTCGCTGCGGCTGCTGGGCACCGTCGGCGAGCCGATCAACCCGGAGGCCTGGATGTGGTATCACCGGGTCATCGGCGGCGAGCGCTGTCCGATCGTGGACACCTGGTGGCAGACCGAGACCGGCGCGCACATGATCGCCCCCACGCCGGGCGCCATCCCGACCAAGCCGGGTTCCTGCACCCTGCCCTTCCCGGGCATCCAGGCGGACGTGGTGGACGACCACGGCGAGTCGGTGGACCCCGAACATGGTGGCAGCCTGGTCATCAAGAAGCCCTGGCCCTCGATGCTGCGCACCATCTGGGGCGACGACGAACGCTTCAAGCGCAGCTATTTTCCCGACAACCTCGGCGGCTACTACCTGGCCGGTGACAGCGCACGCCGCGACGCGGACGGTTACTTCTGGATCATGGGGCGCATCGACGATGTGCTGAACGTCTCCGGCCATCGCCTCGGCACCATGGAAATCGAGTCGGCGCTGGTGGCCCATGCCCAGGTCGCCGAAGCTGCCGTGGTCGGCAAGCCGCATGACGTCAAGGGCGAGTCGATCGTGGCCTACGTGGTCTGCAAGGGCGAACGTCCCGAAGGCGAGGAAGCCGAGGCGATGGTCAAGGAACTGCGCAACTGGGTGGCCGAGCAGATCGGCCCGATTGCCAAGCCGGACGAGATCCGCTTCGGCGACAACCTGCCCAAGACCCGTTCCGGCAAGATCATGCGCCGCCTGCTGCGCGGACTGGCCAAGGGCGAACCGCCGGCTGGTGATGTCTCCACCCTCGAAAACCCGGCGATCCTCGAGCAGCTGGCCGGCAGGAACTGAGTCATGCGGTCGCCGTCACATTGCTGCGGCGACCTTCGGCCCCGGTCACGAACCATGAAAAACCGCAGGATCTGCGGTTTTTTCTTGTGTGCATGCCTGTCGAGGAAAGCCTCGAAAAACCCTCCAAGGTTGTTTTGACGAAGTCGTTCGCGCAAGACCCGCGAACAACCCGACTCATTTCAACCGCTTGCGCGGTTGATGCGTTGGGGCATCCATACCCCAAAGGCCGCCCCGAAAAGTTGTTTTAAGCTGACCCGAAATTGTTGAGCGCAATGATGCACAAATACCCCACACCGGGGAGCAATCTCCTCTACACTTGGAGCCACACTGGCCGACAACCTCGATCAGTCGCTGCGAAATCGGCCGGTCACGGCTGGACCTCAAGCCAGGGATAGAGAACCATGATCCAGAACGTTCGCATCGGTACCCGCCTGACGGTGGGCATGACCGTGACCATTGTCTTGGTCGTCGGGCTGATGCTGCCCACCGTACTCAGCACCCTTGCCGCGACGATCGACCGGGCCGAGCAACGGCAGCTGACGGACCTGCACCAGACCCTGTCAGCAGAGCTCGATGCCGCGACCGAGCGGGCCGTGGCGCTGATCACCGCCGTGGCCGCCTCGCCGGATGTTGAGTCCGCCTTTGCCGACCGGGACCGTGCCCGGCTGCTCGAACTGACCCAACCGCGCTTCGAGGTGCTCAAACGTGACTTTGGCGTGGTGCAGCTGCAGTTTCACCTCCCGCCCGCCGAAAGTTTCCTTCGGGTGCACATGCCGGAAAAGTACGGCGATGACCTGAGCGGGTTTCGCAACACGGTGTTGCAGGCGAACGACAACCGGCAGGTGATCAGCGGACTGGAACGCGGGGTGGCAGGGATCGGTGTTCGGGGCGTGATCCCCGTGGCGCACGAAGGTCGTCACCTCGGTTCCGCCGAGGTGGGAGTTTCCTTTGGCCAGCCGTTCTTCGAGCGGTTTTCCGACAGCTTCGATGTGCCGGTTGCGCTGCACATCGAGGATGGGCAGGGCGGCTTTCGGGTATTTGGCGGCACCATCGCCGCGGGCAGTGCCCTGACGGACGAACAGAAGCGGCAGGTACTCGCCGGTGAAACACTCGTGGTCCAGCGTGACCACGATGGCAAGCCGGTTGCGGTGATGGCGCAGGCCGTCGAAGACTTCGCGGGCAAGCCGATCGGCGTGGCGGAGATCCTCATCGATCGCAGCGCGTACGTGTCCAGCTACCAGCGTGCGCTGTTCTCGGTCCTCGGCATCGGGGCGGTCGCGCTGCTGATCGGGGTCATGCTCTCCACACTGGTTGGTCGGACCATTGCCTGCCCACTGCGCAAGACCGTGGAGCACATGGACGAGATCGCCCAGGGCGAGGGCGACCTGACCGCCCGCCTGGCGGTCAATGGCAAGGATGAACTGGCCGAACTGGCCCGTGCGTTCAACACCTTTGTCGGCCACATCCAGGACCTGATCCGGCAGGTCAGCGCGGCCACCAGCCAGCTTTCGGCAGCCGCCGAAGAGCTCTCGGCCACCAGCGAACAGACCTCGGGGCAGGTTTCGCGTCAGCAGAACGAGATCACCCAGGTGGCGACGGCCATGAACGAGATGACCGCCACCGTCTCGGAAGTGGCCGCCAATGCCGGCACGGCCTCGCGCTCCGCGGACACCGCCAATGTCCAGGCCACCGACGGCACCCGGGTGGTCAGCGACACCGTGGATGCGATCCACAAGCTGGCTGAAGAAGTCGAGGGCGCCTCGCAGAACATCGAGTCGCTATCGAAGGACAGCACCCGGATCACGCAGGTTCTCGAGGTGATCCGCGACATCGCCGAGCAAACCAACCTGCTCGCGCTCAACGCGGCCATCGAGGCGGCTCGCGCGGGGGATGCCGGGCGCGGCTTTGCGGTCGTGGCCGAGGAAGTGCGCACGCTCGCGAGCCGGACGCAGAAGTCCACCGTCGACATCCAGCAGATGATCGATGCCTTGCAGACCGGCGCCTCATCCGCCGTGGACGCCATGACCCGCAGCCGCGAGCGGGCGCAGACTACCGTCGACTGCGCCGGCCAGGCCGGTCAGGCGCTGGAGCAAATCGCCTCCGGCGTGCGCGCGATCAATGACATGAACGCGCAGATTGCGCATGCCGCCGAGCAGCAGGCGCAGGTCGCCGAGGAGATCAACCAGAACATCTCCCACATCACCGATGCGGTCGACCAGACTGCCAGCAGTTCCACGCAGATCTCGGCGGCCTCCGACGAACTGGCGCGCCTGGCCCTGGACCTGCAGGCCCAGATCCAGCGGTTCCGCTACTGACCGGTCGCGGCCGAACACGCCCGGACCGCCCGGCGGGTATCGGGGCCGCACCGGATGCCTCGAATGCGTCATTTTCCGGGCAGGGCGCCCGACGGTGCTAAACTTCGGACAACCGGCCATCCGGCACGGCACCGTACGATCCTGAAACCTGGAGGCTCCCTGCCATGACCGCTGTCCATCGCACCCTGATCGGCCTTGCCCTGCTGGTGACAACCACCGCCTGCGTGACGATCAATATCTACTTCCCGGCCGCGGCGGCCGAGGAAGCGGCCCGGACCATCGTCCGCGACGTGCTGGGCAGCGAGGTGGAAAAGGCACCGGCGGAACCGGAAGCGGCGCCCCAGTCCTCCGCGGAGCCGGAGGCAAGCAACCGCTTCGCGCGCGGGGCAGTGGCCGCCGCCCGGATCCTGGTGCCCGAGGCCCGGGCCGAGGCCGATCTGAACATCCGCTCCCCGGCAATCGACAGCCTGCGTGCGGCGATGCGCGCCCGGGCCGGGAAGCTCGCTGCCTTCTACGCCGACGGCACCGTCGGCTTCAATCGGCAGGGCCTGGTGGAAATCCGCGACCCGGGCAGTGTCCCGCTGAACCGGCGTGCCGAACTCAAGCAGCTGGTCGACCAGGAAAACGCCGACCGCGACGCCCTGTACCGGGCGATTGCCGAGGCCAACGGTCGTCCGGACTGGGAAGGCCAGATCCGGGACACCTTCGCGCGGGTCTGGATCGAGGAAGCGCCGGCCGGCGCCCAGGTGCAGCGCCCCGACGGCACCTGGACCCGCAAGTGAATCCGTACCGGCGTTTGGCTGCAGCGGCTGGCCGGTGCTGAATCACGCTCAGGCCGGTCGCCGCAACCCCGGCGGCAGCCGACCGTTTTTGCAGGTACAATCCCGGTCCGATCCAGATCAGCCGGCAAGGCAAGATGTCAGAAAGCTCGTTCAACGCGGACGGTCCGGTCCGCCAGATCCAGCACGCAGAGACCCGCTTCACCCTCCTGGGGACCGCGCATGTCTCCCGTGCCAGCGCCGCCGATGTGCAGCGGCTGCTCGATGCGGGGCATTACGATGCGGTCGCGGTGGAGTTGTGTCCGGCGCGCCACGAGGCGATGGTCAACCCGGATGTCTGGGGCCAGACCGACCTCTACAAGGTCTTCCGCGAGCGCAAGACAACCATGATGGCCGCCAGCCTGGCACTGGGCGCCTATCAGCAACGGCTGGCCGAGCAGTTTGGTGTCGAGCCGGGTGCGGAAATGCGCGCAGCCATCGAGGGGGCGCTGGCGCGCGGCCTGCCGGTCCTGCTGATCGACCGGGACATCGGCATCACCCTGCGGCGAGTCTACCGGAACGTGCCCTGGCACCGCCGCTTCGGGATATTCAGCGGCCTGCTCGCCTCGGTGGTTTCCCGGGAACAAGTCAGCGAGCAGGAGATCGAGCGTCTCAAGGAAGGCGACATCCTGGAGACGACCTTCGCGGAGTTTGCCGACCGGGACCAGGCCCTGTACGAACCGCTGATCGCCGAGCGGGACGAATACATGGCGGCACGACTGTGTGCCGGTGCCCGCGACGGCCGGCATCGAGACGTGCTGGCGGTAGTCGGCGCGGGGCACCTTGCCGGCATGGCCGAACACCTCAAGCGCGGTGGCGCCGTCTGCGAATCGCCCGAAACGGTCACCCGCCGCCTGGAGCACAAGCCGCCATCCGCGCGCTGGCCGAAACTGATCCCGTGGCTGATCGTGGCACTGATCCTGGCTGGATTCGCCATCGGCTTCTCCCGCAGCCCGGAGCTGGGCAAGCTGATGCTCTGGGACTGGATCCTGATCAACGGCACGCTGTCGGCGCTCGGGGTGATCATCGCCCGCGGGCACCCGGTGACCGTGCTGGCCGCCTTTCTGGCTGCACCCTGGACCTCGCTGAATCCGATGATCGGCGCCAGCATGGTCGCCGGTGCCGTGGAACTGTATTTCAGGAAACCGCGCGTGGCCGATTTCAGCCGGCTTCGCCACGACGTGACCGAGTGGCGAGGCTGGTGGCGCAACCGGGTTTCCCGGACCCTGCTGGTGTTCTTCCTGGCCGGCTTCGGCTCCTCGGCGGGCACCTATATCGCCGGCTACATGATCTTCGAACGGCTGACCGGGAGTTGAGGGTGACCGACTCGGAAGCAGCCAACGATCAGATCATCGACCGGTTCGTGGAGGCCCTCTGGCTCGAGGAAGGTCTCGGCACGCAGACCCGCCAGGCATACGCCAGCGACCTGCGACAGTTCGCCCGCTGGCTTGGCGGGCAGCAGACACTCGCCACGGCAGGGCACCCGGCGCTGCTGCGCTACCTGGGCGAACTGATGGCTTCAGGCCTCAAGGCGCGCACCGTGGCCCGCAAGCGGGCGTCACTGCGCCGGTTCTTCGGCTGGCTGGTCCGGCAGGGGCTGCGTGGTGACGATCCGAGCGCGGATATTGAAGCGCCGGGCACCGGCCGCCCGCTCCCGAAGTCCCTGTCCGAATCCGACATCGACCGACTGCTGGGCGTCCCGGATACCGGCACGCCGCTGGGACTGCGCGATCGCACCATGCTTGAGGTGCTGTACGCCAGTGGCCTGCGCGTTTCGGAACTCGTGGACCTGGACCTCGGTCAGATCGACCTGACGCAGGGATTGATACGCACGGTCGGCAAGGGGCGCAAGGAGCGCCTGGTTCCCCTGGGCGAGGAAGCCGTTGACTGGTGTCACCGGTACCTGGCCGAGGGACGGCCCCAGCTGATGGCGGGCCGGACCTGCCCAAGACTGTTCGTGACCCGGCGCGGCACCGGAATGAGCCGGCAGGCCTGCTGGTACCTGATCAAGCGGCATGCGCTGGAGGCCGGCCTGGGGACACTGCCCTCCCCGCATACCCTGCGGCATGCCTTCGCCACGCACCTGCTCAATCACGGGGCCGATCTGCGGGCACTGCAGATGCTCCTGGGCCATGCGAACCTGTCGACGACACAGATCTACACCCATGTGGCGACGGCAAGGCTCAAGGCCCTGCACGCCGAACACCATCCACGTGGCTGAATCCTTCAATCGCAACCTGAGGAAGAACCCGCATGACAATCCGATCACTGGCAATTGCCGGCCTGCTGGCCGGTCTGGTCGCGCCGCTGCAAGCCGACGAGACCGCCATCCGCGAAAGCGTCGAACGCAACATGCCCGGTGTGCAGATAGACGAGCTGGTCCCGACCCCGGTCGATGGACTCTACGAACTGCGTGCCGGGTCGGACATCGTCTACATCACCGAGGACGGCAAGCACCTGTTCACGGGCAGCCTGATCGACCTGCCGGCGCGCGCCAACCTGACCGAGAGCACCAAGGCAGGCATGCGGGCCGAGTTCATGGAAACCCTGGACGAATCGGACATGATCGTGTTCGAGGCCGAGGG
>JBKHDT010000058.1:0-14425 GCA_046541195.1 Halothiobacillaceae bacterium | reverse complement strand
TACCCTCGGGAGGCCGCATTCCGCAAGGGGTTCCAGAGGCCGGTTGCCGCAATCGAGCCGTTTTTTGGGCCCCCGGCGTCGACGCCTTGTTTAAAACCTGTGCGTAAGTCATAAAAAAGCAATTGAATCAAATGGATGTAATGAGCGGTGTCGCGGTGCGCCTCAGAAAGTTTGTCTGATTGTGATGTAAACATCTGATGTTAAGGTTTTTTTTGGGGTTCGGTAGCTGGTTACTTATGTATCCTGTAAACAACTGTTGTTTATTTGTGTTGCTTTTGTGCATCAGATCGGCGCCTCGTTGCCTTCACCGTTGTCGAAGCCGGGTGGGGTGCATGGCGCTGATGTCGATTGGGATTATCCGCTGTGAGCGCGTCGAAAATGCCATTGATGGGGGGTCGAGGAAACTGGTGGCGGTAGATCGGGGCCAGCACGCGCCATATCAATTGCTTGCGTGATGGCGCGGCGGGATTGCCCTGTCTCGCTGGCATCTCGAAAGTTTTTTCGAGCCATCCAGTGGATAAATCAGGTCTTCAAGCGTTTTTTGGGGGGTGTTGGTCGGGCCAGCGGGTAGGGCTCGGGGGCGCGCAGGGGGTGCGTTTAGTCCATGAGTATTTTCCCGACCTGATAGCCACCGAAATAGCCGATGCCGGTTCCGATTACGTTCACGATCTTCATGTACAGGGGCAGGGGGGCGTTGTCGGTCTGGAATCCCATGATCATGTTGACGGTGGTCAGGATGAGGACCACGCTGCCGCAGCGGAGCGCCCCCCGGATCACGTCCTCGCGGGTGGCATCATCGTGACGCCCCGGAAAATAGTAGTCCAGCAGGCGGTCGTGCAGGGTGCTCAGGCTGCCGAGGTGATTGCTGTGTAGGTTCATCGCGATGGCTCCCGAAAGTAATGTCGTGCTCGAAATAATAGGCAGCCGGGGCCGGGGGTTTTTTTTGGAAAGCTTGTGACGGTTGGTCGGGGGGATGATCTCGGGGAACGGACTGGGCTGTCTGCGTTTGAGATGGTGCCCGGGTGGCGGGTTTGGCCGGGCCTGCCTTTTCAAAAGCCGTGGGTAAGCGGTCATTCATTGCAACGTGATCGCGGTGTTGTGGTTGTGCGCAGCGGGTGCCCGTTTTCGTGACCTGGGATCGGGCAGACCGGGTCGGCGCGAGGCGCCGGGCTGGGTGATCGGCAATCGGGGCAGGTCGGGCCTGCCCGGTTGCGCCCGTCAGTGCAGGGTCCGGGCGTGGTAGCGGGCGACTTCGCCGGTGAGTTGTTCGGAGAGGGTGGCGACCCGCGCGCCGAGCCCGGTCAGGTCGTCGAGCTCCCGGGTGGTTTCCCGGGTCACTTCGGCAATCGAGCGGTTGCCCTCGCGGACGGTGTCCACCACGCCGAACTGTTCCTCGGCCAGACGTGCCATCTGGTCGCTGGAGCCGTGGATTGCCTCGACGCGTTCAGCGATCCGGGCAAAGGCGCCGCCACTGTCCCGGACCGCGTTGACGGCCTCGCGCGCCAGCTCGATGCCGCCCCGAGCCATGCCGGTGGCCTGCTCGACGCGGGCCTGCAGGTGCTCGATGTTTTGCCGGATCTCGTTGGCATGGCCCTTGGTGGCCATCGAGAGGTTGCGGACTTCCTCGGCGACGACGGCGAACCCCCGACCGGCGGCGCCGGCACGGGCCGCCTCGATGGCGGCATTGAGCGCCAGCAGGTTGGTCTGTTCGGAGACCGCTTCGATGGTTTCCAGAATCTTGGCGATCGCGCCGCTGTCCTGGGCGACGGCCTCGATGCCCTGGCAGACTTCGTCGACCTGGCGGGATAGTTCGTGGATTCGTGACTCGGCATGGTGGACCACTTCTGCGCCCTGCCGGGAAGCGATCCGGGCGTCGGCGGCCTGCTCGTTGGTCTGGTGTACCTGGTGGGAAAATGTCTCGACCACCTGGATCAGGGTGTCGATTGATGCGGTGATCCGGAGGGTTTGCTGCTCATGCGACTGGGCGCCGGCGTTCAGGCGCATGCCGGCGGTGCGCATGTTCTCGGAGAAGCCGGCGAGCGCGTGGGCGCTTTCCGAGAGTCGTCCGATGGCCGACTCGTAATGTCTCAGGAAGTGATTGAACATCCGGGCCAGCGCTTCGGTGTCCGACCCCGGTTCTACCGCAACCCGCCGGGTGAGGTCCCCGTCATCCATGATGGCCTGCATGGTGCGCTGCATCTCCAGTGCCGGGTTGGTGGCGCCATGCTCGGAGACGTTCAGCCCCTCGATTTCGGCCTGCTCGGAAACCCGCAGCTTGCCGACGAGCTTCAGCGCGCCGAACAGCAGCAGGCCCATGCCGAACCCCCAGGCAAAGACCGCAAGGATGCCCAGCGCCTGCACGCCGAGCTGCGCAATCAGGCCGCCGGCGGGAAGTGGCTGGACTGAAAAGAATGCCACGGCCAGCGTGCCCCAGGCGCCGGCCACCCCGTGGGCGGCAATGACGTTCACGGGGTCGTCGATTTTCAGCACGTGCAGCAACAGCAGTTCCGCGAGGTAGACGAACACCCCGGCTGCCAGGCCGATCAGTACCGCGCTGCCCGGTGTAACCAGGTGCGCACAGGCGGTGATCGCCACCAGACCGCCGATCACGCCATTGAGCAGCTTTTCCACGCTGACCAGGTTGCGATCGTGGAAGACCAGGGAGGTAAAGAAGCAGGCCAGACCCCCGGCTGCGGCGGCCAGCAGGGTGTTGGCAATAATGCCCGCCACGGCGCCCTCGACCGACAGCGTGGAACCACCATTGAAGCCGAACCAGCCGAACCACAGGATCATCACCCCCATGACGGCCAGCACCAGGCTGTGGCCGCGGATTGGCCGCGCCTTGCCGTCGGGGCCGAACAGGCCAAGTCGCGGGCCGATCAGCAGCGTGCCGGCAAGACCGACCCATGCACCAAGAGAGTGCACCACGGTCGAGCCGGCAAAGTCGATGAAGCCCATCTGTGCCAGCCAGCCGTTTTCGTTCCAGATCCAGTGACCGGAAACCGGGTAGATGACCGCCACCACCACCAGCGCGACAAAGGCATAGGACAGGAATTTCATCCGCTCGGCGACGGCCCCGGAGACGATGGTGGCCGCCGTGCCGGCAAACACCGCCTGAAAGACCAGCAGGGCCATGGCCTGCCCGGATTCGGGATCGGGCATCAGCGGGCCGAGGCCCAGCAGTCCCGAGACGCTGTCGCCGAACATCAGCGTGTAGCCGATGAACCAGAAGACCAGCACCGACACCAGAAAGTCGGTGAGATTCTTCAGCGCGACGTTGGTGGTGTTCTTGGCCCGGGTCAGGCCCGATTCGAGCGCCGTGAAGCCGGCCTGCATGAACATCACCAGCGCGGCGGCGATCAGGATCCAGAGAGTGTCGATCTGGGTTTGCGTGACGGTATCCATGGCTTGTCGTTTCCGTATCGTTTCGACTAGGTGTTTGATCTGCCCGGAAAAGGCATCCATGGCGTGCCGAAGCGGGGCTGCGGGGCACCTCAATGTGCCGGGGCGTGCAGGTTCGCTCAGTTCAAAGCATGAAGCAGGCCAATTTCCTGGCTGCGTCCTGAAGGTGCCGGGCGGGCAACCGGCGGCGGGATGACCGGCAACACCCCGTTTTGGTGCGGGCCGGATTGGCGGACCGCGCTGGCGCCGTTTTCGGCGTTTCGGTCTTTGTTCGTCGGGGGCCGGCGGGGCGCCTGTTGCCCCGGAAAAAGCGTCCGCGGGGGGCGGGAGGGTGCTTTGGCGGCAACCCGGGTCAGCGCGGCATGAAGGCCACGCCGTCGAGCTGTTCCAGTGGCCGGGGCCGGTCGATGTGATAACCCTGCACGAAGTCCACGCCGATTTCGGCCAGGCGGGTCACGGCTTCGGCGCTGTCGACGAACTCCGCGATGGTCTGCAGGCCCATCACGTCCCCGATGGAATGGATGGAGCGGACCATGGCCTCGTCGATGCCGTTGTCGCAGATATCCTTGACGAAACTGCCGTCGATCTTGATGAAGTTGACCGGCAGGCTGCGCAGGTAGCCAAAGGACGACAGGCCGGAACCGAAATCATCCAGGGCAAAGCGGCAACCTGCTTCGCGCAGGGTTTCGATGAATCCACGCGCTTCCTTGATGTTTGCGATGGCGGCCGTTTCGGTGATCTCGAAGCACAGGCTGTCGGGCCGAACGCGATAGCGATCGATCAGGGTGCGGATTCGGTCCAGGGTTTCCGGGTCACCCAGGCTGGCCCCGGAGAGGTTGATGGCACAGACCCGCGGATGATCCGGGTGCGCCCGCTGCATGTCGCCCATGAAGGCGAGCGTATTGCGCACTACCCACTGGTCGATTTCGGTCATCAGGCCGTAGCGTTCCGCCGCGGGAATGAAGGCGCCCGGGGGAATCAGGTTGTCCTCGTCGTCGAGCATCCGCACGAAGATCTCGCAGTGCGTGGTCGGCCCGTCGATGGCGCGGGTCGGCTTGATGGACTGGAAATACAGCCGAAACCGGTCCCGGTCGAGGGCTTCGCGGATGCGGGTCACCCACTGCATCTGGCCGCGGCGGTTGAGCAGTTCGGTGTCGCTCTTTTCAAACAGGTGCACCCGGTTGCGTCCGAGGTCCTTGGAGGCATAGCAGGCCGAGTCGGCCTGCCCCATGACCTCGGTGAGCCCCTCGCAGTCCTCGTCGAGCGGTACCAGTCCGATGCTGGCGCCGACGGCGAACTGCTTGTCTTCCCACGGAAAACGAAATTCGCGGACCTGCTCGCGCAGCCGGTTGGCGATCTCCAGGCCCTCGGGGATGTCGCAGTCGAGGAAGATCACGCCGAATTCGTCGCCCCCGAGCCGGGCAATCACGTCTGGCTCGCGCAGTTGTTCCTGCAGCAGGCGGCTGATCTGCCGCAGCAGTTCGTCTCCGGCCAGGTGCCCGCAGGTGTCGTTGACAATCTTGAACTGGTCCAGATCGATGTAGCAGAGCATGTGCCGCTCGCTGCCGTGGCGGGCCGAGGCGATGGCTCCGGCGAGCCGGGTCTCGAACTCCCGACGGTTGAGCAGGCCGGTCAGCACGTCATGCCGGGCCTGATAGGAGAGCTGCTCCTCCAGTTCACGGGCCTCGGTGATGTCGTGCAGGACCATCACCCCGCCGACCAGGTTGCCCTGGCGGTCGAATATCGGCGCCGCGGTGAACTGCACCACGTGCCGCTCGTCCTGCGGGTCGACCAGCTGCCAGGTCTCGACGCCGTTGAGAATGGTCTTCTCGCGCATGAGCTGATCGACCGCGGCGCTGCAATGCTGGTGGTCCTGGTGGTCGGCAAAGCGAAACAGCGCGCAGAGCTCGCGTCCCCGGGCCTGGGCCGTGTCCAGCCCGCAGAGGGCGCTGGCATTCGCGTTGAGAAACCGCACCCGGCCCGCTTCGTCGGTGGTGATCACCGCATCGACGATTGACTCCAGGGTGACCTGGGCCAGTTCCTGCTCGCGGTGCAACTGTTCCTCCATTCGACGCCTTTCGGTCAGGTCCTGCAGCATGGCGGTGTAGAACAGATTGTGCTCGTCACCGCTTCGCGAGATGCGCACCTCAAGATAGCGCAGGGTCGAGCCGAACGCGCCTTGCAGCCGGTGGACGCCCTGTTGGCGCAGGTTGGGGATCTTGCCGTTGCCGGCGGTGACCTTGAAGACTTGCTCGATGGGGCGGCCGACCAGTTCGTCCGCGGCCCGGGCGAGAATCCGGCTGGCGGTCGGGTTGGCGCTGAGCACCGTGCCCTCGCTGTCAAAGGTCACCAGTCCGTCGGCAATGTCCCGCACGATCATGCGGGTGTGGGTGACTGCCTGTTCCAGCGCGTCCATGACCTGGTTGTAGCGGCGGGCGATCAGGCCCACCTCCGTGAAGGGCTCGACCGGCACGCGGGCCGACAGATCGGCACTGCGCGCCTGCTCGTCCATCGCGGTCATCAGGTCCGCCAGGTCGGTTCGGGCACCATGCTCGCTGACGTTCAGCCCGTTCTGCTCGGCTTCGGGGGATACGCGAAGCGGGTACAGCCGGTTGATGATCCAGAGCAGCAGCCAGGCGAGCGCAAAGGCGGTCGCGCCGATGACAATCACGCCCAGCGCCTGGACCTGCAGTTGTTCCCAACGGCTCAGGCCGGTGCCGAGCCGCTCGGGGTCGGCGATCAGGGCGACGGCCAGGGTGCCCCAGATGCCGGCAACCAGGTGGACCGGCACGGCCGCGACCGCATCGTCGATCCGCCGGCGAATCATCCAGACATCCGCGAGGATCATCACCACCGCCCCGATCGCGCCGATCAAGACGGCACCCAGCGTGTCAACCGCGTGTACGCCCGCGGTAATGGCGACCAGGCCGGATATCACGCCATTGACGGGCAGCAGCACGTTGTCCACGTAGTCAGGCAGCCACAGCTTGCCCACCACGTGGGCGGTGAGGCCCCCGGCCGCGGCCGCCAGCAGGGTATGGGCGATAATGCCCGGCACCGCGCCATCAAGGGCCAGCTGGCTGCCGCCGTTGAAGCCGATCCAGCCGATCACGAAAAAAAGCATGCCCAGCAGGGCCATGGGGACGTTGCTGGCCGGAATCCGTTGCGGGCCTGACTCGGTGAACCGCCCGATCCGCGGACCGATAATCAGTACTGCGGCCAGCGCGACCCAGCCGCCGACCGAATGCACCACCGTCGAGCCGGCAAAATCCACGAACCCGAGCGCGGCGAGCCAGCCGGGTTCGCCCCCGAGCGCGCCACCCCAGGCCCAGTGCCCGGTCAGTGGATAGATGACTGCCACGACGGCCAGCGTGATCAGGGCATAGCCGCGGTAGGCCACCCGTTCCGAGATCGCGCCGGAAACAATGGTGGCGGCGGTGGCGACGAACATGACCTGGAATACAAAGAACACCGCGGTCCAGGGATCGGTACTGTCAAAGTTCGGCAGCCACATTGACTGGCCGAGCAGGCCGCCGGCGCTGTCGCCGAACATCAGGCCGAAGCCGATGACCCAGAACGCGAGCAGCGCGATCAGGAAGTCCGCCACGTTCTTCATGGCGACGTTGATGGCGTTCTTCTGGCGCATCATGCCGGCTTCCAGGCACAGGAAGCCGGCCTGCATCAACAGGACCAGCGTGGCGCTGAGCAGCACCCACAACGCATCGACCACGTTGAATGATTCGGGCATCGTTCCTCCCGGGTTGTGGGTGGTCAGGGCGCACGATTCCGGTGCGTGACTGGCCGGCTGCTCCCCAGGATGGGGCGCCTGCCGCCCTGGTCTCAGGCAGGCCGGTACACGTCTGGGGGGCAAGGGAACGGGAACCGCCGCGTACTTGCGCCGTTTGGCCCGGTCCCAGGCTCGTTTGCTGCACCGCCGGCCCCGACCCGGCGATTGGCCGGTACGGGGGCAAGCAGAAAGCAGGCCAGCGTCCCGGACGAGTCGGGACAACGCGCCGGTTCCGGGCAAGGCGCGGTATCGAACGCGGGCAGACAGGTCCGGGCCAAGTCTGTATCTTGCGGGGTAGCGTACGCATCACCACCGGCCCGGTTGCGGGCAGATGGTTCCACCCGGGGGAAGATGGTGATCTTGGAAAAACTGCGGGTTGCGGTGATCGGGGCCGGCATGGCCGGTGCCCGGTGCGCCCGGCAGCTGGCCGATTCCGGCTGTGCCGTGATGCTCTTCGACAAGAGCCGCGGCGCGGGTGGGCGTCTGGCTACCCGCCGGCGTCCGGCGCCGGACGGCGCGGGAACCTGGCGCCTGGACCATGGGGCCGCGGGCATCCTGGCCGGTGACGATGACTTTGCCGATCAGCTCCGAGACTGGACTGGGGCCGGGCTGCTGGCGTCCTGGAATCCGCGGGTCGTGCAGGTCGCATCCGATGGGCGTCATCTCAAGGCCGATGGCAGCGACCGCGGTTGCCTGGGGCAATCCGCCGATCGCGTGGGTCCGGCATCTGTCGGGCTGCCCGGGATGTCCGCCCCCGTTCGGGCGCTGGTCGGGGATCTGCCCCTGAAGGCCGGTTGCCGGATCGAGCGGATCTGGCGCGGCCCGGATGACAGCTGGTGGCTGGCGACCGGGGCCGGTGCGGATTTCGGGCCCTTCGATGCGGTGGTGCTTGCACTGGTGCCCCCGCAGGCGGCGGCGCTGCTGCCGGCGGGGTATTGCGATCTGCGGTTGCGACTGCAGGCGATCCCGGTGGCGCCGCGCTGGACGGTTCTGCACTTTGGCGGACAAGCCCGCGGCCCGCTGGAGGACGTGGATGCCCTGCGGTTTGATTCGGGGCCGATCGAACTGGCGATCCGGAACGATCGGCGCCCCGGCCGGCAGGACAGCCCCGGCTGGGTGCTGCACGCGCGGGTTGACTGGAGCGCGCGCCACGTACATCGGCCGCCGGGCTGGGTGTCCGCGGCGCTGGGCGCGGCCTTCCGGCGGGTCGGTGGACCGGCACCGGCCCTGTCGCAGGCGCATCGCTGGCTGTATGCCCACCCGCAGCCGCAGCCGGGCGCGGGCTACCTGCTCCGCGACGGGTTGGGCCTTTGCGGAGATTGGCTGGCGGGCGGGCAGGTCGAGGGTGCCTGGCGCAGTGGCGGATTGCTGGCCAAGGCCCTGTTGCATGAAGGCGAGGTGGTGCAGTGAGTCTGCATGTGCACTGGTTTCGCAATGACTTGCGGGTGGCCGACAACCCGGCGCTGCGGCGCGCGACCGAGGGGGCGACCCGGCTTCTGACCGTCTACGTGCACGACCCGCGACAGGATGAAAAGACGGCCTGGGGTTTTGTCCGCCGCGGGGCGGCGCGCTGTCGTGGCTTGCGCCTGGCCCTGAACGAGCTGGATGCGGTGCTGCAGGATCGGGGCAACCGTCTGCTGGAACTGACGGGGCGGCCCGAGGAGGTCCTGCCCGAACTGGTCGCGGCCCTGGGTGCCGGGCGCATCACCGCCGAGCGGATCGAGGCGCCGGAGGAGCGGGCAATGGATGCCGCCCTGCGTGACCGTGGGGTTCCCCTGGAATCTGTCTGGCAATCCAGCCTGCTGGAACCGGACGCGTTACCCTATGACCTGACGGCGCTCCCGCAGGTGTTCAGCGCGTTTCGCCGGTCGGTCCAGAAGCTGGGGCTGCCGATTCGACCGGTGGTGGCCACGCCCAGGCGACTGCCGCCGTCGATTGATCCCGGCGAGCTGCCGGCGCGACTGGTGGCGGGTGCGGGCGCCTTGATGCAGGCCGAGGCGCCGGGGTGTCCGGTTGCCCCGACCGGCACGGTTGCGGCGCAGGCACAGCTGGCACGCTACATGGCCAGCAACCGGCCGGCGCTTTACAAGCAGACGCGCAACGGACTGATCGGCAAGGACTACTCGACCCGGCTGTCGGTTTTTCTGGCCCTGGGAACCCTGTCGGCTTCGATGGTGCACGAGGCGCTGCTGGCGCACGAGCAACGCGAAGGGCCCAGTGCGGGCAGCGACTGGATTCGTTTCGAGTTGCTGTGGCGGGACTACTTTCGCTTCCTGCATGCTCAGCATGGCCGGCGCCTGTATCGTGCCGGGGGCCTGTGTGGTGCCCCGGTGCCGCCGCATGATCCGGCCGCCTTCCGGCGCTGGTGCGCCGGCCGGACTGGGGAGCCGTTTATTGATGCGGGCATGCGCGAGCTGTACACCACCGGCTTTCTGTCCAACCGCATGCGCCAGAATGTGGCCAGTTACCTGGTCAATGACCTGGGCTGCGACTGGCGTGCCGGGGCGGCCTGGTTTGAATCGCGCCTGATCGACTTTGATGTCTGCAGCAACCAGGGCAACTGGCTGTATCTTGCCGGCCGGGGCACCGACCCGCGCGGGCAGCGACGTTTTGACCCGGTTCGGCAGGCCGGGATGTACGACCGCAATGGTGACTATCGCAGACTCTGGGGCCGGGCGCCGGCCGGCGAATGCCGCTTCCGGGGCCGGGCCTGAAAGGCGTGAATCCGTTGTCCTGCCTGCGGCCTTGGCGCGGGCGCCCTTGTGACGAATTTCAATCCACTCGATCAATGCAGGAGTGTTGCGAAAATGCCTGATCTGTTTACGCCCCTTGATGCCGGTGCCCTGCACCTGCCCAATCGGATCCTGATGGCGCCGCTGACCCGCTGCCGCGCCGAGGATGACCACGTGCCCGGTGCGCTGATGGCCGAGCATTACGCGCAGCGGGCCAGCGCCGGGCTGATCATCGCCGAGGCGACCATGGTCATGGAAGGAAACTCCGCCTTCTGGCGGGAGCCGGGCATCTATTCGGATGCGCAGATTGCCGGCTGGAAGCAGGTCACGGATGCGGTGCATGCGGCCGGCGGCCGGATCGTGCTGCAACTGTGGCATGGTGGCCGGGCCTGTCATCCGGATTTGAACGGCGGCGCGACCCCGGTGGCGCCGAGTGCCCTGGCCATTCGCGGCGAGCAGGTGCACACGCCCAAGGGCAAGCAGGATTACGCGCAGCCCAGGGCGCTGTCGGACGAGGAACTGCCGGGCATCGTGGCGGGGTTCGCCCGGGCGGCGGAGAATGCCCGCGCGGCCGGTTTCGACGGGGTCGAGGTGCATGGCGCCAACGGGTACCTGCTGGACCAGTTCCTTCGGGACGGCAGCAATCATCGAGACGGGCCTTACGGAGGCGCCATCGAGAATCGGGCGCGGCTGCTGCTTGAAGTGCTGGAGGCCGTCTGTGGTGTCTGGGGTGCGGACCGGGTCGGGCTGCGTCTCTCGCCGCTCAACGGCTACAACGACATGCGCGACAGCGACCCGGTGGCACTGGTGACCTGGCTGGCCGAACGGCTGAACGATTTTGACCTGGCGTTCCTGCACCTGATGCGGGGCGATTTCAAGGGCGAGCAGCAGGCCGATGTGCTCGGGCCGGTTCGCCGTCACTACCGGGGCATGCTGGTCGCCAACATGGGTTACAGCCCGGAGGAGGCGGCCGAGGCGGTCGAACAGGGCCAGGTCGATGCGGTGGCCTTCGGTACCGCGTTTATCGCCAACCCGGACCTGCCCGAGCGGATTCGCCTGGCTGCACCGCTCAATTCGCCAGATCCGGATACCTTCTATACCCAGGGGCCGGAAGGCTACACGGACTACCCGTTCCTTCAGAAACACGCCGGCTGAGTCCGGCTGCCGCGCAGGTGCCGGAGCCCGGTGGTTGATGCGGCTTGCCGGTCCGCCCGAGGCTTGTCCGCTGGTGGGCAAGCGCGCAAGGTTTGTCGGGCGCCGATCTACCCGACCGGGCTGGCGGACGGCTGGTTACCGGGGCCGGCCTGCACATGGCGGCGCCGGCGGGTCGTGCGGTCCTTGAGGATTTTGCAAGCCGGCCTGTTGCGGACGGCCGAATCAGGCGCGTCCGTCGGACAAATCCGCGCTGGTGCCGGGGCGAATTCCCGCCCGGATCAGGAGTTCGCGCAGCCGCGCCTCCCGCCTGAACGCGCCCTTGCCACCGCTGGAAAACCCGTAGAGCGGATGTTGCGTGCCGTCCTTCATCTCGATCACGACCCGATGGGTGCCGCGGTTGCCCGAGGAGCCGACACCGCGGGACGATTGCACCCGGATGTCTGCGATCTGTTCCAAAGGCAGTCGCAGCGTGCGGCCGGATGACTGCCACCAGCGGCGTTGGTCGAGCACCAGCAGTCCGCTGCCGGTGTCCACGCGGACTTGCACGACGGTCCTCAGCCCCATGGTCATCAGCAGGCCGATCACCGGGAAAATCCCCAGAATGCCGGCAAGCAGCCACCCGGGACGGTGGTGCAGGACCAGCCTGGGCTGGTCGGTTTTCAGAAAGTTCTCCACGGCGTTTGCCAGGGCCTGGTGTTCGCCACGGCTTGAGGAGCCATAGGCCGACAGGCTGAACCGGCCGTCCCGGGTTTCCAGCTGCGCGCGGTAGGTCGTTGAACTGCCGTTTGATGAGCTGCTGGTGGATTGCCTGACCCGTGCGCCCTCGATGGCCGAAACCGGGAAGCGATCCGTCCGGGAAGGGATTGGCGCGGCATGAATGACCTCGCGGACGCATTCGTCGGCGGGGCGGTCGCAGGTCAGCCTGACCTCGTGCTGGAGCATGAACCAGGCGAGCGTCGTGCCGAAGACGAACATCAGCGCGCCAATGATGAGTACCGCGCGGTGCCTGAAAGTCAGGGAGAGTGGGTGGCGGTCCGATTGCATGGGTCGTGATTCCTTTCGCTGTTTCCGGGCAAATCCCGGGTATGGTGTCACGCAAGACCCGGGCACCGGGCCCCGACGGGGATCACCTGTCCTTGTTTGATTCAGTCGCCGCCGCCATCGTCGGCGTCGCCGGTTCCCGACGGTGCGGCGTCGTTATCCGGCGTCACGTGGATGCGGTTTCCGGTTCGGCCGCGAGCCAGAACCTGGTCTCCGGCCCGGATGGTGTCAGGCCCCTCGGCGGAATAGGTGGTGTCGCCTACCCGAATCCTGCCGCGGCCGGCCGCGAAGTCGGTGGCGGCCACGTAGGTCTGTCCGATCAGATCATCCGCCTCGTGGTTGAGCACCGGTGCGCCACGGCTTCGCCGCTGCACCCAGGCGCCCGTTCCGATGGACCCGACCATGGAGCCCGCCAGAATCAGCAGCTGCCAGGCCGGGCTCAGGTCCGGGAGCATCGCCAGCAGCATCCCAACGAACACCGCCGCGATGCCCATCCACAGCAGGAACACGCCGGGAACCAGCATTTCCAGGCCGATCAGCACCGCGCCGCCGATCACCCAGTACCAGGGGTTGTCAAAAAGCGTTTCCAATGACGGGCTCCATGTTCAGGCTTTCTTGTCGGACATCTGCCTGACCAGCTCGGTGATGCCGGCCACGGCGCCGGTCACGCCCGAGGCCTCCAGCGGCATGAGCACCAGCTTGCTGTTTTCGGCCGAGCCAATCGTGTGCAGGGCCTCGACGTACTTCAGGCCCAGAAAGTACTGGACCGACTGGATATCGCCCGCGGCAATCGCCTCGGACACCACCTGCGTGGCCTTGGCCTCCGCCTTGGCCTCGCGCTCCCTGGCCTCGGCTTCCAGGAAGGCGGCCTGACGCTCGCCCTCGGCACGCAGGATCGCGGCCTGCTTCTCGCCCTCGGCCTGCAGGATCTCCGCTTCTCGCTTGCCGCTCGCTTCGAGCACCATGGCCCGCCGGGTCCGTTCGGCCGTCATCTGAAGGTTCATGGCCTTCTGCAGCTCCGGGTCCATGGTCAGGTCGCGGATCTCGATTCTCGTGACCTTGATGCCCCAGGGGTTGGAGGCCTCGTCCACGATGGCCATCAGCACATCGTTGATCTTCTGCCGGTTGGACAGGGTGTCATCCAGGTCCATGGAGCCGATGACCGAGCGCAGGTTGGTGGTCGTCAGGTTGACGATGGCCAGCTCCAGGTTGCGCACCTGGTAGGCCGCGGCGCTCGCGTCGTCGATACGGAAAAATACCACACCATCGGCGACCACCGAGGCGTTGTCCTTGGTGATCACGGTCTGCGCCGGCACGTCCAGTACCTGTTCCATCACCGTCAGCTTGCGACCCACCTGGTCGATGAACGGGATGATCAGATTGAGCCCCGACTCGAGCGTGCGGGTGTAGCGTCCAAAGCGTTCCACCGTCCAGTGTTCGCCCTGCGGGACCGTCTTGACGCCCGCGAAGATGAAGGTCACGGCCACGATGACCACAATGGCTGCAAAGATTTCCATGGGTTGTCCTCTGTGGGTAATCAATCCGGCTGTCCGGGCTTGGCATGAGCTTGAAAAGCATAAGACGGCCGGATTTGCGCTTGCGTGAATGTTTCTTGAACCCCGCGGGAGGATGCCAGAAAAAGGCATTCGCGCACCGCAGCACACCATGCCGTCCCATGGCGAAATCACCTGACGAAGTCGCCGGGGATCGCTGTGGCCCGAGGGGCCCCTGGGCCGTTTGCAAGCCGCTCCGTGCCGGCCCGGTCCCCTGGGCCATTGCGCGAAGTCTTCCATCGCGCGGGGGCTTCGCGTGCAGCGACTCAGGCCGGTGGGGCGCAAGCTGCCACCGGATAAGTGCGCTTGCACCATGATGGACCATTCTGCGCTGCCCTGCCCGAAAATTCGGGGGGGGGGACAGGATCAGCACCGGTTTCATTCCTCGCCTGGATTCTCGCAGCGCCGACCAGGCCGCAGGCCGCATCGGGGAAAAAACCGTAGGATGCGGTGCGCGTAGCAAACCGCATCACATCCCCGGCCCGAGACGGGGCAAGATGCCTTGAGCGTTGATTGATGCGGTTCGAACCCGTAGGCCCGGTAGAGCGAAACGCCGCATCGGGCAAAAACCGTAGGATGCGGTGCGCGTAGCAAACCGCATCACATCCGCGGCCCGAGACGGGGCAAGATGCCTTGAGCGTTGATTGACGCGGTTCGAACCCGTAGGCCCGATAAGGCCGCAGGCCGCATCGGGCAAAACCCGTAGGATGCGGTGCGCGTAGCAAACCGCATCACATCCGCGGCCCGAGACGGGG
>JBKHDT010000057.1:0-14721 GCA_046541195.1 Halothiobacillaceae bacterium | reverse complement strand
CTCGAACATGAGATCAGCGGGCTTTTCGAGGCCGGGCAGACCATGTTTGCCGCGGCCTTCCATGCGACTCGCGAGCGCGCCGATGAACTCCGACGCCGTTTGGCCGAAGCCGAGGAAGCACAACGCAAAGCACAAAAGCGGCTTGCAGAGGCCGAGGATCAACTCGCACGCGTTTGCGAAGAACTCGGTAAAAAGGGCGCTCGTCAGGAGGCTCTCGCGGCGGAGATCAACGCTGCCGAGGATTGGCTCCGGCGTCTTCAGCAGGCTCTTCAGGCGGCCGACGAAGTCGCGAAACGCCGCGAAGAGCTGTCTTCGGCCGAGGCCGATACACGGATCGCCGAGGGTCATCGCAAGGCGCGAGAGGAGATCCGAAACCAGTGCCGGGCAACGCTGCATCGCTGCCGGGAGGATGATTCGCGCGCCCGCGCGGGCCTCGCACACATCCAGCGCGGGCTCGACGAGCTCCACCGACGTGCGGGCGCCTACAGGCAGGTGCTCCGTCGCAAGGGCGAGGCACAGCGGCTACTCGGAGAAGAGGAGCTTGCTGTCGGGACCATCTCTGCTCGGGTGGTGGAGAACAGGACTGAACTCGATCAGGTGGATCGCGCTCGCCGCGATGCGAGGCAGCGGCTCGCTGATGCCGATGAACACAGGCGAGAGCACCGGGCCGCGCTCGAGGCACTCGAATTGATGGCAGGGGGGGCGGTCGAAGCGGGCGCCGCCCACGGGGTCGCCCTCCAACAGCTTCGCCGCTATCGGGATCTGGAGGCACTGGCCGGGCGTCTGGGCACGATCGCCGGCGAACTTGCCGAGGCCCGCAAGCTCGCCAGCCGCCAGGCCGATGTCAGGGAACAGGCCAGAAAATTGAGCCTTTCCCTTTCTGGGCAGCGATCTGCCCGCATCGAAATCACCGAGCATCTCGAACAGACGGAGCAGGAGCGCGAGCGGTTGCTCGAGCAAGCCCGCGAAGCCCGGGCGGACCTGGCTGACTGCCAGCGAACGCTGGACGCTGCGCGGGCGCGGCAAAAGGAGCTCGGTGATCGCGAGCCGATCTGGCGCGACCTCGCAACGCGCGCCCAGCGTCTGGCGGAAGAACTCGGGCGCCCCCTGGCTTCCCTCCCGGAGCTTAAAGCCGCGCGCGAGATGGTGGTGCAGCAGCTCACGCAGGTGAAGGCGAGCGAGTCCGGGCTTGTCGAGAGACGGGAGAGCCTCCAGGCGGGGGCGCGGGAGCTCCTGGCCGCCGGCGGGCCGTTCGATGCGGAGCTGCTGCGACTCAAGGACGCCTTGGGGGCGGAACTTCTGGCCGGCGCATTCGAGGACGCGTCTGTTGAAGATGCCGCCGTGCTGGAGGCGAAGCTGGGGCCGCTGGTGCAGGCGCTTGTTGTGGATGACCCGGCAACAGCCGCAAGCCAAGTCCATGACCGCCCGGACTCGATCTCCGACGTGTGGCTCGTAAGCCGCGACGAGGACGCTGCACGGCTCGTCGCAGGTGCGGCCCGCGAGAGCGGGGAACTGACCGATGTCGTCGTCTCGGAGCAGCAAGCCATCCGCGTCACGCGGATCCCGACTCGTCCTCGCCTCGGTCGGAAGGCGCGCGAGAAGCGTGCCGCGGAGCTGCGTGCTGAGGCTGATGCGCTGGATGCGCAGATCGAGCGCACGCGAGTGGGCCGGCGCCGGCTCGAGCGCCTGGCGGAGGATAGCGAAGCCCTGCTTGCAGATCAGGTCGCGTGGCTGGCCGGCGACCCGGCACCGGAGCTGACAACGATTGGTCGTCAACTCTCGGAGATCGGGGAGCAGCAAGAGCATCACCGCGGCGCGATGACCCGATTCCAGGAGGCGGCCCGTCAGCTTTCGCCACGTATTGAGGCGCTACGCAACCTGCTCGGTTCCGCCGTGTTGCTCGATCCGCCAGACCACGCGCAACGGCGAGAGGAGCTCGAGCGGGACCACGACGCCGCGCAAACGGCGCAGGCTGAGATTCAGCGCTGCCGTGAAGCCGCCCGGGTAGTCGAGGACAAGCTGGACACGCTGCGGCGAGCGCCGCTCTCGGAGGCGGAGGTCGCGATTCTCGAAACCGAGCTGCGTCGCCTCTCCGACGAGCGCCACCGGTTGGATGCCGCAATCGAGGCCATGGAATTCGTTGCGGGCAATGCGGAGGCACTGGGCTGGGACGACGCCCCAGCGCAGCTTGAGGCGAACCGGTCGCTCGTTCCGGCACTCGAGGAACAATTGCGCCGGGCGGAGGAGGCGCTTGCCGGGGCGAACGCAGCGGTCGAGGCTGCCGACAAGGAGTATGAAAGCGCCACAGCCGAATGGCAGGACGCCGATGGTCGCCGCCGGGCGGCCGTCGAACAACTTCGGGCTGCGCAGCGGCGCTTTACGGAGATGGAGATTCCCGATCCCACTGAAGCGGCAGTCGCGACTGCGCGCGACGAGTTGCAGCGACTGAAAGAGGAGGCGACCACGCTTGCTACGGAGCTTGATGTCCTCAAGACTAGCCTGGGACGTCGGGAGGCCGAGCAGGTGCAAGCCGCTCGCGAGTACGGGGAGGCCGAAGAGAAGGTTGCCGTCGAGCGCCGCGAGGCTGAGCCGGCTCTTGATCGATGGGAGCGACTCAGAGCAGCTGTAGCAGAGCGGAATCTGCTCGCCAGCGTCGTTACCTCCGGAACCAGCGAAGTCAGCGGGATTCGCGGGCACGTCAATCTCGTGCAGGAGGCACACAAGCAGAGAGCGGTGCTCGTGGAGCGGCTACGCGTGGCACCCGGGGCGAAGGATCTGCTTGAGAAGGTCGACCAGGACGCTGCGAGTGCCGAGCTCAGGTTTGCCGACATCTACCTCGAGCTCTGGCTGGCGGTGCGCGACTGGTTGCGCCGTCGGCTGCCCGCGCAAGTGGCAGAAGTGGACGACCCGCGAGAAGCGCTGCTGCGATTGCGCGATCAACTGACCGGGCTCGAAGAGCGTCTTGGGCGACAGGAGAACGATCTACGTGGCGCCAGTGAGGACGTTGCCCGCGGCATTGATGTTCAGATCCGCAAGGCACGCGGCCAGGTCAGCCGCCTCAACCAGAACCTGGGGGGCGTCAGCTTCGGCAGCATCGAAGGGATTCGGGTGAAGGTTCAGTCTGTCGAGCGCATGGAGCAGGTGCTTCGGGCGTTGCGCGAAGGTGCTGTGCAGGGACTTCTGTTTCAGGAAAACCTCCCCATCGAGGAAGCCCTGGACGAGATCTTTCGGCGCTACGGTGGTGGGCGCTCGGGTGGCCAGCGGTTACTGGATTATCGTGAGTACGTGCACCTGCAGGTGGAGGTGCGCCGTACGGCAGGCTCTGACTGGGAGGTTGCGAATCCTACCCGTCTCTCAACCGGTGAGGCAATCGGCGTTGGCGCTGCCCTGATGATGGTCGTGCTGACCGAGTGGGAGCGGGATGCGAATCTGCTGCGCGGTAAGCGAGCACACGGTTCTCTGCGCTTTTTGTTTCTCGACGAGGCCAACCGCCTTTCCCACGACAACCTCGGCGTTCTGTTTGACCTGTGCCAGACACTCGACCTGCAGCTGCTCATTGCCGCGCCAGAGGTTGCCAGGGCGGAAGGCAATACGACCTATCGCCTGGTACGGCGCGTCGATGCAGACGGGCGCGAAGAGGTGCTCGTCAGCGGGCGAAGAACGAGGGCTGAGGCGTGATCTGGAAAAACGACAACGCACGCCTGGCATTATTGGAGTTGCTCTCACGGGGCAGCCTCAAGCGCCGACGCACTCAGTCGGAGGCTTACGAGACTCTTGCAGAACTCCCCTGGACACGGGCCACCGGTCGCCGTAACGAGATCGGCGTGGTCGAGGAGCGCAGGACGGAGCTTGCGGGCTTGATCGACCGGGTCTGGCCGGCGTGGCGCGACGTACTCGCGGACCTTGTGGCGGCGGGACTGCCGCCAACACCCGACGGCTACGGTCGGCTGCTCGATATAGAACGGGCCGCTGCCATACCGGACCTGCCCGATCGCATCAATCGGCGCACCGCCGCGTCGCTCACTGCACCCCACTCCAAGGCATCAATCACGAAAAAAAGAAGGAACGCACTCGGCGGGACAGACACCTCGCATGACGGCGCGATCAGGTTGCGACCGCCGGCAGGGTTGTCGGCTCGAACGGCAAATGGAACAGTCAACCTCAGCGAAATCGCGACGGTGCTAGGCGAGGTCTCGATACCCGAGCGGGCCTTGCTCGACGGTCTGGTATTTGAGGGGGCGATTCGCGCCGTGCTCCTCGTTGAGAACCTGGGTGCGTGGCGTGACCTAAGCCCACCACCGGGCTGGCTGCTGGCCCATGTGCCCGGTTGGGACACAGCTACTGTCGGTCACTTCCTCGATCGTGTCGATCACGTCCCCGTCGTGCATTTCGGTGACCTGGACCCAAACGGGGTTCGAATCATGCTGCATCTGCGCAAGCGCGTACCGCACCTCAAGTGGTTTCTTCCCGAATTCTGGTTTGAGCATGTGGATGTCTTTGGAATTCCAACCGCGTGGCCCCCAGACCTTGATCTCGACTTCGCGCCGCCTTCAGTTTGTGCGCTTGCTGCGCGCGGCGTTTGGCTTGAACAGGAACGCATCGTCCTGGATCCGCAAATCGTCGATGCGCTCGAGGCGGTTTTGACCCTCGCAAAGTCCGGTTGAGCATTACCTCGCAAAATCGGTTGCTGGCTGATCCGGGCCAGACTTAACCGCATGAAGTGGTTTGCCGATCTTGGACACTCCGATAGGGGGTGATTTTTCCACTGTCATCGTCGGTTCACCGACGGGTCGTGTGCAAAGATCCGGACGACGTTGCTGCGTCGCTTGATCTTCTAGTTCAGACGCTCCGGGCTGTCGTGGATCGGATTTTTCAATAGCCCTTTAAAGAATCCGTGCACCCATGCAGGCGCTCCCGCCCACGGCGTGAAAGCCCTGCGGCACGGTGGCGCAAGCCCGGAAGGTCATGGATGTTTTCGTGCTGGAATTCCCGCATGACCGGACGCCCGGGTCTTGATGACCAGTGCATGACCCCGGTCCCGAATCCGGGCGTCCACCGTGGATGCGCCCATTGCGGTTTGTCCGGTGTTTTTCAGGGCGGGTTCGACGCGGTGTGTCGGCTTCCCGGATGTGCTCTGTGTGACTTGCACCGGCGGGCTGTTTTTCGGAAGCTTGTCCGGAAAGCAGGAAGTTTCCGCCCACAACGACCCGCCGGTCATGCAGAGGCCGCCAACGACCATGCCCCGAACTGAAACCCCGGATATCGCCCCCGGATTCGTGGTGATTCACGCAAACCGCATGGAAGACCTGCGCCAGCTTCTCACCGAGTGGATGCAGGCGAACCCGCTGGCGCCGCTGGAAAACGAGATCCTGCTGGTGCAGAGCAACGGCATGGCGCAGTGGTTGCGGCTTGCCGTTGCCGAGCAGACGGGGATTGCGGCGAGCCTGTCGATCGAGCTTCCGGCCAGGTTTCTGTGGGGCGCTTACCGGGCGGTGCTGGGTGAGGCGGTCGTGGACGGCATGCCGCCCCTGGACGAGTCGCGGCTGGTCTGGCGGCTGATGCAGTGCCTGCCGGATTGCCTGGCTGATCCGGCCTTTGCGCCGCTGGCGCGGTTTGTCGCGCATGATCCGGATGGCCGGGCCAGGTACCAGCTTTGTGCCCGTCTGGCGGATCTGTTCGATCAGTACCAGGTGTATCGCGCCGACTGGCTGGCCGACTGGGCGGCAGGACGCGATGTGCTCTCGGATGGCCGTGGCGGCCGCGTTCCGGTTCCTCAGGCGCAGCGCTGGCAGCCGGTCCTGTGGCGTCATTTGCTGGCGAGCCTGCAGCAGCAACCGGGACGGACAGAGCTGCCGGCGGCGCGCAGCGAGATCCATCGCCGGTTTGTCGAGGCGCTGCATCGGGCAGAACGCCGCCCGCCGGGTTTGCCGCGCCGGGTGATCGTGTTCGGCATTTCCTCGCTGCCCGCACAGGTGCTTGAGGCCCTGGCGGCGATCGGCCGGCACGCGCTGGTGCTGTTGTGTGTGCACAATCCCTGCCAGCACTACTGGGCCGATATCGTCGACCAGCACGAGCTGTTGCGGGCCCGCCGGCGGCGTCAGCATCGCAAGCCGGGGATGCCGGAGGACCTGGACGAGCACAGCCATCACCTGCACGCCAACCCGCTGCTGGCTTCGCTGGGCAAGCAGGGGCGCGACTACATCCGCCTGCTGGACGAGTTCGACGACCCGCAGGCCTATCGGGCGCGGTTCGACCGGATCGACCTGTTCGTTCCGCCCGTGGACCCGGATGACCCGGCACCGACCCTGCTGCAGCAGGTCCAGCAGGCGATTCTTGATCTGTTGCCGCTGCCGACCGAGGCGGCGCAGCGCGCGCTCGTCCGCGCCGGGGATGATTCCATCCGCTTTTGCATCGCGCACAGCCCGCAGCGGGAGGTCGAGATTCTGCATGACCAGCTGCTCGCGCTGTTCGAGGCGGGGCAGGACGACCTGCGCCCGCGGGACGTGATCGTGATGGTGCCGGACATCCGGAACTACGCGCCCCACATCGAGGCCGTGTTCGGCCAGTTCGAGCCGAATGATTCGCGGCACATTCCCTTTTCGATCGCCGATCAGCAGCCACGCCTGACCGAGCCGGTCCTGCGGGTGTTCGACCAGTTGCTTGAGTTGCCGCAGTCGCGTGTTCCGGTCAGCGAGGTGATCGACCTGCTTGAAGTGCCGGCGGTCCGAAAACGCTTCGGGCTCGCCGCGGACGATATTCCGTTGCTGCATCGATGGGTCCGGGAGTCGGGAATACGCTGGGGGCTGGATGCCGGGCATCGGCATTCGCTCAATCTGCCCGAGGACTGGTCGGCCAACAGCTGGCGTTTCGGGCTTCGGCGGATGCTGCTCGGTTATGCCAGCGGCGAGGGTGCAGAATGGGCCGGAATCGAGCCATTCGCGGCGGTTTCGGGACTGGCTGCCGAGCCGGTGGGTGCGCTGGTTGACCTGGTGGACGCGCTGGACGCGCAGCGGCGGCTGCTGGCGGCCGAAACGACGGTTGCCGTCTGGGGCGATCGGCTGCGCGCGATGATCGAACGGTTTGTCGAGCCGGTTGACGAGGCGGATCGTCAGGCGGTCGATCGTGTACTCGCCGCGCTCGAAAGCTGGCAGACCGCCTGTGCCGATGCCGGTTTCGACGGCGTGCTGCCCCTGGCGACGGTGCGCCAGGCCGTCCAGGCCGAGCTGGATGCGCCGCGGCTGTCGCAGCGCTTTCTGGTTGGGCGGGTCACCATTTGTACCCTCATGCCGATGCGGGCGGTCCCCTTCAAGGTGGTCTGCCTGCTGGGCATGAACGACGGCGCCTACCCGCGCAGCATGCCGCCGCTGGACTTCGACCTGATGGCCCGGGGGACGGGTTACCGCCCCGGTGACCGCTCGCGCCGGGAGGATGACCGCTACCTGTTCCTCGAGGCCCTGCTGTCGGCGCGCAGCCAGTTGCTGCTCAGCTGGGTGGGCCGCAGCCCGCGGGACAATGCCCGGCTGCCGCCGTCGGTGCTGGTCGCGCAGCTGCGCGACTACCTGGCCGCCGGCTGGCGTATGGAAGCGGGCGACGATCTGCTCGATCACCTGACGACCGAGCATCCGCTGCAGCCTTTCAGTCCCCGTTATTTCGAGGACAACGGGCTGTTTACCTATGCCCGGGAATGGCGGCGGGTGCATGACGGGGTGGCGGTGGGCGTCGGGCAGCCGATATTGACGCCGCCGGACACGCTCGATGAAACCGTGCTGGATGCCACGCTGCTGGCGCGTTTTTTGCGCCATCCGGTACGCAGCTTCTTCGACCAGCGGCTCAAGGTGCGGCTGCAGGATCAGGACGAGCGCGTCGAGGATATCGAACCCTTCGGCCTTGATGGTCTGGATCGCCATCAACTGGCCGGGCAGCTGGTGGAGGCCGGGCGGCTGGCGGGCGAAGCGGATTGGCTCGACGGGATTGCGCTCGAGGGCGAGCGTCTGCGCCGCGCGGGCCGGCTGCCCCTGGGCGCGGCGGGGGACGAGGCGCTCGAGCAGCTCTCGGCCCAGTCCGGCGAGGTGCTGAAGCGGTATTTTCCGTTGTGCCGCGACTGGCCCGACATCCTGCCGCCCCAGTCGCTGGATTTTGACCTGGACCTCGGCGATGGCCGGGTGCTGCGGTTCGAGGACTGGGCCGAAGGCATCCGCGCCAACGGGGATGCGCGGCTGCAATGGGTACTCAACCCCGATGCCTTGCGCGACGGCAACAAGCGCTGGAAATGGCACAAGCTGCTGTCCGGGTGGCTCCGGCACCTGAGTGCCAATGCTGCCGGGCTGAACCTGGGCACCTGCCATATCGGCGCCGATGCGGTGATGACCCTGCAGCCCATGACGGCCGACACCGCGCGGGCGCTTTTGACCACCCTGGCCGAGTGCTGGGTCGCCGCCCAGTGCGCGCCGCCCCCGCTGGCCTGCAAGACCGGCTTTGCCTGGGTGAAGGCGTACCGGGAGGCCCTTGAAAAGCACGACGATCCCGAGCAGGCAGGCGAGGCAGCCGCAAAAAAAGCCCGCGACCAGTATCTTTCCGGTTTCAACCGCACCGGCGAGCGCGACCAGGAGCCGGCGCTGGCCCGCGCCTGGCCGGAGCTGGACGCCCTGCTGGAAGCCGGTTTGCCGCAGTGGGCCGAGCGGCTGTACGGGCCGCTGGTCGAGGCCGTGGAGGAAAACCCATGAGCGTTCGGGAACTGGATGTCAAAACCTTTCCCCTCTCGGGCATCAGCCTGATCGAGGCCAGCGCCGGCACCGGCAAGACCTGGACCATTGCCGCGCTGTACCTGCGCTGGGTGCTGGAGCAGGGGCTGACCCCGGAGCAGATTCTGGTGGTGACCTTCACCGAAGCGGCCACCAGCGAGCTGCGCGAGCGGATTCGCAACCGTCTGGCCGAGGCGGCGCGCTACTTCCGGGCGGAAACCGATCAGGCCGATCCGCTGCTGGCCGACCTGCGCGGAGACCATGTGCCCGGGCAATGGCCGGCCTGCGCGCGCCGGCTGGACCAGGCGGTGCAACTGATGGACGAGGCGGCCATCCACACCATCCACGGCTGGAGCCGCCGCATGTTGCGCGAACATGCCTTCGACAGCGGCAGCCTATTCGATCTGGAGCTGGTGCAGAACGATGCCGAGATCTTCGACGAGGTCGTGCGCGACTACTGGCGGGTGCATGTCTATCCGCTGCCGGCTTTCTCCAGCATGGCGCTGCGTGATGAATGGGCCGACCCGGCGGCACTGGGCAGAGCGGTCAAACCGCTGCTGTCGGAGTATGGGGCGCAAGCACGCGAAGAGCCGTTTTCCGGTCTTGAAGTGCTGTATCAGCAGCTTCAACAGGCCAAGTCCTTTTGGTGGACGCACCGTCAGGAAATTGAAGACCTGATTAGAGAGACACTGGACGCCAAGCGCTTCGATGGCCGCAGCATGCAGTGGCGTTATATCCAACCCTGGCTAGCGTCCATGGACGAATGGTGCCAAGAGCCACTGCAGGTGTTGCCGCATTCCGCAAAGGCACGGGAGCGGCTGACCCAGTCCGGGTTGCAGGCAGTCATGAAAGACGATCATCCCGCGCCGACCCACCCGGCCTTTGGCTTGGTCGAGCAATGGCTGGAAACCTGGGCTCGCGAGAGCTTGGGCACCAGGATTCTGCCCCATGCCGCCCAGTGGATTGCCCGGGCCTACCGGCAGGAAAAGCAGCGTCGGGCGCAAATGGGCTTCGATGACCTGCTCACCCGGCTGGCCGATGCGCTCGATCGGGCCGACAGCGCCCTGCCGGCGGTGATCCGCGCGCAGTATCCGGTGGCGATGATCGACGAGTTCCAGGATACCGACCCGGTGCAGTACCGCATTTTCGAGCGGGTCTACATGGGCGGCGGGTCGGCCGATGGCGCGCCGGGCACGCTGCTGATGATCGGCGATCCCAAGCAGGCGATCTATGCCTTTCGGGGTGCCGATATCCATACCTATCTCAAGGCGCGCCGGGCCACCGCCGGGCATCACTACACCCTGGCGCGCAATTTCCGCTCCACCGAGGCGATGGTCGAGGCCGCCAACCGGCTGTTCGAACATGCCGAAAACCACCCGGCCGGTGCTTTCCTGTTCCGCGACGGGGACGAGAATCCGGTGCCTTACCTGCGGGTCAGGGCCAATGGCCGGGGCGAGGAGCTGCGGGTCGAGGATCGCGCGGTACCCGCGTTGACGCTGTGGCACGATCGGGGCGACGAGGAAAGCGACACTCTGAACAAGGGCCAGTATCTGGATCGAATGAGCCAGGCGGCGGCCAACGAGATTGCCCGGCTGCTGCGCCTGGGCCGCGCGGCGCGGGCCGGTTTTGTCGATGCCGAAGGGCGGATGCAGCGGCTGGTGCCGGCCGATATCGCCATTCTGGTGCGTGATCTAAGCGAGGCGCGCGCCGTCCGCCAGGCACTGGAGGCGCGTGGCGTGCGCTCGGTATATCTGTCGGATCGCGACAGCGTGTTCGACTCCGAGGAGGCGGGCGACCTGCTGCATCTGCTGCGCGCCTGCGCCGAGCCCGAGAACGAATCGCTGATCCGCGCGGCGCTGGCGACCGGCACCCTGGGTCAATCCTGGGCGGATCTGGAACGCTTCAATACCGACGAGCGACACTGGGAAAGCATCGTCGAGCGGTTCCAGTGCTACCGGCGACTCTGGCACCAGCGGGGCGTGCTGCCGATGCTGCGCCGCCTGCTCAATGACTGGGACGTGCCGGCGCGGCTGCTGGCCCGGTCCGACGGCGAGCGCCGGCTGACCAACCTGCTGCACCTGGCCGAGCGCCTGCAGGCCGTCAGCGCCGAGCAGGAAGGCGAGCAGGCGCTGATCCGCCACTTGCTGGAGGAAATCGCGGGTGAGGTGTCCGCGCACGAGGAGGCCGACCGGATCATGCGGCTGGAAAGCGATGCCCAGCGCGTGCAGGTCATCACCATCCACAAGTCCAAGGGCCTGGAATATCCGCTGGTGTTCCTGCCCTTTGTCGGCACCTTCAAGACGGTCGATCCGAAAAAGGGGCCGGTGCGTTATCACGATGAGCAGGGCCAGAAGCAACTGGTCCTGAATCCGGATGAGGCGCAGCTGGCCCGTGCCGACCGCGAGCGGCTGGCCGAGGACATGCGGCTGTTGTACGTCGCCGTGACCCGCGCCCGCCATGCCTGCTGGATGGGGCTGGCGCCAATGGTCAATGGCCAGAAGAAATCCGAAACACTGCTTGGCCACAGCGCCGTGGGCTACCTGCTGGCCGGCGAGGCGGGCCGTGGCGATCTGAAGACCTTGCTCGACGCGGTGGCCGGCGACGGCACGCCGATCACGGTGGCCGCGCCCCCGATCGAGGGCCGGGAGATGTTGCCGGCCGAGGCGATCGAGGCCGAGGCCCTGTCGGCGGCCCGCGAATACCGGGGGCCACGGTTCGAGTCCTGGTGGATCGGCAGTTATTCCTCCCTGGTCGCCCAGCCGCTGACCGCGCCCGACCCGACGACGCTGCCGCTGCCGGAAACTGCCCGGCAGGCGACCTTGATGGAGTTGGGCGAGGGCGCGCACACCGCCCAACCCAGCCACCGGGACGCGCAGCAGGTTTTTCAAGGTGCCCCGCCCCGGCACTTCCCCATGGACTTTCCCCGCGGCCCCGGCCCCGGCACCTTCCTGCACGGCTTGCTGGAATGGGCCGCCGAGGCGGGGTTTGCGCAGGTGGCGGAAGATCACGCATTGCGTGCCGACCAGGTTGCGCGCCGCTGCGCCCTGCGCGGCTGGTCGGAATGGGCCGGGCCGCTGGCCGACTGGCTGGGGTATTTTCTGCGCACCGAGCTGGCGCTGCCCGGCCCCGATCTGGTCGGTGGTGGCCCGCTGGCGCTGGGCGCGCTCGCGCAGTGGCAGGCAGAGCTGGAATTCTGGTTTGGCGCGACCGGGGTGGACGCGCAGGCTCTCGATGCGCTGGTCAGCCGGCAAAGCCTCGATGGCCACCCGCGCCCGGCGCTCGCGCCGATGCGGCTGAACGGCATGCTCAAGGGATTCATCGACCTGGTGTTCGAGCATCAGGGGCGGTTTTACGTGGCCGATTACAAGTCGAACGACCTGGGACGCCGGCCCGAGGATTACGAGTACCCGGCGCTGCGCGAGGCCGTGCTGGAGAAGCGCTACGACCTGCAGTACCTGCTTTACGTGCTCGCCCTGCATCGGCTGTTGCGCGCCCGGCTGCCCGATTACGACTACCAGCAGCACCTGGGCGGCGTGCTGTACCTGTTTCTGCGCGGGGTCGACGGCAGCGGGCGGGGTGTGTTCGCCGACCGACCGGCGCAGTCATTGATCGAGGCCATGGACCAGTTGTTCGAAGGCCGGGAGTTGACCCATGCGGCCTGAACTTGAATCTTCGCCAGTACTGGCGGCCCTGACGCGCTGGAGCGAGGCCGGCTGGTTGCGACCGCTGGATCTGGCTTTTGCGCGATTCCTGCACGAGCAGGCGCCCCGGAGCAATGGATACAGCCTGCTGGCCGGCGCGCTGGCCAGCTACCAGCTTGGGCAGGGTCATACCTTTCTTGACCTGGCCAACTTGCCGGACCCGGCCTGGCTGGCCGAGCGCGAGGCGACCAGGCCTGACGGGCGCGATGCCGACCTGGTCGTCGACGAGCTTTGCAGGCTGCTGGCGGATCGGGGCATGGCCGACTGGACCACGGCGTTGGGCGCCCCGGAACAGCCCGTGGCCCGGCCAGAACAGGCCGCGGCGCCGCATCAAGGCGGCGCCCCCCTGGTGCTTGATGGCGAGCGCCTCTACCTGCGCCGTTACTGGAATTATGAACGACAGGTTCGGAACGATATTGCCCAGCGCCTGAGCCGGAGCGTCCCGGTGCCTGCTGATCTGCGCCAGAGGCTGGAATCGCTGTTTTCCGGGCGCACCGTCACAAGCCCCGACTGGCAGCGTATCGCCTGTGCGCTCGCCGCGCGCCGGGCCTTCTGCCTGATCACCGGGGGGCCGGGAACCGGCAAGACCACCACCGTGGTTCGCCTGCTGGCGCTGTTGCAATCCGCCGCCCTGGAAGGCCGGCTGGTCGACGCCGATGGCCAGGCCCAGGCGCCCCGTGCCCTGCGTATCCGCCTGGCGGCACCGACGGGCAAGGCCGCGGCGCGACTGACCGAGTCGATCGGGGGACAGGTCGCCTCGCTGGCCCCGACGGTCCGCGCGCGGATTCCGACCCGCGTGCAGACGCTGCATCAATTGCTTGGCGTCAGGCCCGGGACCAGCCGGCCCCTTCATCATGCCGGCAATCCGCTGCATGTGGATCTGCTGGTGGTCGACGAGGCCTCGATGATCGACCTGGAGATGATGGCGACGCTGTTGACGGCATTGGCGCCGTCAACCCGGCTGGTCCTGCTGGGTGACCGGGACCAGCTTGCCTCGGTCGAGGCCGGCTCCGTGCTCGGTGACCTGGCGCGGGAAGCGGGCGGCGCGCATTACAGCGCAGAAACCGTCGACTGGATCGGCCAGGCGACGGGCGAGGATCTGCGGGACTGGCAGGGGCCGGGGTCGGCGCTGGCCAACCAGACTGTCATGCTGCAGCACAGCCACCGGTTCGGTGCCGACTCGGGGATCGGCCAGCTTGCCCGGGCGGTCAATGCCGGCGACCTGCCCGGGGTCGAGTCACTGCTCGCCGGTTCGCCAAGCTATCCCGACCTCCGGCACGTGGCACTCGACGGGCCAGCCGACGACCGGCTCGTGGCCCTGTGCATTGACGGCAGCATCCGCGCACCGCTCGAAGCGGCAAAGCAGGCACCGGCCGGTCATGCCGCCTACCTGAACACCCTGGCCCAGGCGCGCCCGTCGGATGGTGAAGATCGCGAGGCGGTCGATGCCTGGGCCCGGGCTGTGATCGGGCAGTTCGACCGGTTTCAGCTATTGGCTGCCGTCCGACAGGGGCCCTGGGGGGTCGAGGGCTTGAACCGGCGGATCGAGTCGGTCCTGTACCAACGCGGCCTCATCCCGGCGACCGAGGGCTGGTACGAGGGCCGTCCGGTGCTGGTGACCCGCAATGACTACGCCCTGGGCCTGATGAACGGCGACATCGGCATCACCCTGGCCATGCCGGAGGCTGGTGGCGCCGCCCGGCTGCGGGTGGTGTTTCCGCTGCCCGACGGGGGGCTGCGTTACGTCCTCCCCGGCCGGTTGGCTGCCGTGGAAACCGTCTATGCGCTGACCGTACACAAGTCGCAGGGTTCGGAATTCGAACACGCGGCGCTGGTCCTGCCCCAGGTCGATACCCCGGTGATCAGCCGCGCCCTGCTCTATACCGCCATTACCCGCGCGCGCCGAACGTTTACCCTGCTGACCGGCCCGCAGGTCGATCTGGATCGGGCGATCGCTGCCGCGCGTCAATGATCACCGGCGGCCGGGGAGGACCGGTCCGGGGCTGATCCCCGGCTTCAGGCAACCGGGGGTGCCTGGCGTCCACGGGAGCCGCGCATTGAACCGGTTTTCCGGATTGCCCAAGTAATTGATTACCCGGGCGCTTTTGCAAAAAAGGCGCCGGTTCGACAAGGCGGTCACGCATTAAGGAAGGTCTGCAAGAATGCAGACCTTCCCGTGCAGGGCATGGATGCCCTGCCGCACAATGGCGTAAACCATTGGATTGCGGAGCCCGGGCCGAGCATGTATCGGCCCGGGCGTGTCTGAACGCGGGCTCCGC
>JBKHDT010000056.1:0-15181 GCA_046541195.1 Halothiobacillaceae bacterium | reverse complement strand
ATCGAGGAGTTCCCAAGGGATGAGTCCTAAAGGGATGCTCTGCTCAAGGCCATCCCGAGGCCATCCGTGGCTTCGTGCACTCACGCAACGCCCGGCGGGCTTTGCCTGCTCCGTCTTGACGGGCGGTGCGTCCTTCGCGACCGACCGACCGGCCTGCGCCAGCGGGCGCCAGGGCCTGAATGTCGCGCCCCGGCGGGGGTCAGAAGCGGCTTCCGAACTGGTTGATGTAGTCGGTCATTTCCTGATACTGCTTGTTCATGCGTCCGACGATTTCGCGCACGCTGCGCACGATGGCCCGCATGACGCCGTACACGATGACGGGGTTCTCGAACAGCAAGGATTCGAGCTTCTCGCGCTTGAGGCTCATGACTTCGGTCTGGCCGACGGCGCGCAGCGTGGCGCTGTGCGGCTTGCTGTCGAGAAACCCGGACTCGCCGGCGAGGCTGCCGGGTCCGAGCAGGTGCAGGGTATTGGAAAATCCGCGCCCGGATGCCCGGCTTACGGCCAGCTTGCCGCTGAGGATGATGAACAGTTCGTCATCGGATTCGCCTTCCTCGAAGAGGACCTCGCCGCTGTCCAGCCGCCGCAACCGGCAGGCGTGGGCGAGAACGCCGCATTGCTCAAGCGTCAGTTCCGCGCCCAGTGCGGTGTTCTTGATTTCTTCGGCAGAGATTTGGTCGGCCATGCCTGGTCGCTCCCTCGTGATTCGTTCGGGTATGCCCGCCACACCCGGTAGCGCTTCGGATATCCGGCTCGTCCGGGCCGCCTGGCCGGAGGTTGCCGTCAATCGTCGTTCGTCGTCTGCGCACGCCGATCGATGATCTCGGCGTTTTCACGCAACTCGTCGATGAGCTCGTCGATCGCCTCGCGGCGCAGTTCGTTTTCCAGTTGCGGCTTCAGCGCCTCGAATGCGGGGGGCTGCATGGCGCGCCGGTCCGTAAGCAGGATCACGTGCCAGCCGAAGTCGCTCTGCACCGGCTCGCTGGAAAACTCGTCGATCTCCAGCGCCTGCACACCCTCGGAGAACTCGGGCACCATCTGCTCGGCAGAGAACCAGCCGAGATCGCCGCCATTGGCGCCGGAGCCGGGGTCCCTGGAGTGCTCGCGGGCCAGCTCGGCGAAGTCCGCGCCGTCCTCAAGCTGCTCGATCAGGGCCTCGGCCTGTGCCTGGTCGTCCACCAGAATGTGTGCAGCCTGGTACTCCTCGCGTTCGGGCAGGCCGGAGACGTACTCGTCGTACAGGGCGCGCGTCCGATCCTCGTCGAGCTTGAGGTCCTCAAGATATTCGGTCAGGTAGTCACTGGCCAGCTGATTGTCCTGAACGTGCCGCAGCCTTGCCTGGACCCGCGGGTCCTTGGTCAGCCCCTCGGCCCGCGCCTGGGCGGCCAGCAGCCGGATCTCCGTGACCTGGTCGAAAAGCTGGTCGGCGCTCATGCCCGGGTCGCCGCGTTCCTCCAGGACTTCCATGTCCATGGCAGTCAGCGGCACGCCGTCGATTGTGGCAAGCACCGCGGAGTCGTCGGACCCCACCTCTGCCGCTGACTGGCTGACGTGCGGCGTGGGCGCCGCCTGACGGGGCTCGTCCTGACAGCCGGCGAGCAGCAGGGCACCGATTACGGCCGTGCTCAGCACGGTCAGGCGGGCGGGTCTCATGGTCGGAATGCTCCTTGTGGTATTTCTGGTCTGCGCTGCCCGGATATGGCGGTGGCATCATTGCAGGCTGGACATTTTGGCACTTCTGCCGCTCAAGGCAAGACCTGCTTGAATGGCTTGACGGTGACCTCGGCATACACGCCGGCGGTGACATATGGATCCTCGCGGGCCCAGATCTGCGCGTCTTCCTGACTATCGAACTGCGCGATGATCAGTGAGCCGGAAAAACCGGCTTCGCCCGGGTCGTCCGAGGCGACCCGGGGAAACGGTCCGGCCAGCACCAGCCGTCCTTCATCCCGCAACTTGTGCAGGCGTGCCAGGTGTTCCTGCCGCGCGGTCTTGCGCAGCGGCAGTGAGTGCTCCACGTCTTTGGAAATGATGGCGAACAGCATGTTTCGATCTCCTCAAGTGGCGTTTCAGGCGATGAGTCTCGGGCGATGCAAGGGGGCGCGGGCCGGTCGCGCCTCGGCGCCAGGCCCGGGGTGTCCGATGCACCGTGCTCAGGGACCTTCGCGGTCGGCGTTGGCGGCGGATGGCTGCGTGGCGTGCATGGCCAGGTAAAGGCCCTGACCGACCATGAAGACCAGGGTCATCCCCATCAGGCCGAAAAGCTTGAATGCGACCCAGGTCGCCTCCGAAAAACCGTAGGCCATGATCAGGTTGGCGGCCGCACTAACCACGAAGAAGCCCACCCAGGCCTGATTGACGCGTTGCCAGATCCGGTCCGGCACATTGATGACCGGCTCCATGAGCCGCTGGACCAGGTTCTTTTCCCCGATGAAGGCGCTGGCCGCAAACACGACCGCGAACAACAGGTTCAGTATGGTTGGCTTCCACATGACGAACTGCGGATCCCGCAGCAGGAGCGTCAGGCTGCCGAAGACCACGATCAGCGCCAGGGAGATCAGGTGCATCCGCTCGAAACGTCGGTGAAGCAGCCAGTATCCCCCCGTTTGCACGATCGACGCGATCATCGCCACTGCGGTGGCGACGTAAATGTCATAATAGTGGTAGACCCCGAAAAACAGCAGGATCGGGAAAAAGTCGAACAGGAACTTCATGGTGTCTGGTACGGTGCCGCGTGAGTCGGCATGATAGCCTAGGCCGGGCACCTTTCCCCAGTGCCGATCCCGATACTTCGCCGTCCCGAGTCGAGAAATTTCATGAGCCAGCGCATCGCGATTCATCCCGAGACCCCCCAGCCCCGCCAGGTTCTTGCGGCCGCCGAAGCGATCCGTCGCGGCGCGGTTACCGTGTTGCCGGTCGACTCGGGTTATGCGCTCGCCTGTCGGCTGGAAGACAAGAACGGGGTTGAGCGGATTCGCCGAATCCGACGGGTGGACGAGGAGCATCCGATGACCCTCATGTGCCGGGATCTTTCGGAAATCGGCACCTACGCAAAGCTCGACAACGCCCAGTACCGCTTTCTCAAGGCACATACGCCCGGCGCGTACACGTTCATTCTCGACGCCACGCGGGAGGTGCCGCGTCGACTGCAGCATCCCAAGCGGCGCAGCCTGGGCCTGCGGGTGCCGGAGGGCACCATCGTGCGTGCGCTCCTCGATGCCCTGGATGAGCCGATCCTGGTCTCCTCGCTGGCCCTGCCGGACTGGGCAGACCCGCTGGATGATCCGGATGACTTTCCGCATGCGCTGACGGGGCAGGTCGACCTGGTGATCGATGGCGGCTTTCAGCCCGAGGCCCCGTCGACGATCATCGACATGACCGGTGACCGTTTCCGGCTGGTTCGGGCCGGGCAGGGCCCCGTGCCGCCGGATCTGGAGGATGACTCGTGGAGTTGACGCTGGTCCAGAAGATCAGCATCGGCATCCTGCCGATCCTGTTCGCCATCACGGTACATGAAGTGGCGCATGGCTGGGTGGCCGACCGGCTGGGTGATCGTACCGCGCGGCTCGCCGGCCGGCTGACGCTCAACCCGCTGAAGCACATCGACCCGATCGGAACGGTGGTGCTGCCGTTGGCGATGTACGCGCTGACCGGTTTCGTCTTCGGCTGGGCGAAACCCGTGCCGGTCGATCCGCGCAACCTGCGCGCACCGCGGCGGGACATGGCCATCGTGGCCGCTGCCGGCCCATTCTCGAACCTCATCATGGCCTTCGGGTGGGCGCTGCTCATGGCGATCGGCGTACACGGCATGGGCTCCTCGGCCTGGTACGGGGAGCCCCTGGCGCTCATGGGACAGATCGGCGTGTTCGTGAACCTGTTGCTGATGGTGTTCAACCTGCTGCCGATCCCGCCGCTGGACGGTGGACGGGTCCTGGTTTCACTGGTGCCGCCGCGCATCGGCGCGCAAATCGGCCGGATCGAGCCCTTCGGTTTCCTGATTCTGCTGGTGCTGCTGTTCACCGGCGTGCTGAGCATGACCCTGCTGCCGATCATGTCCCAGTTGATGACCGGCATCTACGGGGTGGTTGGTCTGCGATGAACCCGGCTGCAGACGGGGCGCTTTGCGAGGCCGCCGTGCTGGCGCGCGTCCGCGGCCGGCCCATGACCCAGCTGCCCCTTGATCTCTACATTCCCCCGGATGCGCTGAGCGTCTTTCTCGAAACCTTCGAGGGTCCACTGGACCTGCTGCTGTACCTGATCCGCCGGCAGAACCTGGACATTCTCGATATTCCGGTCGCCGAGGTGACCCGACAGTACATGGAATACCTGGCGCTGATGCGCCAGATGAAGCTGGAGCTCGCGGCCGAGTACCTGCTGATGGCCGCCTGGCTGGCAGAGATCAAGTCGCGCATGCTGCTGCCGCGCCCCCCGGCCGAGGGGGAGGATGAACAGGTGCAGGATCCGCGTGCACAGCTGGTGGCGCGTCTGCTCGAGTACGAGCGTCTGGCCGCGGCGGCAGAGTCGCTGGATGCCCGCCCGCGTCAGGGGCGTGACCACTGGCCCGTCCAGGTGCCCGTGCCTGATGACCTGTCGGCCTGGCAGCAGGCCGAGCCGCCGCCTGTGGCCCTTGCAGAGCTGGTGGAGGCCATGCAGGCAACGATGCGTCGCCAGTCGCTGAGCGCCCATCACCAGATTCGCCGCGAGCCGCTGAGTGTGCGCGAGCGCATGTCCACCATTCTGCGTCGCCTGGGCGCTGCCGGACGGCTGTCGCTGGATGCGCTGTTCGTGCCTGCCGAGGGGCGGGCGGGGATGGTGGTCACGTTTTTGGCGATCCTGGAGCTGGGCAAGGAGGGAGCGATCCGGCTTGCGCAGGCAAAGCCGTTTGCCGCCATCGAGCTGACCGTCCCGGAGCCGGCCGATGGATGAGGCGACCGCGGACCGGCTGGCGGGCCTGCTCGAAGCGGTGCTGGTGTCCGCGGGCCGACCCCTGCCGGAGGATCGGTTGCTGGAAATCCTCGCGCCCGAGGGGGTGACCGCGCAGACCCTGCCGCTGGTGCTCGAGCGTTTGTCTGCCCACTACGCCGAGCGCATGATCGAGCTGGCGCAGACCGCAAGCGGCTGGCAGGTACGCACCCGCCCGGCGGCCGCGCCGGTGCTGGCACGGATCGAACCGACGCGCGTCCAGAAGTATTCGCGGGCCGTGCTGGAAACCCTGGCGCTGATTGCCTGGCGCCAGCCCGTGACCCGCGGGGACATCGAGGCGGTGCGCGGGGTCAGTGTCAACCCGCAGATCGTTCGCACCCTGGTGGAGCGGGGCTGGGTTGAGGTCGTGGGACGGCGTGAACGACCCGGTCGGCCCGAGTTGCTGGGCACCACCCGCCAGTTTCTTGATGATTTCGGTCTGAAGTCGCTCTCTGAATTGCCCGACTTCGAAACCTTTTCCGGCCAGGGATCGAGTCTCGATGTCTGACCCGGGATGGCATTGACCGTGGCTCAGGCCGTCGTCTGCCCGGTCCGTCCGATCAGCTCCAGGTTCACCCCGCGGGTTTCGATCCGGAATCGCCAGGTGACCCAGGCGCCGAGCAGCGACGTGCCGACCAGCATGGCAAGCAGCCAGGTCGTGCCGATCAGGTGCAGCAGGATCGGGAACAGGAAGGCAGTGAGCACGGCGCCGACCTTGCCGATTGCCGCAGCCAGACCGGCACCCTTGCCGCGCAGATGCGTGGGAAAGACCTCGCCGGCGATCAGGTAGGTCTGGGCGTTCGGCCCCATGTTGGTCATGAAGTTGAACAGCATGAAGCCGGCGAAGATCAGAACCGTGGCCGTCATGCCCGAAAATCCCGCCGAGGCAGCGGCCAGGCCCAGCCCGACCGCGCAGCCGATGAAGCCGATCACCTGGAGGCGGATTCGACCGAAGCGATCGGACAGGAACACGGCGAAGGCGATGCCGACGATCAGCAGCAGGTCGAGCAAGGCGGTGCCCTTTGCGGCCTGGATATCACTGTGAATCAGGCCGGCGACGTTCTGGGCATGCGGGTCGATTCCGATCAGGGCCGCGAGGATCGTGGGCGTGAAAATGCCGATCCCGTAGGTTCCGAGATCCTGGAGAAACCAGGGCACCGAGGCGAACAGCGTGGCCCGGCGGTTGCGGCCGCGCAACAGTGCGCCGTAGCCGCTTTCCCGGGGCGCGTCGTCCCCGGCGTCGGCAAGCCGCGGTTCGGTCAGCCGGATCTGCCGGGGATAGCGCGGTTCGCGCTTGAGTAGTCGACCGAGCGCGTTCTCGGCATCTTTGCGGCGGTGCTGGCTGATGAGCCAGTGCGGGCTTTCCGGAATGAAGAAGCGACCGGCGATCACGAGGATCGCCGGCAGAATCGCGACCGCATACATCCACCGCCACGCCGAGACGTCCTGCGTGCTGATCAGGACCAGATAGCCGACCACCGTGCCGGTCAAGGCACCGACAGCCTGAAAGGCGAAGGCGCCAAGGACCAGCTTGCCGCGCTGGCGGCTGGGGATGCTCTCGGAAATCATTGCATGGGCGGTCGGGTAGTCGCAGCCGAGCGCCACGCCGATGCCGAACAGGAACAGGACCGCGATCCAGAACGCGCCAGACAGGGTGATCCCCACCAGGAACACCGCCAGCAGGACGATTTCCGCGATGAACATTCGTCTGCGGCCGAGCCGGTCCGCCAGGCCACCCAGAACCAGTGCGCCGACCAGGATACCGAAAAGCGATGCGGCGCCGGCGAGTCCCTTCTCGGCCGGATCGAGGTTGAACTCGTGCGCCATAAGCGGCAGCGCGACCCCGGTCATGAAGACCACCATGCCCTCGAAGAACTTCCCGGCCGTCGCCAGAATCCAGATGCGCCACTGCATGACGGTCATCGGCGAGAACGCTGCCGGTGTGCCGTCCTTCCAGATCGGCGTTTCGTCGATGTACTCCTGAACGCTGCGCGGCGGTTCCGCGTTTTCCGGCCCGGTCTGCTCGGTGGTCATGGGATCCGGTCCTCCGGCCTTGCGCGGGGGGATTCTCGTGGGTTGCAACATGCTCCCCCGAGGTACCGCGGTGCCTTGCCCGCCCACACGTTCGTGACAGTCGTGTGGCAATTCCGGCGGCACCGGGGTCCTGGCGATCCGGCTGCGACCGACCCGAGACCGGCTGTGTTCGGCGGGTGCGCCTGATCAACCTGGCTCTGCGGTTCAGGCGCATGGCGGCTCAGGGACGCTTCGCGCCCCTGCCTGGGGTTCCCGTGCAGCGCAGGGACGCCCTGGCGAACCATCGCGCCGGGCACCGAATCGCAGGGTCCGCGGCCACCGAAGGCTTCGGGCAGCGTTTTCTCAGGAAAGGTCCGGATCATCGGAAAGCTTGCGGATCAGGACCAGCTCATTGTGCCGATCCCTGCGCCGGTAGTGCATTTCATCGGTGAAATGGCGCACCAGGTGCAGCCCCAGTCCGCCGATCTGCCGATCCTCGACATCGGCGTCCAGGTCGGGGGGCGGGATTTCCCGCGGATCAAAGGGCGGGCCATCATCAATGATCGAAACGTGCAGGCGGTTCCCCTCGATACGCAGGCGAACAAGGACTTCGGTCGCCGGCTGTTCCGGATGGGTCTGCCCGTGCGTGGCGATATTGGTGAGCAACTCGTCCAGTGCCAGGTTCAGTTGCATGGTCAGTGGCGCCGGGAGTTCATGCGAGCGGGCGAGCGCTTCGAGCGCTTCGGCGAGCCGCGGAAGCTCGTCGGTCCGTGGCGCCAGATGCAAGTCGAGTTGCTGGGGCATGGCTGCGCTCCTCGGTAAGGGAGACTCCGCACAAGGCCTTGGATGGCTGCTTGGTGCAGAGATTCCTACAGTTTCCACGATGGTTCGCCCGGGCCGACAGCCGCGGCGAATGCCGGATCCGGGCCTGCCGCCGGCTTGTGTCCCGGGCGTGCACCGCACGGCGCGCATCACGGACGCCGGCGCGATCCGCTCGTGGCCCGGCATGATCGGTCCACCTCGGACCCGGACCACGGCCTGGTTCTGTCCGGCATCTTCATGCATCGTGCGGCCTGTGACGAGCACCACGGCTTCCGCGCTGCCGCGGGCAGGGGCTGCATGGGGCAGACGGGGTTTCGGTCAGCGGGCTCAGTGCTCGGCTTCGTCCAGATCCCTTTGGGTATCACGACCGAACTCGGCCGTCAGGTAATCGAGGGTCATCGGCAGTCCCAGCGCCATTTGCGGCACGTGCTGCAACGAGATCCGGATATCCACCGGAGCACATTCGAGCAGATGCCCCCCGTGACGGCGGTCCTGCGTCAGAAAGTGCAGATGGTAGCCGGGTACCGCGACCGAGCTGAGGAATGACGGGGTCCAGAAGCCCACCATCGTGCCGTCCACATCCGCGAAATCGAATTCGGGCTGTTCCCGGGCGACCTCGACCAGCGGCCGGTAGGCGTCCTGGCGGGGCACCGAACGCGTGCGGACGCTGGCGAACCGACCCTCGACCCGCAAGGCGTACAGCATGTTCCTGGAGGGGATCAGCCGGTCGAGCAGCGCCAGGAAGCCTGCGTGATCAAGCCGCTGGCGGATGTGCTCTTCGCTGTAGGGCCGAAAGAAGGTCACGGCCGCAAAGGGGGTCCGGGTCTCGGGCGAGACGGCGTAGGCTTCCCCGTCCGATCGCAACTGGTGCACCTCGCCGTCGATGACGACCATCTCGCCGTCCAGGTCATTGAACGTGCCCAGACCCATGTCGCCGTGACGCAGGACGTCGGCCACGGTGGTGTCCTCGCGGTAGATGCCTTCCACCAGGGCGTTGACCGGGGCCGACACGTACAGGGTCGCGGGGGATGCCGTGGCGGGCTTGTCTTCCAGGGCTGCCAGCAGGGCCTGCGGCGACAGGCCGGTCCGGCCGGCCTCCGCCTCCAGCGCCTGCCGAAACGCCTCCGAGGGGCGGATCATGCCGCACCCACCTGTTCCCTTGCCCGCGCGCAGTCGTCGCAAACCTCGAGAATCGTCAGGAAGCCGCTGATCTCGAAGACCTGCCGGATGGTGTCCTGCAGCCCGCAGAGCGCGAGCCTGCCCTGGCTCTGCCGGACGCGCTTGGCACCCATCAGCAGCACTCGAAGTCCCGCGCTGGACACGTAGTCGACGCCGGTGAAATCGATCACCACCCGCGGTTGCTCCTCGAGCTTGCCCAGCAGGTACTGCTCGAAATCCGGAGCCGTGTTGCTGTCAAGCCGCCCTTCGGGTCGGACTACCAGAATATCGTCGTTCAATTCGTCTTGGATCTGCATGCTGTGCTTCTCTAACCCCTGATGTTTTCCCATGCAGGGCGTGGATGCCCTGTCGCGTCATGGCGCAAGCCGGTCACAAGCCGGTCGATCACCCGGCAGGTGCCGGGCTTGCGGCGATCCGTGCCGGTTTTCCTGCGAATGCCGTGCGCGCTAGCCCGCCGTGCCGGGCGCGTGCAATGGCCTTCCGGGCGCGATTTGCGCGCGTCGTCATGCTTTTCGTCACGCGCCGGGCTTCGCCTCTTCCCGGGTTTTTGGCAGACTTGCTGCAGGTCGTCCCCTGGCGGCCTGCCGGGAGGATGTCGAGCCAGTATCCCGATGGGTGCCGATGTCCGCCCCGAAACCTTCCAAGCCCACCACCGCGAAACAGGTTACATCATGGCAGTGCATCCGAATGCCGGCAAGCCGGCCACGCAAGACATGCTCGTGGACGTTCCGAAACTCATCAGCGCGTATTACACGCAGCAGCCGGACGTGGAGGACCCCGGACAGCAGGTTTCCTTCGGAACCTCCGGGCATCGGGGCAGCAGCCTGAAGCAGAGCTTCAACGACATGCACATTGCCGCCATTGCCCAGGCGATCGCCGAGTATCGACGCGCCGAAGGCGTGGACGGGCCGCTGATGATCGGACTGGATACGCATGCGCTGGCCTGGCCGGCCTTTGTCACGGCGCTGGAGGTCCTGGTGGCCAACGACGTGCCCGTGATCTACCAGGAAGGCCACCGGCCCACGCCCACGCCGGTCATTTCCCAGGCGATCATCGCCTACAACGCGGGTCGCCAGGGGGGGCTGGCGGACGGTGTGGTGGTCACACCCTCCCACAACCCGCCGGAGGATGGCGGGTTCAAGTACAACCCGACCCATGGCGGCCCCGCCGACACCGATGCCACCCGCAAGATCCAGGATCGCGCCAACGCGCTGATGCGGGCTGAAAATCGCGAGGTTCGTCGTCTGCCGTTCGAGCGGGCGATCAAGTCGGCTCTGGCTCGGCCGCATGACTTCATCATGCCGTACGTGAAGGCGCTCGGCAGTGTCATTGACATGCAGGCAATCGCGCGGGCCGGTGTCTCGATCGGCGTGGATCCGCTCGGTGGGGCGAACCTGCCGTTCTTCGAGCCGATCGCCGAGGTCTACGGGCTGGACCTGCAGGTCGTGAACGACCGGGTTGATCCGCGCTTTGCCTTCATGACCTGCGACCATGACGGCAAGATCCGGATGGACTGCTCGTCGGCCTTCGCCATGGCAAGCCTGATCGATCTCAAGGACCGTTACGATATTGCCTTCGGCAACGACACCGATGGCGACCGCCACGGGATCGTGACCCCCGAAGGCGGGCTGATGAATCCCAATCACTACCTGGCCGTCTGCATCGAATACCTGTTCACGCATCGGCCGGAGTGGGGCCCGAGTCTCGGCATCGGGAAAACGGTGGTTTCCAGCTCACTGATCGACCGGGTCGCGGCCGGGCTCGGTCGTCCGCTTGTCGAGGTGCCGGTCGGCATCAAGTGGTTCCAGCCGGGCCTGACGGCCGGAACGCTGGGTTTCGGCGGCGAGGAATCGGCCGGAGCAACCTTCCTGCGTCGTGATGGCGGCGTGTGGACCACCGACAAGGACGGCATGATCCTCGGGCTGCTGGCAGCCGAGATGCTGGCGGTCACCGAGCGCGATCCCTGGGTGCGCTTCAATGACCTGGCCGATCATCATGGCATGCCTTATTACGCCCGGCGGGATGCGGCTGCAAACCGGTCGCAAAAGGCGGTTCTGGCCTCGCTGTCGCCGGAAGCGGTCGACGCGCAGACACTCGCCGGCGAGCCGATCGAGCACCGTCTGACGCGGGCGCCGGGCAATGACGCACCACTCGGCGGCCTGAAGGTGACCACGCGGAACGGCTGGTTTGCGGCGCGTCCCTCGGGCACCGAGGATATCTACAAGATCTACGCGGAGAGCTTCGTCAGCGAGAGCCACCTCGAGCAGATCCAGTCGGAGGCCGAGGCCATTGTTTCCGCGGCCCTGGCGCGAGCCGGAAGCTGATCGGCAACAAGCTGGCGTGGGGGACCAGGCGGACCGACCTGCCGATGTCTGTCGTCGGCGAGGGCGTCGCTCAGCGGTGGCGCCAGTTCAGACCGGCATGAAAGGTGCGTCCGGGTGCCGGCTCGTAGTAGCGTCCATTGCGGGCATTGACCCGCAGGTTGTCGAGCGCGTCCCGATCACACAGGTTGTCGATGCCCAGGAACAGCTCCAGTTCGCCGCGGACACCACGCAGCGTCTGCCCGAGCCTCAGGTCCACGACGGTCTGGCCTGCAACCCGGGTCGTGTTGGCATCGTCGGCATATCGCGGCCCGATGTAGCGCGCGGTCAATCCGCCGAAGCGACCGCTGCCGGCACGATACTCGGCGTCCAGTAACAGGGAGGTGGTCGGCAACCCCGGAAGCCGACCCTTTTGGTCCCGTTCGAAACGGGCGTCCATCGCGGTCGCCACGGCCTGAAGGCCGAGACCGGGCAGGGGGTCGGGCCACCAGCGTGCGCCGAACTCCGCGCCGACTCGTCGGGTGCGGTCCGCATTGCGATAAAAGCTGCGCTCGTCGTCCGGGGCTGCCCCGGGATTGTCATCCACGATGATCTCGTCCCGCACCCGAACCGCGAACAGGGTCAGCTCCAGCTGATGATTCGCCCCCTGGCCCCGAAGCCCTGCCTCGAGGCTGCGGGCCCGTTGCGGTGTCAGGCCGGGTCGGAAGCCGCTGCCTGCCGGATTGGCGAATTCGGTAAACGTTGGCGCCTCAAAGCTGGTCGCGTAATGCGCGAAGGCGAACCAGCCGCGCCCAAGGTTCTTGCCGTACCCCAGGCTGTAACTGTTCAGGCCGTAATCCCGGTTGCCCGAGCGGTCAAGGCCGCCGACCTTCAGGTGGTCGTCGATACTCATGCGCAGGCGGTCATGGCGCAGGCCAAGGGTCCAGCGCCCGCCCGGTCCCCTGCCGGAGAGCTCCAGGCGCAGGCCGAGATTTTCGGCCCGCTCGCGCTGGTCCAGCGCCAGGTCATCCTGCCGTCCGCTGCGGCAGGGCTCAGGCTGTAACGAGATCGACCGGCAGTGCCGGTTGCGCTCGTCTTCCTGCCGGGCAAGCGACAGGCCGCCACGCCACTCGATTCCGGCCCGCGTACCGCCCCGGGCCAGGTCAACGCCCCAGGATTGCCGCGCATAGGACACCAGGCTGTCGCCGGGAAAGGGCAGTTGCTGCCGAAAGTCCCTGCGGGTCATCCACAGCCTTGCGCCGCCGTGGGCATTCGATTCGCCCTGCCACTCGAAACCCGTGGCCAGCAGGGTCTGCCGGACTCGCTGACCCGCGTTCATGCGCGCTGCGAGCGGCGCGGCCTGGTTGCGGTCCTGCTTCCACTGTGCGCGTGTCAGGCCGCCAGGATCTTCGGCGCGGGGGTTGTCCAGTCGGTACAGCGCCAGGAAATGTTCTCGCGCCGGACCGCGATGGACCAGCCGAAGGGCCGCGTTGGCGCGCCGAACCCGGGCATTGGCCCGTGCACCCGCAAGCTCAAGGCCGGTCGCGGACAGGGTGCCCGTCAGCTGGTCCTGGCTTGTCGTGAGGCGGCCATGGGCCTGCCGCAAGCCATGGGAACCCGCCATGATCCCCGCCGCAACTGCCGGGTTTCGGGTCGGGTCGACCGTGTGAAAGTCGATCAGCCCGCCGCTGGCGTTGCCTTCGTAGACCGCGTTGGCGCCGCGGATCACTTCGATGCGTTCCAGCAACCGGGGGTCGATCAGGTCAGTCTGGGATTGACCGTCGACGGTGGTCAGGGGAATACGGTCGAGACGCAACCGAATGCCCCGGATGCCAAAAGGCGCGCGACTGCCGAAACCGCGGATCGACACCCGCGGATTTTGCGCGAAGTTGTGCCGGTTCTGGACCAGCACGCCGGGTGCGTGCGACAGGGCATCGGTTGGCTGCAGAAGGCTGCGCCCCGCGGCCATGTCCTCGTGGTCAATCCAGCTGAAGGCCGCGGGGTAATCGTCGTCGGGTCGTTCAAGCCCCGGTGCGGTGAGTGTGACCGGGCTCAGCAGGCGGGTTTCGTCGCCCGCTGCCGGACCGGCAAGCAAGCCCAGTGCGGCCAGCATCCCGGCGAACATCCTGCTTGGGATCAAAGGCTGCGTGCATTGTCCTGACCGGCCCGGCAGACGGGCACCGGGCGATTCTGGGTCCCGTGTCCCGGACCTCGTCGGGGCCGGGCCGCTCGTGCCCTCCGATGCGGGTCCGGCCGGGGTTTTCCTGCCCGACCAGGTGCCAAGGTTCACTGGCGTTCTTCGGCCCGGATCAGCCGCGGCCAGATCTTCCTCAGAGCGTTGACATGAACCGGCGTTCTCGATTCGAGGTAGGGGCGAAAGGGCAGCGCGAGCGAGGGGTGGCGCTCGACCATGCTCTGCAGCCAGTGCATGTCCCGAAAGCCCAGGTACTCCTCTCGAAGTCGAACGTGCCAGACCAGCAGGGTCGCGACCAGCGGCAGGGGCGCCACCATCAGCGCAATGGCCAGGGCGATCAGGGGAACGCCGAGCGCCGGGTAGCCCTGAACGCTGCTCGAGGCCAGTGCCTGCCACTGCATGAGAAACAGCGCACCGGCCAGGAACAGTCCGGTGCTGAGTATGCCTCGTCGGGCCTGCAGTACATCGTACAGCCGGTTGAGCAGGGTGATCAGCGGCGGCTCGTAACGGTGTTCGTCTCGAAGATCGGGGCTCATGATGGGCTCTCCTGCAGGCGAGCGGGGTTGATGCTCGGTGGCTTCAGGGCGTTTTGACAAGCGCCCTGGCCGGACGCTTTCGAAGAAATTCCAAGGAGTTCCCGCACGAACGCGTCATGTTTTCGTGCAAGGCATCGGCGCCCTGCCACGCGGTTGCTCGATGGGGCATCCATCCCCCGATCGGGCGTCTGAAGCATTCGTGCAGACTGCCCTCAATGATGCGACTGCTGTGGGTGCCATGCAACCATGGACAGCCGCAGGCAACCGCGGGTTCCGGACCGAAGCCTAGGGCGCCGGTTCAGTCGTCCCGACGACGCGCCAGGGTCAAAAAGCTGTAGGGATGGGGATTGTCTGCATCCGCCGGATGATGCTCTTCTTCAATCGTGTCCCACTCGCGGCGGTTGAAGGCGGGAAAATGCGCATCTCCGGGGACGTCGTCGTGAACGAGTGTCAGGTACATCCGGTCCGCCCTGGGCAGAAACTGGAAGTAGATGTCCGCCCCGCCACAGATCATGGTTTCTTCGGCGTCGCCGGCTGCCTCCAGCGCCTCGTCCAGCCCGTGAACGACCGTGGCACCCTCGACCCGGAATTCGGGATTGCGGCTGATAATGATGGTCTGCCGTCCCGGCAGCAGCCTGCCGATCGACTCGTAGGTTCGCCGGCCCATCACGATCGGCTTGCCCATGGTCAGGGTCTTGAATCGCTTGAGATCAGCCGGCAAACGCCAGGGCAGGCGGTTGCCGTCGCCAATGACGTTGTTCTGTGCCAGTGCGGAGATCAGACTGATATGCATGGTGATTTCACTGGGCCGCGTTCAGGCTGTCACACCGCCACGGCAGCCTTGATATGTGGATGGGGGTCATACCCGCTCAGGGTGAAGTCCTCGAACACGAAGCTGTCGATCTCCCGCCGATCCGGGTTGAGGGTCATGGTCGGCAGCGGCCGCGGTTCGCGGGTCAGTTGCAGCCGGGCCTGGTCCAGGTGGTTGCTGTACAGGTGCGCGTCCCCGAGGGTATGGACGAACTCGCCGGGCTTCAGGCCGGTGACCTGGGCAACCATCATGGTCAGCAGCGCATAGCTGGCGATGTTGAACGGCACCCCGAGGAACACGTCCGCACTGCGCTGGTAAAGCTGGCAGGACAGCCGCCCGTTGGCGACGTAGAACTGAAACAGCA
>JBKHDT010000055.1:0-15215 GCA_046541195.1 Halothiobacillaceae bacterium | reverse complement strand
GGCGGGCCCTGATGCCGGAGCCGCTTTCCGGCGCGCCGGCGGGCACGGATGATCCACGAAATCCCCGCGGGTCGCAGGCCTTGGGAACCCATCTGGACGACATGACGATGACACGATCACAAAGCCGAAAATGCTCGTCACCTGCCCGGCGGGGGCTATACCCGTTGCGGCCGGGCCTGGGCGCCTGCCTTGCGGCGGGGGTGTTTCTGGGCCTGTCCGGTTGTGGCGGCCTGGTCGAGCGGGACCCGCCACCCGGCACGCAGTCGAGCATTCCGCCGGCGCCCGAGCGGCCCGAGGTGATTGTTCGCCCGCTGGACGAGGACGGCCCTGATGGCGCGCCGGCCGTGCGCGAGGACTCGCTGTTCGTTCCCGAGCCCATCGAGCCGCTGCCCGCGCCCATGCGGCCCGTGAACCCGGCAGTTCAGGCGCTGATGGACCGGGCGGCCCTGCAGGCGGACACGGGGCAGTTTCCCCAGGCGGCGGCGACGATCGAACGGGCGCTGCGCATCGCGCCGCAGGACCCGGCACTGTGGCGTCGGCTGGGTCGGTACCGGCTGGACATGGGCGATGCAGGCCAGGCCGAGCAGATGGCCCTGCGTGCAGTGCGCTTTTCGCGGGGCGATGCCGAGGAAAGACAAGCCTGGCAGCTGGTCGCGCTGGCCCGCCAGGCCCAGGGCAATGCCGAGGGTGCCGCGCAAGCGCGGCGGATGGCAGGGCTGTGACTGCCCGGGAGACTGCCAAGGAGACCGCCGGCGAACAGGCGCCGTTCACGGTGGACGTGGCAAGCAGCGCGGCGGCCCGGTGGCTTGGCCCCGAAGGGGCCTTCGGGGCCCGCCTGGAAGGATTTGCGCCCCGGGCGGCACAGCAGCGGATGGCCGCGATCATCGAGCAGGCGATCGATCAGCGCCGGACGGTGGTGCTCGAGGCCGGCACCGGCGTGGGCAAGACATTCGGTTATCTGGTGCCGGCACTGCTGAGCGGGGCCAAGGTGCTGGTGTCCACGGGGACCAGGCACCTGCAGGATCAGCTGTTTTGCAAGGATCTGCCGCGGGTCCGCGAGGTGCTGGGTCGGCCGCTGGACGTGGCACTGCTCAAGGGTCGGGCAAACTATGTGTGCCTGCACCGGATGACGCAGTTGAATGAGCAGGGCCTGCTCAGGTCGCGCGAGCAGGTCGTGGCGCTTGGACAGGTCCGGCACTGGGCCGCCGGCAGCCGGTCGGGCGACATTGCCGAGTGCACGACGGTGCCGGAGGATCATGCGATCTGGCCAATGGTGACCTCGACCACCGACAACTGCCTGGGGAGCGACTGCCCGCTGTACGAGGACTGTCACGTGGTGGCGGCGCGCCGTGCGGCACTGGATGCCGACGTGGTCGTGGTCAATCATCATCTGTTCTGCGCGGATCTGGCCTTGCGCGAGGAGGGTTTTGCAGAGCTGTTGCCGAACATGGACGCGGTCATCCTGGACGAGGCGCACCAGTTGCCCGAGGTGGCCGCCAGCTTCTTCAGCGAATCGCTCAGCTCCCGGCAGTTGCTGGATCTGGCCCGGGATGTCCTCCGCGAACAAGCCAGCGAGGCCCGGGACATGCCGGACCTGCGGGATCGGGCCGCGGCACTGGAAAAGGCCACCAAGGACGTGATCCTGGCCTTCAGGCCGCAGCGCGACCGCGAGGCCTGGGCGGCGGTGGCGCAGGAAGCCGCGTTGCGCGAGTCCATGGATGCCCTGGATGACGCCCTGGCCGATTTGCAGGAGGCGCTGGATGCGGCCGCGCCCAAGGGCAAGGGCTTCGAAGCCCTGCTCGAGCGCTGTCAGGCAGTTAGGGTCCGGCTGTCGATGCTGCGGGAGACCGACCCGGAGGAGGCCGACGAGACGGAAGCCGAGGGACCGCCGGAGCAGGTGCGCTGGTACGAGAAGGGCGATCGGCATTTTGCCCTGCACCTGACGCCGCTGGAGGCGGGCTCGGCGTTCCAGAAGGCGCTGGGTGGCGACCGGCGGGCCTGGATCTTCACCTCGGCAACCCTGGCGACCGGTCGGGGCGACTTCACGCATTTCAACCGTCGGCTCGGCCTGTGGCCCGATCACGCCGAGCGGCTCGACTCGCCGTTCGACTACGCCCGCCAGGCGCTGCTGTACCTGCCGCCCGACCTGCCGGAGCCTTCTGACCCCGAGTACACGCTCAAGGCCCTGCGGGCGGTTTATCCGGCGATCAAGGCCGCCGAAGGGCGGGCGTTTTTGCTGTTCACCAGCCACCGGGCCATGCGTGCCGCCGAGGAAATCCTCGAGGGCAAGCTGCCGTTTCCGCTGTTCGTTCAGGGACAGTTGCCCAAGCGTGAACTGCTCGAACGTTTCCGCGAATCCGGCAACGGCGTGCTCCTGGGAACCCAGAGTTTCTGGGAGGGCGTTGACGTGCGCGGCCGGGCGCTGTCGCTGGTGATGATCGACAAGCTGCCCTTTGCCATGCCGGATGACCCGGTCCTGCGCGGTCGTGCCGAGCGGGTCGAGCATCGTGGCGGCTCGTCGTTCATGGAAATTTCCCTGCCCGAGGCCCAGATCACCCTCAAGCAGGGGGTTGGCCGGCTGATCCGGGATGTCAGCGACAGCGGTGTGCTGGTGCTCTGCGATCCGAGACTCAGTACCAAGCGTTATGGCCAGCAGTTCCTGGATGCCCTGCCGCCGATGCCGAGAACGCGGGACATGGCCGAGGTACGCCGGTTTCTCGCCACGCTCGACGACCCGCCCGCCTGATGACGCCCTTCGCCGAGCGCCGCTTTGCCTTCGTGGATATCGAAACCACGGGGACACGGCCCACGCGTGACTGCATTACCGAAATCGCGGTCTTGCAGCACGACGGTGACCGCGCGGTCGGCCGGTTCACCAGCCTGGTGGACCCGGGCTGCCCGGTGCCCCCGTCGATTACGGCCCTGACGGGCATCGACGACGCGCTGCTCGCCGGTGCGCCGCCCATCGGGCAATTGCTGCCCGGGCTGGACGATGCGCTGGCCGGCCGGGTGTTCGTGGCGCACAACGCCCGCTTTGACCTGGGGTTTTTGCGCAACGCCTTTCGACGTGCCGGCGGCGATCTGCGGGTGCCGGTGGTCTGCACCCTCCGGCTGGCGCGTCGGCTGTACCCGGAGCTGCCGCGCCACGCGCTCGACGCGCTGTGCCGGAGCTGGGGGATCGTCCGCGAAACCCGCCACCGCGCGCTGGCCGACGCCGCCGTGCTGCCGCTGCTGCTTCAGCGGATGCGGGACGATCATGGCGACGAGGCCCTGCTGCGGGCAATGGACGAGCAGGTCCGGGCGGCCAGTCTGCCGCCGGGCCTGTCGGCCGAGACGCTGCGGGACCTGCCGGATGCGCCCGGCGTATACCTGTTCTACGGGGACAGCGACAGCCTGCTGTACGTGGGCAAGAGCGTGCGCCTGCGCACGCGGGTGTTGGATCACTTTGCAGCCGACCATCGCAATGACCGCGAGATGCGCATGGCGCAGCAGCTGCGTCGGGTCGACTGGATCGAGACCGCCGGCGAACTGGGGGCGCTGCTGCTGGAGGCCGAACTGATCAAGGACCGTGCGCCACTGTTCAACCGGCGCCTGCGTCGCGCGCGCCGGGTCTGCGCCTTGAGCTGGTCGGCCGGCACGGGGCAGCCGCCTCAGGTCGTGGACCTCGCGGGCCGGGCGTCGCTGCCGACCCGGGACCTGTTCGGCCTGTTCCGCAGTCGTCGCCAGGCCCGGGAGCGCCTGGCCGGACTCGCGGAGGAACACGGGCTATGCCAGCGGCTGCTTGGTCTGCAGTCCGGCCGCGGGCCCTGTTTTGCCGCCCAGCTGGGCCGCTGCCGGGGTGCCTGCTGCGGCCGGGAGTCGCCCGAGGCGCATGAAGCGCGGCTGGCCCTGGCCCTCGACCCGCTGCGCCTGCGTGACTGGCCCTACCCGGGGCCGGTCGGTATCGAGGAGCAGGCACCGGACCGGAACCTCTGGCGCATGCATGTCGTGGATCGCTGGTGCTACCTCGGGGTGGCCGAGTCCCGGGCGCGGGCCGAGCGCCTGGCCGTCGAGGGGGCCGGGCGGCTGGATCTTGACCTGTATCGCATCCTGCTTCGTTTCCTGCAGCCGGACAGCCCGGTGGTGGTGCTCGGCCGGAGCTGACCCCGTTCGTGTTGCGCCGCTGGCATGGACCGGTGGCAGGAGCGTGCTGTGTGCCGGCCCATGATCGCTGGCATGCGCAGTGCCGGGATTGCCGCACGATTGAAGCGGTTTGTGAACCGGCTTGTGCAGCGGTTTGTGCGTATCCTGAAAAAAGCCGTATTCCGGCGCTTCTTTTGAGGATACCCGCCTGTTGCCGGCGAATCCCTGCGCCCATCCGCCGGATTCCCGACCGGGGCATGGAAGCCCTGGCGCGGTGGCGCAAGCCGGTCAGTCGTGCAGCCCGGGCAGGTCACGTGCCGGGTGGCCCTGAGTGATCCTGTGCCCCTGGGCGCCTGACGCAGAAGGACGCGACGAGGTGTTCCGGCTGCCCGGATCGGTCGGGCGGGCCGTCGGCCCGGCGAAATCTTTGACCGCGACGGGCCCGGCATCGACGGGAAATGTGTTCCAATGAAGATTCCCTCGGGCGCGCACGCCTGGGGGTTGGCCGATGCCTCCCCCGGGGTGTCGGGGGGGCATGGAAGGCCCGGCAAAGCGGTCGTCCGGCACAAGCCGGAGCCGGCAGGCTGGCCCTGATTGCTGCATCGGCCCCTTGCCGCCTGCGGCGTGAAACGCGCGGGCGGGCCTTTCGACAATCACTGATTGCGGAGCGCCGAGCCATGAACAAGGCGACCTTGCTGATCGTCGACGACGAGCCGACCAATCTGGCAGTGCTGTCGGAGTTGTTGCGGGCCGAGTATCGCATCCGGGCCGCGCGTTCCGGTGAGGCGGCGCTCGATGCGATCCGGCGTGCGCCCGTGCCCGATCTGGTGCTTCTGGACGTGATGATGCCCGGGATGGATGGCTACGCCGTTCTGGCCCGGTTGCGGGCGGACCCGGAGCTGGCGCGGATTCCGGTGATCTTTCTCACCGCGCTGGGCGCGGCCGAGGACGAGGAGCGCGGACTGCTGGCCGGTGCGGTGGATTACATCACCAAGCCGATCAAGCCGGCGGTGGTGCGGGCACGGGTCAAGTCCCAGCTGGAAGTGTTCCAGGCCCGCCAGTTTCTCGAGGATCAGAACGCCTACCTGGAAGCCGAGGTCGAGCGGCGCATGGCCGAGAACGAGGCGGTGCAGCAGGTCGGCATCCGGGCGCTCGCGCATCTGGCGGAGACGCGGGACAGCGAAACCGGCAATCATATCCTGCGAACCCAGTATTACGTCGAGGCACTGGCCGAAACCCTGGCCGGCGAGCCCGCGTTTTGTGACTTTCTCACCCCCGGCAACGTGCGTCTGCTGACCAAGTCGGCGCCACTGCATGATATTGGCAAGGTGGGCATCCCCGACCAGGTGCTGCACAAGCCGGGCCCGCTGGACCCCGAGGAGTGGGTTGTCATGAAGACCCACGCGCGCATGGGCTACGATGCCATTGAACGCGCCGAGTCGGATATCGGCCAGACCCTGCCGTTTCTCCAGCTGGCCAAGGAGATCGCCCGCTGGCATCACGAGCACTGGGATGGCTCGGGGTACCCGGATGGGCTGGCGGGCGAGGACATCCCGGTTGCGGCGCGGATCATGGCGGTGGCGGATGTCTTCGATGCCTTGACCTCCCGGCGCGTCTACAAGGAGGCCATGCCCTGCGAGGCCGCCCGGGACCTGATCCTGAGGGATGCCGGCAAGCATTTCGATCCGCGGATCGTGGCGGCCTTCGACGCGATCTTCGACCGCTTCGTGCAGATTGCCCGCACCTACGCGGACCCGCCCGCGGGGCCGGGCTGACCACGAGTCCGTTTTTTGGCCGGCCGACCCGGTGATCTTCCGGGCCGTGTCGAGCACGTGAATCCCGGAGGTTCCCATGGACCGTCCCGCTTCTTCCAATGGACGCCAGGATCTGGTCTACGCCAGGGCGGTGGCCGTGGCGCTGGCCTATGCCGCCCTGGCGTCCGTCTGGATCGTGAGCTCCGACCTGCTGGTTTCGGCCATTCTCAATGAGCCAGGCACGCTGACCTGGGCCAATACGGCCAAGGGCATCGCGTTCGTGCTGGTGACGACCGCCAGCCTGTTCCTGGTGCTCGTGCATTTTGGTCGTCTGGGGCAGGTGCAGGGGCAGGCCCGGGTCAGTGGCGAAGGAGTGCGGCGTCGCTCGCGCCTCCTGGTCTTCTCGATGCTGCTGCTGTTCGTGGCCGTCGGAGGGCTGGGGCTGAAGTCGCTGGTGGACCAGGGTCGGGCAAGCGGGGTCGAGCGGCTGGATCTTTTGGCCCAGTCCGTGGCTTCCCAGGCTTCCGAGTGGCATGACGCGCGCACCCACCAGCTGGAACTTCTGGCCGGGGAGCAGCAGCTCGACCGGCAACTGCGCGCATGGCTGACGACCCAGGATGCGCGTCTTGAGGCAAGCGTCCGGGAACGGCTGGCGGCCTTGCAGGAAATTACCGGCGGGGCGGCGGTGATGGTGCTGGACGAGACGGGGCGTCCCCGGCTTTGGTCGGGGGCGCCGCGCACGGTCGGCCGGCCGCTGGAGCGAATTCGCCGCGAGGCGCTGGATACGGGCGAAGTCATGCAAACCGGCTTTTATTCGCTCGAGTCTTCAGGGAAGGAGCGTGTCTACCTGGACCTGGTGGCCCCCCAGGGCGCGGAACGTGCGCGCAAGGGCATGAGCCTGGTTCTGCGTTTTGATGCGCGCGCGCTCACGTTGCCGGGCTTCCTGCGCTGGTCACTCGGCGGCGGCGAGCTGCGTACCTGGCTGGTTTCGCGGGGCAGCGGGGTGGTCATGGCGCCGGGGCTTTCCGAAGAAGGCGGGGGGCTGAGGCGGGACGGCAACGGCCAAGCGCTCAATGCCGCGCTCGACGCTTCAGCGGCCCATGCCGGCGAGTCACCCGTGCTCCAGTGGCGAGACGCAGACGGAACCCGGTTTCTCGGCATGAGCCAGGCGGTTCCCGGCACCGACCTGGTGGTGGTGGCGGCCTTTGACGAGCGGCAGTTGCTCGACTCGATCGGTGACGAGTTGCTCTGGGCCGGCATGGTCCTGTTGATGGCCCTGCTCGGCGGGCTGACCGCACTGGGAGCCTGGCAGATTCAGCGACGGGCTGCCGCGGGCGAGGCGCAGGCCCGGGCCCGGGAGCAGATCGATGCCGAGCGCCTGCAGCGTCTGGCGATTTCGGAGCGATATCGCGACCTGATGGAGAACGCGCGGGATATCATCCTGCTGTTCGACGACGAGGGACGCATCATCGAGGCCAACCAGGCTGCGGAGCAGGCCTACGGCTTGAGTCGGGAAGTCATGCTGACCCGGTCGATCACCGATCTGCGTGCGCCGGAGACCCTTCATTCGCTTGACGAGGAATGGCAGGCCGCCGATGACAGGCAGGGAGTGCTCTTCGAAACACGACATCGCCGCTCCGATGGCACGACCTTTCCCGTCGAGGTGAGCTCCCAGCAGGTCATGATCGACGGCCGCGCGTGCCGGCAAAGCATCGTCCGGGACATCTCCGAGCGCAGGGCGACCATGCAGCGCCTGGATGCCGATGCGCGGCTGCTCGCGATCGCCGGACGCATGACGCATTTCGGGGGCTGGTGGGTGGACCTGCAGACGCGGGAGACTTACTGGTCGGACGAGGTCTGCCGTATCCACGGGATGCCCCCGGGTACCCGGCTCAACGCCGAGGAAGGCATCGAATTTTACGCACCCGAGTCCCGCGAGCGCATCCGGGCAGTATTCACCGCCTGCACACTCGAAGGCATTCCCTACGACGAGGAATTGCAGATTGTCGACCGGCAGGGCGTGCATCGCTGGGTGCGCACGGTCGGCGAGGCCGTCCGGGACGAGGGCGGGCGGATTGTCGCCGTCCAGGGTGCCTTCCAGGACGTGACCGAGGATCACGAGGCACGCGCGCGTCTCGAAGCGTCCGAGCAGGCCCTGCGTGCGCGGGAGCAGCAGCTGCACCTGCTGATCGAGCATTCGCCGGCGGCGCTGGCGATGTTTGACCGGGACATGAACTACCTGGCTACCAGCCGCCGCTGGCGGGAAACCTACGGCCGGGGAGAACAGGAACAGGTCGGCGTCAGCCATTATGCCGTGTTCCCGGAAATCAGCACCTCGCGTCGATGGGCGCATCGGCGGGCGCTGGCCGGCGAGGTGGTGCGTGCCGAGGAGGACCGCATCGACTGGGCGGACGGACGCAAGCAGTGGCTGACCTGGGAGGCTCGACCCTGGCTCGATGCCGATGGGGTCGTCGGCGGGATCATCATTTTCTCCCTGGATGTCACCGACCAGTACCTTGCCCGGCAAAAGCTCTCGCTGCAGGCGCGGCGCGCGGAGGTGCTGCTGGCCCTGCCGCGCCATGCCGAATCGCTGGACGAGCAGGGCTTCATGCAGCAGGCGCAGGAGATGGCCGAAGAGCTGACGGGCAGCCAGATCTCCTTTGTGCATTTCGTGCACGAGGACGAGGAAACCATCGAACTGGTCACCTGGTCACGCCGCACGCTGGAAGAGTACTGCCAGGCGACGCATGACAGTCACTACCCGATCAGCAAGGCCGGTATCTGGGCGGATGCGCTCCGCCAGCGCGCCCCGGTGGTGATCAACGACTACCCCGGCCATTCGGATGGCAAGGGCCTGCCGGAGGGGCACTGCGCGCTGCAGCGGCTGGTTTCCGTCCCGGTGATCGAGCATGGCCGTGTGGTGATGCTTGCCGGGGTCGGCAACAAGGAAACCGACTATACCGATCTGGACGTGGAAACCGTGCGTCTGATTGCCGAGCAGGTTTGGCGGATCGTCCAGCGTCGACGCAGCGAGGCCCACCTCAGGCAGTTGTCCCTGGCGGTGGAGCAGAGCCCAGAGAGCGTGGTGATCACCGATCTGGATGCGCGGATTCTGTACGTGAACGAGTCGTTCAAGCAGGTCACCGGTTACACGGCCGAGGAAGTGCTCGGGAAGAACCCGCGGATGCTGCAGTCCGGACGGACGCCTGAAACCCACTACGAACAGATGTGGCGCTGCCTCACGGCGGGACGTCCCTGGAAGGGCGAGTTCTACAACCGGCGCAAGGACGGGACCGAGTTCATCGAGCTGGGGCACGTGGCGCCGCTCAGACAGCCGGACGGGCGGATCACGCATTACGTGGCGGTCAAGGATGACATCACCGAGAAGAAAAAGCTGGCCGGCGAGCTGGATCGGCACCGTCACCGCCTGGAATCGCTGGTGGCCGAGCGCACCGCCGAACTCGAAGAAGCGCGGTCCCGGGCGGATGCGGCCAACCGGGCCAAGAGCGCGTTCCTGGCCAACATGAGCCACGAGATCCGCACGCCGCTCAATGCCATTGTCGGCCTGATCTATCTTTTGCGCGAAGCCTGCCAGGACGAGCCGCAGCGGCGAAAGCTGACGCAGATCGACAAGTCGGCGCGGCACTTGCTGGCCATCATCAACGACATACTCGATCTTTCGAAAATCGAGGCAGGCAAGCTGCAACTCGAAACGCGTGACTTTCACCTTTCCGCGGTGCTGGACCATATCCGTTCGGTGCTCACCGAGGCAGTCCGCGGCAAGGGGCTGACCCTGACCATCGACCCCGATTCGGTGCCGCACTGGTTGCGCGGCGACCCGACGAGATTGCGCCAGGCACTGCTGAACCTGGTCGGCAATGCGGTCAAGTTCACCGAGCAGGGCGGGATCACGTTGCGTGCCCGGGTGGTTTCGAGGGAGGATCGGCAGCTGCAGGTCCGCTTCGAGGTCGAGGACAGCGGGGTGGGTATCCCGGAAGACCGCATTGCGCGGCTGTTCCAGCCATTCGAACAGGCGGACAGCTCGACGACGCGCGAGTACGGGGGGACCGGTCTGGGCCTGGCGATCACGCACCGGCTCGTGGAGCTGATGGGCGGCTCGATCTCGGTCGAGAGCCGGGAGGGCGAGGGCAGCCTGTTCCGGGTCGATGTGCCCCTCGCGCTGGGCGAGGGCAGTCCGCCCCGGATATCCAGCCATACCGAAGAGGCGTTGTTTGACCGCTCCGCCTTTAAGAGGTATCGAGGCGCGCGGGTGCTGCTGGCCGAAGACAACGCGGTCAATCGCGAGGTGGCCGCCGAGCTGATCGGTCAGACCGGCCTGAAGCTCGACACGGCCGAGGATGGCCTGGAGGCCCTCAAGCAGCTCGAGCGCAAGAGCTATGACGTGGTGTTGCTGGACGTCCAGATGCCGCGGCTCGATGGCTTGGGCGTGGCGCGTCGGATGCGCGACATGCCGGATTACGGGACCACCCCGATCCTCGCCATGACCGCAAACGTGTTCGAGGATGATCGCCAGGCCGCGCTGGAGGCGGGCATGAATGACTTCATTCCCAAGCCGGTTGATCCCGTGGTCCTGTATCGCAAGCTGCTGCGCTGGCTGAGCGCGCATCCCGAGTCCGATTCGGAATCGCGGGTCGATCAGGCCCCGGGCGCCGACGGGGCGGTGGTCCTGGACGAGCAGCGCGGCCTCGGTTTCCTCGGCGGCAACCGGGAGGCTTACCTGTCGCTGCTGCGCCGTCTGGTCAACGAGCATCGGGCAGATCCGGAGCGCCTGCTGGGCTTGCTGGCCGAAGACCGGTACGATTCGGTGCGCATGCTGGCCCACGGCCTCAAGGGTGCGGCGGCCACGCTCGGGGCGGGCGAGGTCGCCGACCTGGCGGCCCGGATCGAGCGGGAGACGGACGATCACCAGCCGCGCGAGGCGCTGGTCCGCGCCTGCCGGGCGCTGGACGAAGCGATGGACCGGCTGACGGCGCGGATTGCTGAACTCTCGGGCGTGCCGGCCGAGCCGGCGGTCGGGCGCTCATCCGGGACCAGGCCTGCCGGGGAGGATCTGCTGCGCTCGCTGGAGTCGGCACTGGCGAGTGACGATGTCGATGCGATCGAGATTATCGCCCGGCATGAGGCGCGGCTGTCGGTGGCGCTCGGGGCGGAGCGTTTCGGGCGGATTGCGCATCAGGTGAGGGATTATGATTTTCCCGGGGCGCTGAAGCACTTGCGCGAGGTGCTCGATTCCGGGGGGGCGGCAGGCGGCGCCGACCGGGGCGGGACGGCCGAAACCTCGGACACCTGAACCCGGCGGCGTTGAAAACCGGGTCGGGACGCTCCCGGGGGCTGGGTGCTCCCGGCCCTCGGAGTCGTCGAGGACCGCGAGCCGGTCAAGGGAAGACCCCGCATCCGGGCAGTCACAAAACGCGTGCGCCCGGATGCGGGCGTGCCGGGAGCGATTCGCGGCCCAGGCCGCGGGCGCGCGTTTTCCCTGCCGGAAAGGGCAAGGAATCCCGGGCGCGTGATGGGGCAAGCCATTGAATCACGAGGCGCGGGCCAAACGTTGGATCGGCCCGCGCGTTGCCGCGCCAGGCCACGGGACTTGCGCGGCGCTGCCAAAGGAAATTGCGCGTGACAGACGAACCGATGATCTCCTTGAACATGGCCGCTGCCCTGCTGGGGGTGAGCAAGCGAACCGTGTGGCGTCGCGTCAGCGATGGTCAGCTGGGTCAGGTGCTCAACGGCGCGCCGGGCGAATGCACGCGGGTCGGGCTGGTACAGGTGCTGGCCATGGCGGAGGTCACGCTGGACGAGTCGGAACGGGCGCTGGTGGTGGCGGCGGACCGGGGCGCGGCGACCGCGCAGTGCGAGTTCGGGCTTTGGCTGCGTGGTCGGGGGCAGTTGAACGAGGCGTTTCGCTGGTTTCAGGCCGCCGCGCGCCAGGGTGAGGCCGATGCCATGCAGTGGCTCGGGCGGGCGTTGCTGACCGGCGAGGGCGTGCGGGCGGACCGGGCCGAAGGGATGCGGTGGCTGCGTCGGGCCGAGCAGGCAGGCCATGTGTCGGCGCCGGCGCTGCTGGCGTTCCTGAATTCGGAAGCGGCGACGGGCCTGCAGGGTCAGCCGCTCGCCGGTCGGCTGGCCACGATTGACCGCGATGCGGTTCTGGCGGCGCTGGGCCGGTGAAGGGGTTGCCGGCGGCGCTGGCGCGGGGCAAGGCTGAACCGAAGCCTGCTGCGAATGGCCGGGCCTTGCCTGGCCCTGGCGTCCGCCTGCCAGTCGCCTGAATCGGGCGGCCGGGCTGTGACTTGCCAGCCCGTGGCGGTGCAAGGTGTGGGCGGGTTTCTTTCAGCGCGTTCTGAGGTAAGCTGTGCCTGGTGGCGCGTATTTGAAGTTCAGGGGATGAACGGCACCGTGTTCGCGATTCACGTTCACGAGTTCAAGGGAGTGATTGCATGCATGCGAACCTCTTGCACAAGGCTCCGGGAGCCGATTGCGGACGGGGCGGGGTGCGTCGTGGCATGGCTGTTTTTTCCGGCCGCCTGGGGGCATTTTCGGTCGGCGCGGGCCCTTCGGGGCGACTGTGCACGAAGCCTTCCGCGGCTTGGCACCGCAACGCACGGGTCGATATGCGCCCGGCCCGTGCTCCGCAATTGACCGGCCTGGGCCGTGGCGCCGCGGGGCTTTTGGGCCCTGCACGGGGATTGCTGCATTCGGGCAAGCCTGCGCTGGGGGACACCGGCCGGTCGGACCGGTGGGCGGGCGTGAACGGCCTTGCATCCGGGCGCGCGGCATGAAAATCCTCGATCTGCTGATCGTCGGTGCCGGCCCGCTGGGTGTCGAGGCGGCGGCTTATGCCCGGCGGCTGGGGCTGGATGCCGTGATCGTCGAGCGCGGCGACCGGGTCGGGGCGGGGATGCGTCGCTGTGTCCATGCCCGGATGTTCTCGCCCTGGCAATACAACCACTCGCCTTTGGGGATCGACTGGCTCCGGCAAGATGGTCGATACGTGTCGCCCGAGGGCATCGAGCGCTGGCGGGATTACCTGACGAACTATCTGGAGCCTTTGGCCGAGGTCGCCGGGCTGGAGATTCGCTTCGGGTTGACGGTTCGGCGGATCGGGCGGGCTGGGCTTGCGCGGACGGACATGATCGGTTCGACGCGGGCGCAGTATCCGTTCAAGGTGCTGGTGCGTGATGCCGCGGGCCACGAGGATTATCTCTACGCGTGGCGTGTGATCGATGCCTCCGGGGTGATGGGGCAGCCACTGTCGATTGGTGAGGGGCGCGTCCCGGCGCTGGGCGAGCAGGCGCTGGCCGACCGAATCTACTACCACCCCTGCAACCTCGCGCACTGTTGCGGTGGTCCGGTCGGCCCGACCTGGCTGGTGATCGGCAACAACTACTTCACGGCGGGCGCCTTGCTCCAGATCGAGAAACTGATGCGGGCCGATCCGGCGACCCGTCTGGTGTTCGTCGACGAGCAGGGCCGCAGGCCCTTCATTGGTTATCTCAAGGATGACCTGTTCGAAAGCCGGGTTGCCCATGTCCAGCGTGCCAACGCGCTGCTCGAAAGCGGCAATCCGGGGGTTCATGTGTACGACCGTTGCCAGATCCGGCAGGTTGAAAGCATGGCCAGTGGTTTTCGGGTGACGCTGGACGGGCCGCGTGGCGCGGAGTCGGTCCTCGCCGACCAGCTGGTCGCAACGGCCGGGTACGAAGGGGACGTGCGCCTGTTCGAGGATCTGCAGGTCCACCTGTGCTACGCCTCCGGGGCGCCCATGAACTACGCGGCCGAGATGCTGGAGGACACCGTCGCCCATCGGCATACGCCCTGGGTTCCGGGTCCGGACGCGGTGCGCAACCCCGAACCGAACTTCTACGTGCTCGGCGCCAAGAGCTATGGCCGCAATCCCGGTTATTCGCTGCACATCGGCCTGGGGCAGATCACGCTCGCGTTCCGGGACATGCTGGGGGCGGAGGCGCCCGACCTGTACGCAGGCATCGAGGATAGCCCGATTCCGTCAACGGTCTGTTATGTCCGTCCCGACCAGGCGCAGGTCGAGCCGATGGTCGAAGGACGCCTGAGTGACAGCGAGCAGAAGTACAAGACGATTGCCGACAACCTTGAGGAAGTGATCTTCCAGACCGATCTCAAGCAGAAGGTCACCTACCTGTCGCCGTCGTGGACCAAGCTGACCGGTCATCCGGTCGAGCCCATGATCGGCCGCCACTGGCAGGACCTGTTGTACACGGAGGACCGGGATCGCGGCCTGGCGCAATGCAACGCCTTCATGTCCTGCAAGACCGCCGACTATCACGAGGAACTGCGGGTCGAATGCGCGGATGGCACGCTGCGCTGGACCGAGGTCAATGCGCATGTGCTGCTCGATCTCAATGGCGTGGCCTACGGCACCATCGGCTCGATGCTGGACATCACCGAGCGCGTGCGCATTCTCGAGGAGTTAAAGACCAAGAATCAGCTGCTCGACCGGCTGGCCGTGACCGACGGACTGACCGGCCTGTACAACCGGCGTCGCTTCGACGAGCAGCTCGCCTCGGAACTCAAGCGCGCACAGCGCGAGCGCCTGCCCCTGACCCTGGCCGTATGCGACATCGACCACTTCAAGGAGTACAACGACACCTACGGCCACCAGCCCGGTGACGTGGCGCTCAAGCTGGTGGCCAAGGCGATCTCGAAGCACTGCCGGCGGGATACGGATTTCTGCGCACGTTACGGTGGGGAGGAATTTGCCATCCTGCTGCCGGGATGCGATCGCGGCGCCAGCATCACCGTGCTGGAAGCGATTCGCCAGGGTGTCGAGGAGCTCGGGATTGCCCACCGCACGTCATCTGTCGCACCGCAGGTGACGCTGAGTCTCGGGGCGATCAGCCTGGAGGGGGAATCGATGATCAACCCGATCTCGCCGGAGATTCTCCTCAAGCGGGCCGATGACGCACTGTACGAGAGCAAGCGCAGCGGCCGGAACCGGCTCACGTTCAGCCGCTACGACGAGCTGCCGGGGTAATTTGCAACCGGCCGACCGGCCGTTGCAGACGACTGGCCGGTTGCGGCGTCGGGTCAGTCCGCGTCGTAGCCGAGCACCGGGGCCAGCCACTTTTCGGCTTCGGCCAGCGACCAGCCCTTGCGCCGGGCGTAGTCCTCGACCTGGTCGCGGCCGATCTTGCCGGTGCCGAAGTAGCGCGAGTCCGGATGCGCAAAATACCACCCGGAGACCGCCGCGGTCGGGGTCATCGCGTAGCTTTCGGTCAGTTCAAGACCAATGCGCTCGTCCGGCTTGAGCAGGCTCCAGAGCGTGCCCTTCTCGGTGTGCTC
>JBKHDT010000054.1:0-15516 GCA_046541195.1 Halothiobacillaceae bacterium | reverse complement strand
CGTCGTGGCCATGTAGCTGGGTGGGCAGCGAAATATGCAGATGCAGTACCCTTGGGCGGTTCGGCAGCCCCGTCCACACCAGGCTCAGGCGCAGGTCCTTCATCTCCAGCCGGTGTAAGCCGACCTGCGCAGAGAGATCAAGCAGCGCCAGGGAAACCGTGGCGCCGTCCTGCCCGACCTTCAGATCCAGCTTGCGCAGCGTGAATGCGACCGGGTCCGGTATGGCTTCGATATCCTGACGATACAGATCCAGGCCGCTGGCGCGATCGGGCGCGAATTCCCCCAGCCCGGTGCCGATGCCGGTGAAGTGCTCGCTCAGCATTTCCGAGACCGCCTGCAGGTCGCGCCGGGTGAACAGCGCGTTGAGATACGCGAGCGTGGCGTTTCGTGCGGCCTCAAGGCTGGTGCTTTGTGACTCGATCAACGTCGGGGTCCTGTCACTTCCACGGCTTCCGACCACATCGAAAGCCTGTCAGACTTGGGGCGGCCTGCCGCAAAGGGCAGGATCTGGCGGCAGTCGCCGCTGATTGCACACCATTTGAAGCCATCACTGATCCCGCGAAGTGCAAAGGTCCGTGTCAGGCAGGATTTCCCTCTCGGCTTTTCGGCACCGGCCAGACCCGGTCTGCCAGGCCCCGTCGGCCCGGTAAAGTGCGATGCATGAAGCGTCCATCAGCGAACAGCTTTACTGAATCCAGCCAGAAAAACAAGAGTGGGCCGGCCCGCCGGATCAGTGGTTCCGGGGCAGGATGCCGGCCGTTTTTTGCGACGACAGGGGCACGCGAATCGCTTCTCTGGCCCCGGGCCCGGGGCACGAATCGGCCCGACACGGCAAGCCGACGGGCGGCAGGCTTTGGGTGCACCTGGATATGCGTGGGGCGTGCGGGTTGCATGCCCGGCTGGACAGCCGGACAAAGAAAATGCCGGGACGACCTGTCGCCCCGGCACGGGTGGATCTTCTCGGGCGCCCGCCGCAGGGCCTGTTCGGCCCAAAGGCTTCTGCCGCGGCCGCGATCAGTCCTCGTCGGCCGCTTCCTTGAGGACGGTGAAGCGATCAAGCTTGGGCAGCGCCTTCTGGATGCCCTTGCGGCTGCGGCTGTTGATGATCAGCGGGCCGTTGAGGTTGGCGCGCAGTTCCGGGTTGCCCGGCACCTTCTCGTTCGGATTGCTGGCCTGGGTGTTCTTGGCGGTGATGACCATCAGGAACAGGTCAGAGACATCCGATACATCCAGCGCCTTCTCGTCTTCGTCGGTCAGCGTGAACTCGTAACCGATATTGAGCAGTTCCGGCTGAATGACCGAAAAGAACAGGTCGGCGTCGTCCAGTGACTGCAGCCAGAACACCGTCGGCTTGCCTTCTTCGTGGAACAGCTTGAAGCGGTGGTGGTCCTCGAAGCCCGGGAGGCCCTGGGGAAACTGGATGACCTGTTCCTCGTCGATCTCGACGGCGCCAAACATCGGGGTGTCGATTTTCATTTCTGCGGGTTCCTTTGCGGTTGGTAAATGATTTTCTCGGTCTTTGTCGAGGCTTGGGGGTTCCCTTGTCCATCCAGGTCATTCGGCCGGCACCGGGCGCTGCCGAGCCTGAACGTGTATCGGTCCCGGCGAAGGCGAGCCCTGGCACAATCCCCGGAGCCGATCCGTCATGTGAAGCAAGCCGAATTCCGGATGTGAAAAAAACCGGTGCGGCCTTGCCCTGCACGATGATCGTGGTCCGTCCGGCAGGCCCGGGACGGGCTGCCGGCGCCGGATGGCGCGCTGCTCTCGACATACTTAGACACCCGGCCGATGACTGTCAAGGTCGACATGCAGATTTCCCCCGGCCCGGCCGGGTGCCGCAGCTCCGGCCGCCCCCGAGTGGGTGTGCACTGGACCGACGCAGGTGTCGATGGGGGTCGCGCAGTCGTGGCGAACATGCAACAGACTGTCACACAACTGTGGTTACAATGGGGCCCGGTTTCGGGGGGGGCGCAAGCGCGCGCTGGCCGGTGGCACTCCCGAACAGCGGCGGGCGGGTCGCGGGCCCGGGAATACACGACTTGCAGGCAAGATCAAGATGAATCTGACGATTTTCGGTACCGGCTATGTGGGACTCGTGACGGGTGCGTGTCTTGCCGATGTCGGTCATGACGTGATGTGCGTGGATGTGGATGCGGCGAAGATCGCCGGGCTCAGGGAAGGGCGCATACCGATCTACGAACCTGGCCTGGAAGCGATCGTCACGGAAAACGTGTCCGCCGGGCGCCTTCAGTTCACCACCGATGCGGCGCAGGCGGTCCAGTTCGGTCAGGTGCTTTTCATCGCCGTCGGCACCCCGCCTGACGAGGACGGATCGGCGGACCTGCAGTACGTGCTGGCCGTGGCCGAGAGCATCGGGCGCCACATGACGGGGCACAAGGTGGTGGTGAACAAGTCGACGGTGCCGGTCGGGACCGGCGACCGGGTTCGGGCGCGCATCGAAAAAACCCTGTCGCAGCGCGCGATGGATCTGCCCTTCGAGGTCGTGTCCAATCCCGAGTTTCTCAAGGAGGGTGCCGCGGTCGGCGATTTCATGAAGCCGGATCGAATCGTGGTGGGTGTCGACAACCCGTCGGCTGAATCGGTCATGCGGGAGTTGTACGCCCCCTTCAACCGAAATCACGACCGGATGGTGGTCATGGACATCCGTTCCGCGGAGCTGACCAAGTACGCGGCCAATGCCATGCTGGCCACCAAGATCAGTTTCATGAACGAACTGGCCAATCTCGCCGAGCGACTGGGTGCGGATATCGAGCGGGTGCGCATCGGGATCGGCTCCGACCCCCGGATCGGCTATCACTTCATCTATCCCGGCTGCGGTTACGGCGGTTCCTGTTTTCCCAAGGATGTGCAGGCCCTGTCGCGCACGGCGGGGCAGGTGGGCTACGCGGCCCGGTTGCTCGACGCGGTCGAGGCGGTCAATGCCGAGCAGAAAGGCAAGTTGTTTCGGCTGCTTTGCGGTCATTACGGCGGGGAGGATGCGCTCCGCGGCCGGGTCTTCGCGCTCTGGGGGCTGGCCTTCAAGCCCAATACCGACGACATGCGGGAGGCCCCGTCGCGGGTGCTGATGGAGGCGCTCTGGGCGGCGGGTGCGCGGGTTCGCGCCTATGATCCGGAGGCGATGGCCGAGACGCGTCGCCTGTATGGCGATCGGCCGGATCTGGAGCTGGTCGACAGCAAGGAAGCTGCCCTGAGCGGGGCCGAGGCTTTGATCATCTGCACCGAGTGGAAAGCGTTCAGGGCGCCTGACTTCGAGCAGGTTGCGGCGGCGCTGGGCGCGCGCGTGATTTTTGACGGGCGCAATCTCTACGATCCGGGCCGGTTGAAGGCCGAGGGCTGGCGCTACTACGCCATCGGCCGGGGCGACAGCGTCCGGGAACCGGCGGCCAATTGAGAAATGCCCCGGCATTGGGTAAAATTCCTGTCCTTCCGGAACGTCTTTCCTGCCGACTCGCGCGTCGCGGACCTGGCTCCCGCCCGGGGCCGGGGTGACCGGGTGCGTCAATGGCGTTGGTCATTAAGGATGCGTGGCGGGTGTCAGGCGTGAGCGCATGGCTGGCCCCGGCCCACCGGCATCCGCGATCCGGTCCGAAGTCCGGGTCGAATCCGACCGGGGTCGCCCCGGACACCTCCAAGACACCTTTTTCTGAAGGTTGAGTCCCGATGACCAAGTATATCTTCGTGACCGGCGGCGTGGTCTCCTCGCTTGGCAAGGGCATTGCCGCGGCTTCGCTGGCTGCCCTGCTTGAGGCCCGCGGGTTGCGGGTGACGCTCCTGAAGCTCGATCCCTACATCAATGTCGATCCGGGGACCATGAGCCCCTTCCAGCATGGCGAGGTGTTCGTCACCGATGACGGGGCCGAGACCGATCTGGATCTGGGGCACTACGAGCGGTTTGTCCGGACGCCGGTCAGTCAGCGCAACAATTTCACCACCGGACGGGTGTACGAGTCGGTGATCCGGCGCGAGCGGCGGGGAGACTATCTTGGCGGCACGGTGCAGGTCATTCCGCACATCACCGACGAGATCAAGCGGCGCGTCAAGGAAGGTGCCCGCGGGTACGACGTGGTGCTGGTCGAGATCGGCGGGACGGTGGGGGACATCGAGTCGCTGCCCTTCCTGGAGGCGATCCGGCAGTTGGGGGTGGAACAGGGTCGGGAAAACGCCATCTTCATGCACCTGACCCTGGTGCCCTTCATCCGGGCCGCAGGCGAGCTGAAGACCAAGCCGACGCAGCACTCCGTCAAGGAGCTGCGCTCGATCGGCATCCAGCCGGACATTCTGGTCTGTCGCAGCGAGGTCGTGCTGCCGGAGGACGAGCGGCGCAAGATCGCGTTGTTCACCAATGTCGAAATTGACGCGGTCATTTCCTCGACCGACGCCGACACCATCTACCGCATTCCGCGGCTGCTTCATGCCCAGGGGCTTGACGAAACGGTTCTGCGCAAGTTGCGGGTCAACGCCCGGCCGGCGGATCTTTCGGAGTGGGACCGCGTGGTCGAGGCCCAGACCAAGCCCGACCGGATGGTGGATGTCGCCATGGTGGGCAAGTACATCGATCTTGCCGACGCCTACAAGTCGCTCAACGAGGCCTTGCTGCACGCGGGCATTCAGACGCGGACCCGGGTCAATATCCATCATGTCGACTCCGAGGACATCGAGCGTGACGGCGTGGCGGGCCTGGAGCGCATGGATGCGATTCTCGTGCCCGGTGGTTTCGGGGAGCGGGGCGTCGCCGGCAAGATCGAGGCCGTGCGTTTTGCGCGCGAGTCGGGTCGGCCTTTTCTGGGCATCTGCCTGGGGATGCAGCTGGCGGTGATCGAGTACGCCCGGCATGTGGCCGGACTGGATGGGGCCAATTCGACCGAGTTTCGCAAGGATGCGCCTCACCCGGTGATCGGCCTGATCACCGAGTGGCGCGTCGAGACCGGCGAGGTCGTTCAGCGCGGCGAAGGCGTGGATCTCGGAGGTACCATGCGTCTGGGCGCCCAGCGCTGCCTTCTGGAGGCCGATTCGAAGATCGCCGGAATCTACGGCAGCACTGAAATCCGGGAGCGTCACCGTCATCGCTACGAGTTCAACAACACCTACCTTGAGACGCTGCAGGCTGCCGGCATGGTCTTTTCCGGCTGGTCGGCCGAGAACCGGCTGGTGGAAACGGTCGAGCTGCCCGAACACCCCTGGTTCCTGGCTTGTCAGTTCCACCCGGAATTTCGCTCCACGCCACGCGACGGCCATCCGCTGTTCACCGGGTTCGTCCGGGCGGCGCTCAAGCACCGGGGGAGTGGCGACGAGTGAAGCTGTGTGACTTCCAGGTCGGTCTGGACCAGCCGCTGTTCCTGATTGCCGGGCCGTGCGTGATCGAATCCGAGGACCTGGCACTGGAAACCGCCGGCCGGCTGGCCGAGATCTGCGCCCGTCTCGAGATGCCGCTGATTTACAAGAGCTCGTTCGACAAGGCCAATCGCTCGTCGGGCAAGAGCTACCGGGGGCCCGGCATCGACAAGGGGCTGGCCATTCTCGAAAGCGTGCGCGCCCAGGTGGGCGTGCCGGTGCTCACCGATGTCCACGAGGACACGCCGTTGGCCGAAGTGGCCTCGGTGGTCGATGTCCTGCAGACGCCGGCATTCCTCTGCCGGCAGACCAATTTCATCCGGGCGGTGGCCAGTCAGGGGCGCCCGGTCAATATCAAGAAGGGGCAGTTTCTTGCGCCCTGGGACATGCGTCATGTTGTCGCCAAGGCACGGGAAGCCGGCAATGAGCAGGTGATGGTCTGCGAGCGCGGTGTTTCCTTTGGCTACAACAACCTGGTCTCCGACATGCGATCACTCGCGGTGATGCGCGAGACCGGGGCCCCGGTGGTGTTCGACGCGACCCACTCGGTGCAACTGCCCGGCGGGCAGGGTGATCGGTCCGGCGGGCAACGCGAGTTCGTGCCCGTTCTGGCGCGTGCCGCGGTCGCTGCCGGCATTTCCGGCCTGTTCATGGAGACCCATCCCGACCCCGACCGGGCGCTGTCCGATGGCCCGAATGCCTGGCCGCTCTCGCTGATGGCGCCGCTTCTGGAAACGCTCTGCCGGCTGCACGAGGCGATTCGGGGCAACCTGATCGAGAATCGGCTTGCCGGCAACCCGGATTGACCCACACAAGATTTTCAAGACAGATTCAGGAGAATCTCATGCCCAAGATCGAGAAAGTGATCGGTCGCCAGATCATCGATTCGCGCGGAAACCCCACCGTGGAGGCAGATGTCTGCCTTGAGGGGGGCGTGATCGGTCGTGCCGCCGTGCCTTCGGGCGCATCGACCGGGGCCCGCGAGGCCATTGAGTTGCGCGACGGGGACAAGAGCCGTTTCGGCGGCAAGAGCGTCCTCAAGGCCGTCGAACACGTCAATGGCCCGCTGAGTGCGGCGGTGATCGGCCTGGATGCGAACGACCAGCAGGCCATCGACCGCGCCATGCGGGATGCCGATGGCACCGAGAACAAGTCCCGGTTGGGCGCGAATGCGCTTCTGGCCGTTTCCCTGGCCGCCGCGCAGGCGGCAGCCCGGGCCTCCGGCAAGGCGCTGTATGCCCACCTGGGCGGGGAGGCCGCGGTGACCTTGCCCGTGCCGATGATGAACATCATCAACGGCGGTGCCCACGCGGACAACAGCGTCGACATGCAGGAATTCATGATCGTTCCCGCCGGTGCCCCGACATTCTCGGAGGCGCTGCGCTACGGTGCGGAGATTTTCCATGCGCTCAAGGCCGTGCTGCACGATCGTGGCCTGAACACCGCGGTCGGCGATGAGGGCGGGTTCGCCCCCGACCTGCCTTCCAACGAAGCGGCCATCGAAGTCATCATGGAAGCCATCGACAAGGCCGGTTACGTGGCCGGGCAGGACGTCTATCTGGGTCTGGATGTCGCGAGTTCCGAGTTCTATCGCGATGGCGAGTACCGGCTGGATTCCGAAGGCAAGACGCTCGATGCCGCGGCGATGGTTGAATTGCTGGCCGGCTGGGTGGACAAGTACCCGATCATCACGATCGAGGACGGCATGGCCGAGGATGACTGGGACGGCTGGAAATTGCTGACCGACCGGCTCGGAAAGCGCGTCCAGCTGGTGGGGGACGACCTGTTTGTTACCAATCCAGCGATCCTGCGCGAGGGCATCGACAAAGGGATCGGCAACTCGATCCTGATCAAGGTCAACCAGATCGGCACGCTCACGGAGACACTCGAGGCCATCGCCCTGGCGCAGGAGAACAGCTACACGGCGATGATCTCGCACCGTTCGGGCGAAACCGAGGACACGACCATCGCCGACCTGGCGGTGGCGACCAACTCGGGCCAGATCAAGACCGGGTCGATGTCCCGCTCCGATCGCGTGGCCAAGTACAACCAGCTGCTGCGCATCGAGGAGGCGCTCGGTGCCCGGGCCGTCTATCCGGGACTTGGGGCGTTCCCGCTGGAGCGGGGCTGAAACATCCATGCTGCGGTGGGTCGCGATCCTGCTCACCGTGCTGCTGATCGGGTTGCAGTATCGACTGTGGATGGCCGAGGGTGGCATCCGCGACCTCTGGGCGGTCGAAGAGGACGTCAAGGCGCGCGGGGCGGCCGTGCAGCGGCTTGAAGAGCGCAACCGGCTGATCGAGGCCGAAGTAATCGATCTCAAGACCGGTCTGGACGCGATCGAGGCGCGAGCCCGCAGTGAACTGGGCCTGATCGGGTCGGGGGAAGTGTTCTATCAGGTCATCGAGCCGGTACAGCCGGACCTGACCACCCCCCGGGTGTTCGAGGGACGGTTGCCGGGTCTGCCAGACGGGCAGCGGGCCCCCGCAGAGGCGAACGAGGACTGAACATGGCAAACAGCGTGGCCTGGTGGCTCGTGATTCCTGCCGCCGGCGTCGGACAGCGGATGCAGGCCGGTCAACCCAAGCAGTATCTGTCCATGGGCGGTGATCGCCACATGCTGGCGATCACGCTCTCCCGGTTCCTGGAGTTGCCTGGGCTGCAAGGCGTGGTGCTGGCGCTGGCAGGTGACGATCCCGGGGAGCACGACTGGCTGCCCCGCTTGCCGGTACCCCTGCGTCTGGTCGTTGGCGGACCCACGCGAGCGATCAGCGTGCGCAACGCGCTGACCGCCGTCCAGGCCGAGGCATCCGAGGATACCTGGGTGCTGGTGCATGATGCGGCACGCCCCTGTGTCCGCCCGGAAGACGTGCGGCGGTTGCTTCATGTCGGTTCGCAGGCCGAGGGCGCGATTCTGGGCGTCCCGGTGCGCGACACGATGAAGCGTGTGCGGCCTGACGGGGTAATCGAGGCGACCGTCCCGCGCGGGAACCTCTACCATGCCCTGACCCCGCAGATGTTCCGGCTCGGCGCATTGCGCCGAGCCCTCGACGACGCCTCGCGGGCAGGTGCCAGCGTCACCGACGAGGCCTCCGCCATGGAGCGGGCGGGTGTGGCGCCACGCCTGGTCGAGGGCAGCCAGGACAACATCAAGGTGACCTACCCCGAAGACCTCTCGCTCGCGGTCGAGATCCTGCGCGCGCAGGGGGTGTTGGGGGCGGCGGTCACGGCCCGTGCCGGAGCGACCCTGTGAGCGCGCTGCCGGACTTGCGGATCGGACAGGGTTTTGACGTACACGCCTTCGGCGAGGGCGATCACTTGGTCATCGGCGGCGTGTCGATTCCCTTCGATCGGGGGTTCCGGGCGCATTCGGACGGTGACGTGCTCCTGCATGCGCTCTGTGACGCGCTGCTTGGGGCGGCGGCCCTCGGGGATATCGGGCAGCATTTTCCGGACAGTGACCCGGCCTACGCGGGCATCGACAGCCGGGTGCTGCTCCGGATCGTGGTCGAAAGGCTGCACGCCGCCGGGTGGCGGGTGGGGAATGTCGATGCGACGGTGATTGCCCAGGCGCCGCGCATGGCGCCCCACGTGGGTGCCATGCAACGCCTGATTGCCGAGGACCTCGGCGTGTCGGACGACCGGGTCGGGATCAAGGCGACGACCACCGAGACGCTGGGTTTTGTCGGACGCGGCGAAGGCATCGCGGCGCAGGCGGTCGCCTTGCTGCTGCGCCCGTGATCCCGAAAAACCCTGCGCGCATGCTTCAGATTTCCGGCGGGGATCTGGATGCCCCGGGTGGCATATCCGGTCGCCGGGCCCCGGGCCTTTCATGGTCCGGGCCGTGACAGGTTCGCGGCTCGTCCCCGGTGCAAGCCATTGAATCGGGAGGCACCGGCCGAGCATGTAGGAGCCCGTGCGTTGATGCACGAAGCGATGGGTGGCGACGGGCAGCGTTTTACGGCTGCCGGCGCATGCGGCGGCCATTCCGGGGCGTCGGGTCCCGGCACCGGAGCCGGCCTGGACGGCCGTCCGGGATGCGTGGTCAGCCTGCGAACGCGCCGCTGCCCGGGCGTCTTGCCGGCGGGGCCGGCCTGAAAAACCCGTTTCCCGACACGCGTCGTTCGGCTATACTCTGCGCCCGGTTCCGCGCCTCTTTGCAGCGGTGCCGTAATTCCACACGTCCGGTCAAAGGCTTGCGATGGGTGCTTCGCGGAACATGCTTCCCCGGGGTTTCGCCAGCTGACCGGGCGGAGGCCCAACCCAAGTTCAGGAATATTGAAAAATGGCGAATATCTCCATGCGTCAGATGATCGAAGCGGGCGTCCACTTCGGTCACCAGACTCGTTACTGGAATCCGGGCATGGCGCCCTATATCTTCGGGCAGCGCAACCGGATCCACATCATCAACCTCGAAAAGACCGTGCCGATGTTCAACGACGCGTTGAACTACCTGGGCAAGCAGGTCGCGGGGGGCGGCAGTGTGCTGTTCGTCGGGACCAAGCGTTCCGCGCGCGAAGCGATCGCCGAGCAGGCCGCGCGCTGTGGCATGCCCTACGTGAATCATCGGTGGCTTGGCGGGATGATGACCAATTTCCGTACGGTCAAGCAGTCCATCCGCCGGCTGAAGACGCTTCAGACCATGGCCGAGGACGGCAGCCTTGAGCGCCTGAGCAAGAAGGAAGCGCTCATGCTGACCCGCGAGAAGGACAAGCTCGAACGGTCACTCGGGGGTATCCAGGACATGGAGCGCCTGCCGGACGCGCTGTTCGTGATTGATGTCGGTCACGAAAACATTGCCATTACCGAGGCGCGCAAGCTGGGCATTCCGGTGGTCGGCGTGGTCGATACCAACAACTCGTCCAACGGGGTCGATTACGTGATTCCCGGCAATGACGACGCGATCCGGGCCATCCAGCTGTACACCACGGCAGTCGCCGACGCGATCCTGGAGGCCAAGGGCACCAAGACCGTGGCGGAGGAAGAATTCGTGGAGGTGGCCGAGGAAGCCCAGTGAGGCCACCGCGTCCCCAGGTTTTTTTGCAACGGGTCCGAAGTGGCCCGTTGTTCATGTTTGGCAAGGAGTAACAGCAAAAATGTCTATTTCGGCTTCTCTGGTCAAGGAACTGCGCGAGCGTACCGGCTCGGGCATGATGGAATGCAAGAAGGCGCTGGTCGAGACCGCCGGCGATATCGATGCGGCAATCGAGCTGATGCGCAAGAGCGGCCTGGCGAAGGCCGACAAGAAGGCGGGCCGCGTCGCTGCCGAGGGCCAGGTCGTCATCAGCATGAGCGAAGATGGCCGGACCGCAGCGATCGTCGAAGTCAACTCGGAGACGGATTTCGTGTCCAAGGGCGACGACTTCAGCCAGTTTGCCAACGACGTCGCCGACGCCGTGGTGGCCCGGGACCCGGCGGATCTCGAGGCGCTGCTGGCGCTCGAGATCGATGGCGAGTCGATCAATGCCCGCCGGCAGGCAATGGTTGCCAAGATCGGCGAGAACATCCAGGTTCGTCGCTTTGCGCGAATCAGCACCGACGGCGTGCTGGGCCAGTACCGTCACGGTGACCGCATCGGCGTGCTTGTCGAACTCGAGGGCGGTGACGAGGCTCTGGCACGTGACGTGGCCATGCACGTGGCGGCCAGCAAGCCCAACTGCGTGACCGAGGAGCAGGTGGATCCCGAGCTGGTCGCCAAGGAGCGCGAGATCTTCAAGGCCCAGGCCATCGAAAGCGGCAAGCCGCCGGAGATCGCCGAAAAGATGGTCGAGGGGCGTATCCGCAAGTTCCTGGCCGAGATCACGCTGGTGGGCCAGCCTTTCGTCAAGGACCCGGACCAGACCGTCGGCAAGCTGCTCGATGACAAGGGTGCGCGTTGCCGCCGTTTCGTGCGCCTGGAAGTGGGCGAGGGCATCGAAAAGAAGGAAGAGGACTTCGCTGCCGAGGTCATGGCCCAGGTCAAGGGGGGCTGATGATCCCGGGGCAGCATCTGCCCCGGGTGCCGGTTGAATATCTGGCGCCGGACCCGGCCGGCGCCTACTGGATCTCAAGGGGATGAAGCATGAGCGGGGCCCGTGCCGTCAAGTATCGTCGAGTGCTGCTGAAACTCAGTGGCGAAGCCCTGATGGGCGAGCTTGACTTCGGTATCGACCCCGCCGTGCTCGAGCGACTGGCCGATGACATCCGCGACCTGCGCGACCGGGGTGTCGAGGTCGCGCTCGTCATCGGGGGAGGCAATATCTTCCGTGGTCAGGGCTTGGCCGAGGCCGGCATGGACCGGGTGACCGGTGACCAGATGGGCATGCTCGCCACGGTCATGAACGGCCTGGCGATGCAGGACGTCCTCGAGCGTCGCGGTTTGCAGGTTCGGGTCATGTCCGCCATCTCGATCCATTCGGTTTGCGAGGACTATATCCGTCGCCGGGCGATTCGCCACCTCGAAAAGGGCCGGGTGGTGGTGCTGGTCGGTGGAACCGGCAATCCCTTTTTCACGACTGACTCGGGTGCCAGCCTCCGGGCCATCGAAATCCAGGCAGACGTTCTGGTCAAGGCCACCAAGGTCGACGGGGTCTATGATGCCGATCCGGTCAAGTACCCGGATGCACGCCGGTACGATACCCTGACATACAACGCCGTGCTCGACCAGCGGCTCGGCGTGATGGACGCGACGGCGATCGTCCTCTGTCGGGAGCAGTCGATGCCTCTGATGGTCGTGGACATCAACCGGCCCGGCAATCTCGTCCGCGCCGTCGAGGGCGAGAAGGTCGGCACGCTCGTGGTTTCTGGAGATTGAACGACATGGTCGAAGACATTCGCAAAGACGCCGAACAGCGCATGAAGAAAAGCATCGATGCGCTGAAGCAGGAACTCGGCAAGATCCGCACGGGTCGTGCGCATCCAAGCATTCTCGATCACATCACGGTCGAGTACTACGGTGGCGAGGTGCCGCTGTCCCAGGTGGCCAAGCTGTCCGTGGAGGATGCGCGCACGCTGACCGTATCGCCCTGGGAAAAGGACATGGTGGCCAAGGTCGAGAAGGCGATCATGACCTCGGACCTGGGCCTGAATCCATCGAGCGCCGGTCAGGTGATTCGCGTGCCCATGCCCCCGCTGACCGAGGAGCGTCGCCGGGATCTGGGCAAGGTCGTGCGCTCGGAAGGCGAGAACGCCAAGATTGCGATCCGCAATATCCGGCGTGATGCCAACGGGGATTTCAAGACGCTGGCCAAGGAGAAAGAGATTTCCGAGGATGAGCAGCGTCGGGCCGAGGAGGCAATGCAGAAGTTGACCGACAGCTTCGTGGCCGAAGTGGACGCCCTGGTCGAGACCAAGGAAAAAGAACTGCTGGAAATCTGAGGTGGATCCCCTGCAGTCGCAAGATGGCCGGCCGCCGGCGGAAGGCATTCCGGCGCACGTGGCCATTGTCATGGATGGCAATGGACGTTGGGCGCGCCGGAAGCTGCTGCCTCGATCCGTCGGGCATCAGCGGGGCAAACGGGCGGTCCGGCGGACCATTGAAGCGGTGATGGAGCGCGGAATTTCCGCGCTCACGCTTTTTGCGTTCTCTTCCGAGAACTGGGCGCGGCCGGCCGAGGAAGTCGATACGCTGATGCGGCTGTTCGTGACCGCGCTCGAAAAAGAACTCGACGAACTGGACCGCCACGAGATTCGCTTGCGGTTCATCGGTGAGCGTGACCGGCTCCCGCAGCGCGCCCGGGAACTCATGGCCGAGGCGGAAAGCCGGACGGCCGGCAACGGGCGGCTGGACCTGACGGTTGCGGTCAGTTACGGCGGTCGCTGGGATATCCTGCACGCAGCGCGCCAGGCGGCCGAGGTGCTGGGTGGCGGCGGGCCGGAGGACGAGTTCGCCCGACATTTCGAGTCCGGTCTTTCGACGGCGGGCCTGCCCCCGGTGGATCTGTTGATCCGCACCGGGGGCGAGCAGCGCATCAGCAATTTCCTGCTCTGGCAGATTGCCTACGCGGAGCTTTGGTTCACCGACACGCTCTGGCCTGATTTCGACGCCGCCTGTCTGGAGCATGCGCTGACCTGGTTTTCCGGCCGGGACAGGCGCTTCGGTCGGATCTAGGCGGCCGGGAAATCTGCGGCGACCGGCGGGCGCGACCGGGAATCGGCTGGTGCCGGGGGTGTTCGGTTCAGGCGAGGCCGGCCCGGGGCGGTTAATCGGGAGATGCTGCCGGGTCTGCTGGTCGCCTGCCCGGAAAAACACGGCGTCTGCGCTCCGTTTTCCGGGATATCCGGCGTGATGATCGAAAGTCCGCCGGTTGTTTTTCCCGACCTTGTCGCAACGAACCCATCGGTCAATTCCTCGCAATGCAGCAACGAATCATTACCGGACTGATCCTGCTTGCGCTGGCGCTCGTCAGCATCCTGGCCTTGCCGACGGCGTGGTTCGCCGGGCTGGTGGGGCTGGTGGTCGCGCTGGCCGCTTACGAATGGCAGCGGCTGGTCCTGCGGGACCCGCTGGCCGGGGCGGTCTACGTGGTCGCGGTGCTGCTGGCCGGCGGCGTGGTCTTCCTTGTCGCGTTTCCGGACGCCGCCGGCTGGGTGGCCGGAGCCGGCGTGGCACTCTGGCTGGGTTTGCTTGGCGGGTTGCTGCGGTTCAGGCGGCGCACGCCGGCCACGCGGCCTGGTGCCTGGCGCCTGGCGCTCGGTCTGCTGGTGCTGCCGATCATGTGGTACGCGATCGTGCGTGTCCACCATGCGCCGGATGGTGTCTGGCTGTTGCTGTACGGCATGGCGCTGGTCTGGGTCGCCGACAGCCTGGCCTACTTCGTGGGCCGCTATCTGGGGCAGAGACGCCTGGCGCCCGCGATCAGTCCCGGCAAGACCCTGGAAGGCCTCATGGGCGGGCTGGCCGGGGTGGCGCTGGTGTCGGCCGTGGGCGCGCTGTTGCCGATCTTTGGCACGGCCTCCTCCGCGATGCTGGCACTGTGGTCCGCGCTGGTCGCGCTGCTGTCCGTGGCCGGGGACCTTGAGGAGTCGCGCCTCAAGCGGGAGGCGGGTGTCAAGGACAGCGGGCGACTGCTCCCCGGACATGGCGGCGTGCTGGACCGAATTGATGGCCAGGTGGCCGCCATGCCGGTGTGGCTGCTTGCGTTATGGCAGATGAATCTTCTGGGCGGACCGGCATGAGTCCGCACCGGACCGGCATGGTGCAGCGTCTGGGGATCTTTGGCTCGACCGGCAGCATCGGCAGGAGCACTCTTTCGGTCGTCGAGCGCCATCCGGACCGGTTCCGGGTGACTGCGCTTGCGGCGGGCCGGAATGTTGACTTGCTCGCCGGCCAGGTGCTTCATCATCGCCCCGAGGTGGTCGGCGTGGCAGATGCCGAGGCGGCGGATGCGCTGTCCCGGCGGCTCTCCGGAACCCCGGCCCGGCCGGATATCGTGCATGGTCCCGCGGCGATTGCCGACCTGGCGGCTCTGGATTCAATCGATACCTGCGTGGCTGCAATCGTCGGTGCGGCCGGGCTGCCGTCGGCGCTTGCCGCCGCTGCCGCCGGCAAGCGGGTGCTCCTGGCCAACAAGGAGGCGCTGGTGATGGCCGGGCGGCTGTTCATGGAGACGGCCCGCCGCTCCGGGGCCCTGCTTTTGCCCGTGGACAGCGAGCACAATGCGATCCACCAGTGTCTCGAGGGGGCCGACCGGGCCGGCGTGCTTGAGCTGGTGCTCACGGCGTCGGGCGGGCCTTTTCGTCAGCTGCCCGCGGAAGCCTTTGCGTCGGTGACCCCGGAAGAGGCCTGCGCGCACCCAAAGTGGTCAATGGGGCGCAAGATATCGGTTGATTCGGCGACGCTGATGAACAAGGGACTCGAGGTGATCGAGGCCCGCTGGCTTTTCGACATGCCGCCGGAACGCATCAAGGTGGTGGTGCATCCGCAATCGATCATCCATTCGATGGTGCGTTTCGTGGACGGGTCGGTGCTTGCCCAGATGGGCGAGCCGGACATGCGGACCCCAATCGCGCACGCGCTGGCATGGCCCGAGCGGATCGAGACCGGGGTCGCGCCGCTGGATCTCTTCACTGCGGGGCCGCTTTCTTTTGAGCCGCCGGATGACTTGCGCTTCCCTTGCCTCACGCTCGCCTACAAGGCGCTCGAACAGGAGGGGTACGCGCCAGCGGTGCTGAATGCGGCCAACG
>JBKHDT010000053.1:0-15654 GCA_046541195.1 Halothiobacillaceae bacterium | reverse complement strand
GAGCTGAAAGCCATCGAGAATGTCCGCCCGGTCATAGCGCAACCAGGACGCCCACCCCATCAGCGCCACCAGACCGCTGAGCGCGATCAGGGCACCCGTGACAATCCATACCGGACGCATGTGCTCTCCTTGAACCGGCTTCCCGACCACCGGCTGGTCTGCCCGGTTGCAAAAAATGCCGGGACCATTGCGCGGTCCCGGCATTGGTCCCGTCAGGCACCAGGCCTGCCGTGCACGATCGAATCGCGATCAGATATCGCGCAGCAGTTCGTTGATGCCGACCTTGCTGCGGGTTTTCTCATCGACCTTCTTGACGATCACCGCGCAGTAGAGGCTGTACCGGCCGTCCTTGCTCGGCAGGTTGCCGGAAACGACCACCGAACCGGCCGGAACCCGCCCGTAGTGGATCTCGCCGGTTTCGCGATCGTAGATCTTGGTGCTCTGGCCAATGTAGACCCCCATGGAGATCACCGACCCTTCCTCGACGATCACGCCCTCGACCACCTCGGAGCGCGCACCGATGAAACAGTTGTCCTCGATAATGGTCGGCGCGGCCTGCAGCGGCTCGAGTACCCCGCCGATACCCACCCCGCCGGACAGGTGCACGTTCTTGCCAATCTGGGCGCAGGAACCGACCGTGGCCCAGGTATCGACCATGGTTCCCTCGTCGACGTAGGCGCCAATATTGACATAGGAGGGCATCAGCACGGTGCTCCCGGCAATGAAGGCGCCACGGCGCGCCACGGCATTGGGCACCACGCGGATGCCGGACTTGCGGAAGTCGTCGTCGTTCCAGCCGGCGAACTTGGTTTCGACCTTGTCGAAATAGCGGATGTCGCCACCGGACTGAATGTGATTGTCCTTGAGCCGGAAGGAGAGCAGAACCGCCTTCTTGAGCCACTCGTTGACCATCCAGTCACCCACACCACGACGCTCGGCTACGCGCAGCTCCCCGCAATCGAGACCGGCAAGCGCCTGGTCAACGGCATGAACCACCGCCTCCGGGGCGTTGTTGGGGTTGATCTCGGCGCGTTTCTCGAACGCTTCTTCAATGACTGAGCGAATCTGCTCCATCTGGATACTCCCGAAAAGAACTTGTAATGGCTTGAAACATGAAGCAGGTCGAACATCACGCCTTTCGACCTGCATGGGCCGATCCGGACCTTCCTCAAGGCAACCCCGACCAGTCAGGCTGGCCCGGCTGGTCTGCAGGCCGGTACCGGCCTTCAGCGGACAGGTTCAAGGGCCGACCGGCAACCGGTCAGGGCCACTGCCGTGGCACCACCGACCGAACGAACCCGGCGAAGGGGCGAAAGTATACCAGCCCGTGCCCAAGTGGCTGCCGGCCGCGCGCCATCCGGCAACTGGGCGACAGGGCCCGGAACACCGCTCAGCGACACGGGGGCCGATCCGGCACCGGACCGGACGATTGCCCGGACCGATCCGGGCATCCCGGGACGCCCGGCGTGCCGACGGGGCGCTTGTGGCCGCGCAAACGCCAACCTGCCGGGCACACGACGGCCTGGCGGACGCGGCCTTCGCCTGCGGGCGGCCGCACGCGGGAATCCGGAAAAGCCACGTCCCTGCAGTTTTGCGGGCTGCACTCACCAGGCTTGTGAATCGCCCGTGGGGCAGCAGGCGCGAATTCGCCGGGCCGCCTCGATGCAGTCCTCCAGTTCCGCCACCAGAGCCATGCGCACGAACCCGACACCGGGATTCTGGCCGCCGACTTCCCGCGAGAGGTAACGCCCGGGGAGCACCGTCACGTTCTGGGTCTCGAAAAGCCGGCGCGCAAAGACCGTCTCGTCCGGCTCTGGCGTCGGTGCCCACAGATAGAACCCGGCGGCCGGGCGATCCACAGGCATCACGTCCGCGAGGATATCCAGCACCGCATCAAACTTCTGGCGGTACAGGGCACGGTTTTCCCGGACATGGGCCTCGTCGGACCAGGCCGCGATGCTGGCATGCTGGGCGGGAGGCGGCATGGCACATCCATGGTAGGTCCGGTAACGCAGAAAGGCTTCGAGCAGTCCGGCGTCCCCGGCCACGAAACCGGAACGCAACCCCGGCAGGTTGGAGCGCTTGGACAGGCTGTGAAAGACCACGCAGCGTCGAAAGTCGCTGTTCCCCATGGCCACGGCGACCTGCAGCAGACCCACCGGCGGCGCGTCCTCGTCGGCATACAGCTCCGAATAGCACTCGTCCGATGCGATCACGAAATCGTGTCGTTCGGCCTTGTCAATCAACCAGCGGTAGCGGGCCTCGTCGATGACCGCGCCGCTCGGGTTGCCCGGCGAACAGACATAGATCAGCTGGCAGTCGTCCCAGACCTCATCGGGGATCTCCTCGAAATCGGGCAGGAAACCGTTTTCGGCAATGTTCGGGTAGTACCAGGGTTCGGCCCCTGCCAGAAGGGCAGCCCCCTCGTAGATCTGGTAGAAGGGATTGGGCATCAGCACCCTGGGCCGCGCGACCTGGCGATCAACCACCGCCTGGGCGAGGGCGAACAGCGCTTCGCGGGTGCCATTGACCGGCAGGACATGCCGCCCGGGATCCAGATCCTGCTGAGCCAGCCCGAAGCGGCCGGCCAGCCATCGGGCAATGGCCTCCCGCAGGGCGAGCATCCCGCGGGTGGCCGGGTAGCTGGCCAACCCGTGCAGGTGCGCGATCAGTGCATCGGTCGCCACCTTCGGGGGCGCATGCTGGGGTTCTCCGATCGACAACGGGATATGCGGCCTTTCGGCCGGCGGGGTCACACCCGCCTTGAGACGGGCGAGCTTCTCGAATGGATAGGGATGCAGAAGCTGGAGGTCGGGATTCATGGGCGACCCTTTGGAGCGTGAACAAAACGAGGCGGCAGTATAACCTGCACGGCGGGACCACGGGACAGGCGGCCCCATCCAGGGCGACAACGAAGCGGGCTTTGACTCTCGCATTCGTGCAAGCGGCTGATGTATCGTGATCCGGTCGCGGGTCGCCGCGACCGGCCGCCTCGAATCACGCCCCGGCCGGGCGTCTTTCGGGCACTTCCCGTGAACCACCGACCGGAGCAATCGCCATGACCTGCGGGACGATTCAGAATCTCGACCACGTCAGCCTGCTGGTTTCCGACACGAGGCGGGCCCTGGACTTTTACGAGGGCGTGCTTGGCCTGTCGCCCACGGACCGGCCGGAGCTGGGATTTCCCGGTGCCTGGCTCGCGCTCGGCAGCGCTCAGACCCTGCACCTGCTCGAGTTGCCCGATCCCGCCGCCGGCGCACGCCGGCCGACGCATGGCGGACGCGACCGGCACCTCGCCCTGCGGGTCGACGTGCTGGCCCCCTTCATCGAGCGGCTGGAGGAAGCCGGCATCGCGTACACGGCCTCCCGGTCCGGCCGGGCCGCGATTTTCTGCCGGGACCCGGATGGCAATGCGATCGAACTGCTCGAGTCCGTGGACTGAACGACCAGACGGATGTCAAAACAGCCTTCGCGCCCCCTTATTCAACCCCCGGTCCGAACAAGCGTCTGCCAGCTGTGCATGCACGCCGAACACGGCGACGATGAGTGGGGAAACCTGATGATGCCCGATTTGCCGGCGAGGCCATTCTCGCCGCGCATGAACCGCGCTGTCTGCAGACGCCTGCTCGCGGCCGCTCAGACTGCCGGCGGTGGCCTGACCCGGAACCAGAGCGCGTACATGGCCGGCAGGAACAGCAGCGTCAGCACCGTGCCCATGGTGATCCCGCCGATCAGCACATAGGCCAGCGGCCCCCAGAATGTGTTGAACGTCAGCGGGACAAAGGCCAGCACGGCAGTCAGTGCCGTCACGATCACCGGCCGGGCCCGTCTCAGGGTCGCCTCGATCACCGCGTTCCAGTCGTCCATGCCCTCGCGCCGGTTTTCCTGGATCTGGCCGGCCAGGATCAGCGTGTTGCGCATCAGAATCCCGGCCAGACCGATCAGCCCCAGGGTAGCGACAAACCCGAACGGCTGGTTGAACAGCAGCAGCGCCCCGACGGCCCCGATCAGCCCCAAGGGGCCGGTCAGCAAAACCATGACCGTGCCGGCAAACGACCGCATCGCCAGCATGATGACCGTGATCATCAGCACCACCATCACCGGCATCATCTTGCGGATCGAGGCCTGCGCCTTGCCTGACTCCTCCACGGAGCCGCCGATCTCGATGCGATAGCCCGGCGGCAGCTCGTCGCGGATATCCGCCAGCTCTGGCCAGACCGCCATGGTGACGTCCGGCGGCTGGGCATTCGCGCGAATCTCCGCGTTGACATTGATGAACGGCTCCCGGTTGCGCCGCTTGAGCACGGGGTCCTCGTAGGACACGTCCAGATCCGCAACCTGCTCCAGCGGGATGGCTTGCCCGCGGGCATTGCGAATCGCGAGGTTCCCGAGGGCCTCAAGGTTCATCCGGTCCTCCGCCGCCCCGCGCAGAACCAGGGGGACCGTGCGAACGCCCGTGCGCAGCTCGGTCACCGGCGTGCCGGAGAGCATCAGGCCGGTCTGCTCGCTTACGGCGCGCGGCGTCAGCCCCAGCAATCGCAGGCGGTCGGCATCGAAGGCCAGCCGGATGACGGGGACCCTTTCGCCCCACTCCAGGTGGGGGTCGACCACCTGGGGATTCTCCTGCATGCGATCACGCACGGCCTGGCCGATTTCACGCAACACCCCAGGGTCCGGCCCGATCACGCGAAAGGTGACCGGCCAGACGACCGGCGGCCCGTAAAGCAGCGCATGCACCCGCACCCGGGCCTCGGGATACGCCCCCGCGTCGATGCGCTCCTGAAGCCGCGCGCGCAGGCGCTCGCGCGCCTCGTCATCCGCCGCGATGGCGATGATCTTGGCGAAGGCCGAATTGGGCAGTTCCGGGTTGAGCGCCAGGAAAAACCGCGGCGCGCCGGCACCGATGTAGGTCGACAGCGACTCGGTTTCCGGCATCCCGGCCAGATCAGCCTCGACGCGCTTGGCCAGCGCGCGGGTCGTCTCGATCGCGGTCCCCTCCGGCAGGTAGATGTCCACCAGCAGCTCGGGCCGGTCGGACCCGGGGAAGAACTGCTGCTCGACCCGTTCCTTCATCCCGACCACGGCCAGCGCCATCAGTCCCACCGTCAGCACGACGGCCAGCACCCGATGCCTGACAAAGAAGGTGATCAGCACCCGCAGGACGCGATATCCCCGGCTCTGGTACATCCCGTCGTGCCCGCCGGGGGCCGGCACGCGGTCGGGGAGCAGCTTGACCCCGAGGTAGGGCGTGAACACCACCGCCACCAGCCAGGAAATCAGCAGCGCGATCGCAAGAATCCAGAAGATGTTGCCCGCGTATTCCCCCACGTTGGAGGCGGCAAAGCCGATCGGGACGAAACCGATCACCGTCACCAGCGTGCCGGCCAGCATCGGCCCGGCGGTGACGTTCCAGGCATGGGCAGCCGCCGCGATCCGGTCCCAGCCCGCTTCCATCTTCACCAGCATCATCTCGATGGCAATGATGGCATCGTCCACCAGCAGCCCCAGTGCCAGGATCAGGGCGCCAAGCGTGATCCGGTCGAGGTTCTTGCCGGTGATCTGCATGATCACGAAGGTCGCACCCAGCGTGAGCGGGATCGCCAGCGCCACCACCAGGCCGGCACGAAACCCCAGCGTGAGAAAGCCGATCAGCATGACCACCACCAGCGCGACCAGAAACTTCAGCTGGAATTCGTCCACCGCCAGGCGGATGGCCCGTTCCTGGTCGGTGACGCGCTCAAGACTCAGGCCCTCGGGGCTGCGCTCGGGCAGACTGCGCTCGAAGGCCGCAAGCCGCTCGCCCAGGGCCAGCCCGTTCTCCCCGGATCGCATCACCACGCCCAGCATGATGGCCGGCTGCGCCCGGTTGCGTACCAGGTACTCCGGCGGGTCCTGGTAGCCGCGCTCGACCGTGGCGATGTCCGACAGACGGATCAGCCGCCCGCCGATCTCAAGCGGCAATGACCGAAGCCGGTCAATATCCGCCAGCGAGGTGTCGGTGCGCAGGTAGACCCGGGGGCCATCGGTGCCGACACTGCCCGCAGGAACCAGCGCGTTCTGGGCCTGCAGGGCTTCGATCACTCGATCCAGCGAAAGCCCGAGCGTCGCCAGCCGTTTGTCCGAGAACTCCACGAACACCTGTTCGGGGCGTTCTCCGATCAGATCGACCCTGGCCACCCCCTCGACCCGCAGCAGGTCATCGCGCACCCGCTCGGCCTCCCGCGCCAGCAGGCGCAGTGGATAATCCGCGGCACGCAGCGCGTAGAGCGTGAAGTACACGTCGGAAAAATCGTCGTTGAAGAAGGGGCCGGCCACGCCATCCGGCAGCCGGTGCGCTTCATCCCCGAGTCGCTTGCGCACCTCGTAGAAAACGTCCTGAACCGCATCCGCCGGCGTGTAGTCCCTGAACTGCACCAGCATGTCGAGGCGACCGGGGCGGGCAGTGGTCTGAACCCAGTCGAAATAGGGCACTTCCTGCAACCGCTTTTCCAGCGGATCGGCAACCTGCTCCTGCATTTCGAGCGCCGTGGCACCCGGCCAGGCCGCCGAGACGGTCATGACCTTGACCGTGAACACCGGGTCCTCTGCACGTCCGAGCTCGACGAAGGCAAGCGCCCCGGCCAGTGCCGTCACCAGGATGAAGTACAGCGTGATGGCGCGTTCCCGAACGGCCCAGGCAGAAAGGTTGAAGCCCCCGCTCATGAACCTTCGACCGCCCCGATCGGCCGCACGATCTGGCCATCCTGCAGACGACTGGCGCCCAGCGATACCACGGCGGTGCCCGGCGGCAGGTCGGTCCGGATCCAGGCCCGCTCCCGGCCCAGGCGCACCACCTTGACAGGATGCGGCTTCACCCGATGTTCACCCGCGACTTCGCGGACGACCCAGACCGCGGCCTCCGAACCCCTGGCCACCACCAGCGCCGAAACCGGCACTACGCGTGCATCGGCAGGCGTGGGCTCGAAGTCCAGCCGGACCGTGGCACCCAAAGGCATGGAATCGTCAGGAGCCTCCGCGACGAAGCGCGCGGGCCAGCTGCGGGTATCCGGATTTGCCGAGGCACCCAGCGTCCTCAGGGTAAACGCAAGCGGGCGATCGTCGCCCGGAAGGAAGGCCACGGCCGTCCCGGGGAGAGTGGCCAGGCGCCGCTCGGGCACCTCGACCGCCACCTCGCGGGGACCGTCCTGTGCCAGAACGGCCACGGTCTGACCCGCCGCAACGACCTGCCCGGGCTCACCCGGCAAGTCCACGAGCACCCCGTCGGCATCGGCGCGGAGGGTGGCATAGGTCAGCCGGTTCTGTGCGCGCCGCAGCGCGGCGCGTGCCCGCGAACGAGCCGCTTCAGCCTCTTCGGCGTCCGCGAGCGCGCGATCGTGGGCCTGCCGGCTGATCGACTGTTCCGGCCAGAGACGCCGCGCCCGCTCAGCTTCCCGACGGGCGTTTTCATGGCGTGCCTCGGCCTGTTCGACCGCCGCAATGGCTTCCTCCACCGCCAGCCGCAGGTCGTCGTCATCGAGTCGAAGGAGCGGCGCGCCGGCCTGCACCCGGTCACCAACGTCCACCAACCGGGACGCGATCTTGCCGAAGATCCGGAAGCCCAGCTCCGACTCGTGGCGGGCCCGCACAGTGCCGGTCAGCCACCACCCGAATGGCTCGGCCCGGGCGACCGGCGCGGTGCGGACCATCGGCACCGCGGACGGGGCATCATCAGGCTCGGGCGCATCGCGGCAGCCCCCGAGTCCCAGCGTGACGGACAGGCCCAGCATGAGAAGCGCCAGGACGCGCAGGTGGACAACGAGCCGCTTGCAGCCGCCACGCCACCCGGACTGGCGGCGACCGGTCAGCCCGCGCACGGGAAACCACCCGAACCGGGAGACCCGGAGCGGGTTGACGGGTTCGTGCACGCGGGACTTCCATCGCAAACCGGGCATCGGCCACGCTCCAGTCGAGTTCGGTGAACAACCAGGCACATGGGGCAATCTGCCATATCGATAGCCACTTATCAAAGAGTCCGTGAAGAATCACCCGCGTTCAGCGGGGCAGTGCCGGGCCGGCGGTCTGCGTCGGGGGTCCTTCTGTCTTGAACAGCTTGAGTTGCCACATGTACTGGGCCGGGTCGCCCGCGATCATGCGCTCGAGCAGTTCGTTGGTTACCCGGGCCGAAGCTGCCGGGTCCGCCGGCACGTCGTGACACAGGGGCAGGAAGGTCAGTCGGTACACCCCGCGTTCGGGCTCCACCCTGCCGAAGCACGGCAGGACCGGATGTCCGGACAGGCGCACGATCCGGCCAAGCAGCGCCAGGGTCGCCTTCTGCGGCGCACCGAAAAACGGCACGAACGCCGCATTGGTCTGACCCAGGTCCTCGTCGGCAATGTAGAAAAAGGCCGACCCGTCACGGATGGCGCGCAGGTGCGGCCGCAGGCCATGGCGACGCAGGTACACCCGGCTGGAAAACCGGGTGCGCGCACGGGTAAACAGCCAGTCAAGAAGCGGGTTTCCCTTGAAGGGCTTGTAGATCGAGGTCCCCTCGTAGTGCAGGGTGCAGTAGCTTGCCAGCCATTCGAGTCCGGCGCTGTGGCCGGTCAGCAGGGTCACGCCGCCCTGTGCCAACGCCCGCTGCAGGTGTTCGCCCCCCTCGATCTCGACATGATCGCGGATGTACGTCCGGGCACGGAACCACTGGCGCCCGAGATCGATCAGCGCGTAGGCCTGCAACAACAGGGTGCGCCGGCACAGGGCCTCCCGGACCTGCGGACTCTGCTCTGGAAAGCAGCGCTCCAGGTTCTCGCGGATGCGGCGCGGACGCTTGGGATGCAGGCGAAAGTAGGCACGCGCCAGAACATGCGCGAGCACAAGGCGGAAGCGGTTGGGCAGCCAGGCGATCAGCCAGAGCAAGCCAACCCCGATCCAGGTCGGCCAGAAACGCGGGTGCAGGAAGCCGGCCCGGAACGAGGCCTCGACCTGATCATTCTCCGGCTTGCCCTGTTTCGGCTTGTCCATGACAGGCGGATGTTCAGGCCCGCAGGACGCGTCCGTTCCGGGCATCGCGGATCGTCGAGGGCCGGGCATGACGATCGACAGCCCCGCCCATGATGTGGTCGATCTCGGGACCGAACGCATGCCGGACCGCAAATGCAGAGCGGGCCGGCGGAAGCCCGCTGCGATTCGCGCTGGTCGACACCAGCGGCCCGCCGAAGGCACGGCACAGTGCCGCCACCCGGGCATCGGCGGTCACGCGCACGGCCAGGCGTTCGTGGCGCCCGGTCAGCAGGCGGGACAAACCCGGCGCGGCAGGCAATACCCAGGTATTCGGCCCCGGCCAGGTCGGCAACACACGGGCCCACTCCGACTCGGGAACCTGACCAAGGTAAGGCCCGAGTTGACCGGTATCGGCGGCCACCAGGATCAGTCCCTGCGACCAGGGCCTGTACTTGACCGCCAGCAGCCGGGACAGTGCCCGCTCGTTCAGCGGGTCGCAGCCGAGCCCGAACACCGCCTCCGTCGGATAGGCGACGATACCCCCCGATCGCAGGCATGATGCGGCCTGCCGGACTGGCCAGGAAGGAGCCGACTCACCCATGACGGCGCGTCATCCTTCCTTCCCGCTCCGTCCGGAAGCGGACTTGCCGGCGGCTTTCGTGGTCGCAGGTTTCTTGGCTCGGGACGCGGCCCCCCCCTTGCGGGCCGTTGCACCGCGACGTCCCTTGCGCTCGGGCGCCTCCTCGATCATCTTCAGGCACTGCTGTTCGCTCAGTGCCTTGGGGTCAACGTCCTTGGGCACCTTGGCGTTCTTCTTGCCATCGGTCACATAGGGACCGTAGCGTCCGTTGAGCACCTCGATCCCGCTCGGAAACTGCTGGATGATCCGGTTGGCCTCGGCCAGTCTCTTGGTCTCGATGATCTCCAGGGCCCGCGGCAGCTCGATCGTGTAGGGGTCGTCGTCCTTGCCCAGCGACGCGTACTTCTTGCCGAACTTCACGTAGGGCCCGAACCGGCCGATGTTTGCCTCCACCGGCTCGCCCTCGGGGGTCTCCCCGAGCTTGCGGGGCAGCTTGAACAGCTCCAGCGCCTCCTCAAGCGTGATGGTGGCAATGCTCTGCCCCTTGCGCAGCGACGCAAATCGCGGCTTTTCCTCGTCGTCCTTGGTGCCGATCTGGGCGAACGGCCCGTACCGCCCCAGCCGCACGGAAACCGGCTTGCCGCTCTTCGGGTCGATGCCGATCTCGCGTCCCTGGGCCGCTTCCTGGCGGGTGACGTTCCTGGCGGTGTCCTCGACGCGCTCGTGAAACGGCTTCCAGAAGCGCTCCATCAGCGGCACCCAGTCCATTTCCCCACGGGAAACCGCGTCCAGGTCATCTTCCAGCCGGGCGGTGAACTCGTAGTCCACCACGTCGTGGAAATACTCGGTCAGAAAACCGTTGACGACTCGCCCCATGTCGGTCGGCATGAAACGCCGCTGGTCCAGCGTGACATACTCGCGCGACTGCAGGGTCGAAATGATGCTCGCGTAGGTCGAAGGCCGACCGATGCCATACTCCTCGAGCGTCTTCACGAGGCTGGCCTCGGTATAGCGCGGCGGCGGCTCGGTGAAGTGCTGGGCGGTCTCGATATCGAGCAGCTCAACCCGGTCGCCCTCCTCAAGCGGCGGCAGGCGACGATCCTCGTCATCCGCAGGCTTGGCATCGTCGACATCCTCGCGGTAGACCGCCATGAAACCCGCGAAACGCAGGGTCGACCCATTGGCGCGAAAGCGATGCGCCTCGCCGGCCGCCAGGTCAACGGCGACCTGATCGTAGAGGGCCGGGGCCATCTGGCTGGCGACGGCCCGCTTGTAGATCAGGTCGTAGAGCTTGAACTGATCCGGGGTCAGGTGCGCCCGGATCTTTTCCGGGACATTGTCGACCGAGGTCGGGCGAATCGCCTCGTGCGCCTCCTGCGCGTTCTTGGACTTGGTCTTGTAGACATTGGGCGACTTGGGCAGGTGGCGCTCGCCGAACCGTGACAGCACATGCTGCCGAATTTCGCTGACCGCCTCGTTCGAGAGGGTGACCGAGTCGGTACGCATGTAGGTGATCAGACCAACCGTGCCGGCGCCGATATCCACCCCCTCGTAGAGTTGCTGGGCCACCCGCATGGCCCGGCTGGAGGAAAAGCCCAGCTTGCGCACCGCCTCCTGCTGCATGGTCGAGGTGGTAAAGGGCGCCGCAGGCCGGCGGCGACGCTGCTTTCTCTCGACCTGGAGCACCGTGAGCGCACCGTCCGCGGCGGCCAGCAGTCGCTCGCGCGCCGCCAGGGCCGTTTTCTCGTCGGTCAGCGTGAATTGCTCGGCCTTCTCACCATCCAGAACCGAGAGCCGTGCCGAGAACGGCTGCCCCGCCTTGTCCAGCGACGCCTCCATGCTCCAGTACTCTCGCGGCTCGAAGGCCTCGATCTCTTCCTCGCGCTCGACGATCAGGCGCAGCGCCGGACTCTGGACCCGCCCGGCGGACAAGCCGGGATTGATCTTCTTCCACAACAGCGGCGACAGGTTGAACCCCACCAGGTAGTCCAGCGCGCGCCGCGCCTGCTGGGCATTGACCAGGTCCATGGACAGATCGCGCGGCTCGGCCACCGCATCGCGGATCGCCCGCTTGGTGATCTCGTAGAACACCACGCGACGGACATCACGATCGTCCAGCAGGCCGTCTTCCTTGAGCAGTTCATAGAGATGCCAGGAGATCGCCTCGCCCTCGCGATCGGGGTCGGTGGCCAGCATGAGCGTGTCGGCCTTCTTCAGTGCCTTGCGGATGGCGTCCACATGCCGGGCATTCTTGTCGATCACGCTGTAGCGCATCGCAAAGCCGTGCTCGGGGTCGACCGCGCCTTCCTTGGGGACCAGGTCACGCACATGGCCGTAGGAGGCCATGACCTCGTAGCCCGGTCCCAGGTATTTCTTGATGGTCTTCGCCTTGGCGGGCGATTCGACGATAACGAGATTGTTGCTCATTCGATCCTGTCAGTGCAGATAGCCGACGGAGTTCTCGAAAACCAGATCCTCCATCCAGGCATAGGCGTCTTCCTCGCCGGGCTGGGCGAACAGGACCAGCAGCACCACCCACTTGAGGCGCTCCAGATCCAGTTCCTCGTCCTCGAGGTCCATGACCCGATCAATGACCAGCTCGCGACTCTGGGCGCTGAGGATGCCGATCTCCTCGAGCTGCAGGAGAAGTCCGCGACAGGCCACGTCCAGCCTGGCCTCCTCCTGGGGCGCGTAGATCCTGCTGGCGGGCGACTGGCCACTTTCCTGCCGCGCTTGCGGCGTCGACATCGCCAGTGCCTCGAGCCAGTCGAATGCCTTGTTGATCTCGTCGGGCGCAAAACCGGCCTCCATGAGGCTCAACTGCAGTGACTCCCGATCCGAGGCCGGGAGGAAGGCCTGCTCGTCCTCCAGGAAGTTCTCGAACAGGTACATCAGCAGATCAAGGACGTTTTCTTTCATTCAGGCTAAGGGATATCCACGGAATTCGGCGCTGGGTCCGGCGGCACGCAGCCCCGGACGTCAGCGGCTGCGCTGGTACCGGCCGCCGGACAGGGACTCGACCCGACCGTCGAGCTCGAGCATCAGCAGCATGGAGGAAACCGCTTCGGCGGTCAATCCGCTGCACTCGACCAGCGCATCGACGTGCAGGGGGTCAAACCCGAGGCAATCGAGCAGCTGGCGATACTCCGAATCGTCGCCAACCGCGCCTTGCGGGGCCTCGGCGGCTGCCCCGGCCTCATCCCCGGGCAGGGCTTTCAGATAACCCTGCAAGCGCGGTGACAACTCTTCGAGGATGTCGTCTGCGCACTCGACGAGCTTGGCCCCGTCGCGGATCAGGCGGTGACAACCGCGGGCCAGGGGATTGTGCACCGACCCGGGGATCGCGAAGACTTCCCGGCCCTGCTCGGCAGCCAGCCGCGCGGTGATCAGCGACCCGGAACGCAACCCCGCCTCCACCACCAGGGTCCCGAGAGACAGCCCGCTGATCAGCCGGTTCCGGCGGGGGAAATGCTCCCGCTGGGGCCCCGTGCCTGGCAGAAACTCGCTGAGCAGCAGCCCGTCCCGGGCCACGATCTCGTGGGCCAGGTCCCGGTGCGCCGCCGGGTAGATCCGGTCCGGCCCGGTACCCATCACTGCAATGGTGCCGCCCTGACCCTCCAGCGCCCCGCGGTGCGCCTCGGCGTCGATGCCCTGGGCCAGTCCGCTGACCACCACCAGCCCGCAGCGAGCCAGGTGCCGACCGAAGGCGCGGGCATGCGCCCGTCCGCCCGCGGTGGGATGTCGGCTGCCAACCATTGCGAGCTGGGGCTGTGCCAGCAGGTCCGGGTTGCCCACCAGGAAAAGCAACGGGGGCGGATCAGGCAGGTCATTCAACTGGGCAGGATAGTCAGGCTGGTTCCGACAAAGCAGCAAGCGATTGCTGCCCGCGGCGCACCAGTCACGGACGGACTCGAGCGCCGCCGCGCCGCGCGAACGCCCTTCGCCACGGGCCGCGATCACCGCCGCCGGCATGCCGGCGGCCTGCCACTGCGTGTCCCGGGCATCGAGGGCCACCCGGGGATCGCCGAAATACGCCTCAAGCCGGGCCAGTCGTACCGAGCCCAGCCCCGGCGTGGCCTGGAGCGTCAGCCAGGCCACGGTCACCGGGTCAAGGTGCTGGTCGGATTCCCCGGGAGTCACGAACCACCAGCCGCCACGCCAGCGAAAGGCGTCACTCGTCCGGGGTCACGACCAGGTCACCGAGCCGGACCGGCCGCTTGGATTCGAGAATCAGGCCATAGCTCGCCCGGTCGTAGACGCGGAACAGGATCAGTGCCCCGGTGGGCACGTTGGGCAGGCGAACCCAGATCTCTCCCGACCCGGCCCGCTCACGATCGCGCTCGCTGCGGGAGAAGTCATCGGCGACCAGCCCGCCCCGCTCGTGAATCTCGAGCAGGTTGCCGACCTCCAGCCCGTCCCGGGCTCCGCGGTTGATGACCACAACCTGATTGCGACCGACCTGCGACATGGCATCGGGCAGCAGCATTACCTGTCCGCGGATATCCCATTCCGGGATGGTGGGCTCCACGTCCCGGGTGAAGGGCTCCGGGGGCATCCGGAACAGCCGGTCACCCTCGCGGATCTCGCGGGCCGCCTCCCGGACCTCGAGCACGCTCGGATCGCCGCGATGCCGCACCCTGAGCTCACCGGTGAAGATGGCCCGCAGCCCCAGCGTTTCGCCGGTTTCCGGATCGATCAGTTCGTCGCCGGGACGCAGCGCGGAGTAGTTGACGACGCCCTCTTCCAAGGCCGGGCGCACGTAGACGGTGTCCCCCGGGGCGATCAGCGCAACCGGGTCCCGGGCCCGAAGGATGTAGGGCGCCGCATCGAAGTCCTCGGGCATCAGGATCTGGTCGTGGTTCAGATACGGGCGCAACAGATCCAGGGGCAGCGTCGGGATCGGCGGGGGCAGTGGTTCGGCCCGCATCCTCGGCGACAGCGTCACCGTCAGGCGGGGCACCCCACGCTTGTAGACGATTTCGATCCGGTCACCCGGATAGATCAGGTGCGGATTGTCGATATGCGGATTGTCGTGCCAGATCTCGGGCCAGTACAGCGGATTTTCGAGAAAGTGCGCGGCGATGTCCCAGAGCGTATCGCCCTCTTTCACGACATAGGGCCTGGCCTCCAGCGACCGGAAACGCCTGGTGGCCTCTTCGGCGCTCAGCGGTTCGCGCTCGATGCGCCTGGGCTCCGGCCGGGCCTCGACCTCGGCCCGCACCGGGTCGAGCGGCGTGTTGACCGGGCGGCGCTCGTCCATGCCGGCGGTGCAACCCGCCATCAGCAGACCGGCCATCAACGAGGAGGCAACGATGTGAGATTTCATGTTGGTAACGTCCTTGGATTCTGCATGATGAGCGCCCGGCGCCGGACCCCGGATCGTCTGGCACCGCCGCGCCGGGATTCCCAGGCGCGGCACAGGAGCTGTCCGTGTCCCCCGCGATCCGGCAAAGCCGTGCCCCGGCATGGCCCAAATCTGCCGGTGCAGGCGCCGGACCATCGCGACGCCATCAGCTGCGCCCTGTCCGGAGGGGTCCGGCACCTGTCAGAACATAGCGCAAAAGCACTTTGCGAACCACCATCCGTTGATCCGGAGACCATTGCGCCCCCATGCCGTCTGGGACAAACTGAGCGCAACTGGCTACACTAAAAAACCGGACGATACGCCATCCGGATCCGGAATTTTACCCGCGGTGCGACTGGGCCGGGTTCCCAGATCGGTCCGAACCACGCCAGCGCTCGGATCGGGCCGATCACGACCGCCCGCTGCAGTGGCACGCCGCCGCGGGCGCGAACCCTGACTCAACGAAGCCTTGTAGCACATGTCATCAAGAAACATTCTCATCTGCCCGGACCCTCGCCTGCGCACCGTGGCCAAGCCGGTCGCGCGATTCGAAGCACCGCTGAACACGCTGGTCGAGGACATGTTCACCACGATGTACGAGGCCCGGGGCATCGGCCTGGCGGCCACCCAGGTCGACGTCCACCAGCGGGTCTTCGTGACTGACTGCAGCGATGATCGCAGCGAGCCGAGGGTATTCGTCAACGCCGAGATCGTCGAACGCGCGGGCGAGGTCGAATCCGAGGAAGGATGC
>JBKHDT010000052.1:0-16036 GCA_046541195.1 Halothiobacillaceae bacterium | reverse complement strand
GATGATTCGCCAGGACGCCCTGGAGCCGTCCTCGCTGGCCGGGACCCTCAGGGAACGATTTTCGGACCGCGAGGCGCTGCTGCGCATGGCCGTCCGGGCACGGGGGCAAGCCAGCCCCCAGGCACTGGAGGTCATGGTGGCCCATTGTCTGGCGGTGATCGACGAGCGGGAGGTGGCCGCATGAACACGGCACAGCCAACGGTTCCCGCCATCGCCATGCGCCGGGTGCGCCGTGTGCATTTCATCGGGATTGGCGGTGTCGGCATGAGCGGGATCGCCGAGGTTCTGCAGACGCTGGGCTATGCCGTCAGCGGTTCGGACATTGTTGACAGCCCCACCGTGCGCCACTTGCGGGCGCTGGGCGTGCGTGTCGAGCTGGGCCACCGGGCCGAGAATCTCCAGGATGTCGACGTGGTGGTCACCTCGACCGCCGTTCGGCAGGACAACCCCGAGCTGGCCACCGCCCTGACCCGGCGGATCCCGGTGGTGCGCCGTGCCGAAATGCTGGCCGAACTGATGCGCTTCAGGCAGGGCATTGCGGTGGCGGGCACCCACGGCAAGACCACGACCACCTCCCTGATCGCGGCGCTGCTGGCCGAGGGCGGCATGGACCCGACCTACGTGATCGGCGGCAAGCTGCTGTCGAGCTCGACGCATGCGCGTCTGGGGACCGGCCAGTACCTCGTGGCGGAAGCCGACGAGTCGGATGCCTCGTTCCTGCACCTGCAGCCGCATATCGCGGTGGTCACGAACATTGACGCGGATCACATGGAAACCTACGGCGGCGACTTCGACCGCCTGGTCGATTCCTTCGTCGAGTTTCTGCACAACCTGCCCTTCTACGGCCTGGGGGTGCTTTGCGCCGAGGACGAGAACCTGATGGGCGCGCTGCCCAGGGTGGGCCGGCAGGTGCTCACCTACGGAATCGGGGTTCCCGCCGACGTTCGTGCCGATCAACTGCGTTCGGACGGTTTCGGGTCTCGCTTTTCGGTGCGCCTGCCCGATCAGACGTGCTTCGAGGCGCGGCTGGCCATGCCCGGGCGCCACAACGTGCTCAATGCGCTGGCAGCGATTACGGTCGCCCACGACCTGGGCGTGGAGGCCGTGGCCATGCAGCGGGCGCTGCATGAGTTCCAGGGCATCGGCAGGCGGCTGGAGCGCCATGGCGTGCTGCCGCACCCCCGCGGCGAGGCCCTGCTGGTGGACGACTACGGTCATCACCCCTGCGAGGTTGCCGCGACGCTCTCGGCCGTGCGGGATGCCTGGCCGGATCGGCGCCTGGTCGTCGTGTTCCAGCCGCACCGCTACAGCCGCACCCGCGACCTGTTCGAGGACTTCGTGCGCGAGTTGTCCGAGGCCGACGTGCTGGTGCTGATGGCGGTGTATCCCGCCGGAGAGGAACCCGTGGCCGGCGCGGACAGCCGGGTTCTGGCCCGGGCGATCCGGGCACGGGGGCAGGTCGACCCCGTCTACGCGGCCGACACCGACGAGGTGGTGGAAGTGCTCGGCGGCCTGCTTGAGGCAGGCGACCTGCTGCTGACGCTGGGGGCGGGCAACGTCGGTTCCCTGCCCGCCCGCTTGCAGGCGGCCTCCTGGGCACGGGGAGGTGATTCATGAACGAGGCGACCAACCGCCAGCGCTTCGGTCGGGTGGCCGTGTTGATGGGCGGGCTTTCCGCGGAGCGCGAGATTTCGCTGCGCAGCGGGGCCATGGTCCATCGGGCCCTGCTGGAGGCGGGCGTCGATGCGGTGGCGGTCGATGTCGGACAGGACATCGTGACCGTGCTGGAGAACGGCGGGTTTGACCGGGCCTTCATCGCCCTGCACGGGCGCGGCGGCGAGGATGGCCGGATCCAGGCGCTGCTGGAGTTTCTGGGTATCCCGTATACCGGCTCCGGGGTGCTCGGGTCGGCTCTGGGCATGGACAAGCTGCGCAGCAAGCTGGTCTGGGCCGGGCAGGGGCTGCCCACCCCGCCCTGGCGCCTGCTCGAGCGCGTCGAGGACGCGGTGGAAGCCGTGGCCGCCCTCGGGTTGCCGCTGATGATCAAGCCGGTGCTCGAAGGTTCGAGCCTGGGGATGAGCAAGGTGGATCACGCCGACGAGATGCCGGATGCCTGGCGTCGGGCCGCCGATTACGGCCCCGTGATGGCGGAAGCCTGGATTGCCGGTTCCGAATATACCGTCGCCATCCTGGGCGAGCGGGCGCTGCCGGTCATCCGCCTGCAGACGCCGCACGCCTTCTATGACTACGAGGCCAAGTACGAGGCGAATGACACGCGCTACCTGATTCCCTGCGGCCTGCCTCCCCGCGAGGAGGGCGCCTTGCAGTCGATCGCGCTCGAGGCGTTCCGGGCCGCGGATTGCCGGGGCTGGGGGCGGGTCGACCTGATGGTCGACCGCTCCGGACAGCCGTACCTGATCGAGGTCAACACCGTGCCCGGCATGACCGATCACTCGCTGGTGCCGATGGCGGCCCGCGCCGACGGGCTCGAGATGCCGGCGCTCTGCGTGGGCATCCTGGCCGGGACGCTCGGGGAGGCGTCGTCATGAACGCGATGGCTGCGCGTCGCCGGCCGCCCTGGTGGCGTCGGGCGCCCGGGCTGCTGGCCCGCAATGCCTGGCCTCTGGTGCTGGTCGGGGTTGTGGCCGTGGCCGCCTATCAGGCCCGGGGATTCTGGCAGTCGATCTCGGCACCCGGTGCCTGGCCGGTGCGGACGGTCCAGGTCCAGGGCGTGCTGGAACATGCCGATTCCGAGCGGTTGCGCCAACTGCTCATCGAGCACCTCGAACCCGGTTTTGTCGGGTCGGATCTTTATGCCCTGCGCACGGCGATCCTCGAGGATGCCTGGATCGCCTCGGCACGCCTGGAGCGCCGCTGGCCCGATCAGCTCAAGGTGACGGTCGAGGAGCGGCATCCTCTGGCGCGATGGCGCGGGGACGGGGTTCTGGATGCGCGCGGCGGCGTGTTTCGCCCGGCGCTCGAGAGCATTCCCGAGGGCTTGCCCGTGCTGGTCGGTACCGAGGGACGCCAGTGGCCGCTCTGGGAGCGCTACCAGGTGCTTGCCGGCGCACTGGACGGGGTGGATCTCGACCTGGTCGGGGTGCGCGAGGATGCGCGCGGGTCGCTGGACCTGATGCTGGCTGACGGCATGCGCGTGCGCGTGGGGCGGGAAGACATCGAGGGCCGGATCCAGCGCTTCCTCGATGTCTATCCGCGGACAGTCGCACGGCAGGTCGAGGCCGTTGCCGCGATTGATCTTAGATACACGAACGGATTTTCGGTCAAGCCACGGGGCGGGACGGCCGGGGAGCAGGAACGAACCAATGCGAACACAAGTCGGGACGGGGCCTGAACAGACATGATGAAGAAAGGCGACAAGAACCTGGTGGTGGGCCTGGATGTGGGCACGACCAAGATTGCCGCGCTGGTCGGCGAGGTCGACGAGGACGGGCGCGTCAACCTGATCGGACATGGCACGAGCCCAACGCGCGGGGGCCTGCGCCGGGGCATGGTGGTTGACATCGATTCGACCGCCAACGCGATCCGGCGGGCGGTGGAAGCGGCCGACCTGATGTCCAACTGCCAGATCAACGCGGTCTGGGTGGGCATTGCCGGCGCGCACGTTTCCAGTCAGGACTCCCAGGGTGTTTCGGGCATCCAGGGCTCGGAGATTACCCGGGATGACGTGCGGCGCGTGATCGAGTCGGCCCGCGCGATCGCGATCCCCAACGGGCAGCAGATCATCCACGCGGTCGCGCAGGAGTACGCCATCGATGGTCAGGACGGGATCCGCGAGCCGGTCGGCATGTCCGGTGTGCGTCTCGAGGCCAACGTGCACCTGGTCACCGGCGCCGTCAGCGCGGTTCAGAACATCACCAAGTGCGTCGAGCGCTGTGGCCTCGGCGTCGAGGGCATTGTGCTTGAGCAGCTGGCGGCTGCCCACGCGGTGCTCAACGACGACGAAAAGTCTCTCGGCGTCTGTCTGGTGGATATCGGCGGCGGCACCACCGACGTGGCGATCTACGTCAAGGGTGCCCTGCGGCATACCCACGTCCTGCCGATCGCCGGCGACCAGATTACCAACGACATCGCGGTGGGCCTGAAGACGCCCACGCAGCACGCGGAAACCATCAAGATCAAGCACGGTGGCCTGGTCTATGCCGATGAGCGTGACGGCGAAACGGCCATCGAGGTGCCCAGCGTGAGCGACAGACCGCCGCGGCGCATGGCCCGCGAGACCTTGATGCGCATCGTGCGGCCGCGCGTCGAGGAGATTCTCCAGTATGTCTGCGACGAGATCCGACGCGTCGGTTACGAGGAGCAGATTAACGCCGGCATCGTCCTGACGGGTGGTGCGGCCAAGCTCCCCGGCCTGACCGACATGGCCGAGGAGATCTTCAACATGCCGGTACGCCTGGGCACGGCCCAGGGCGTTGGCGGCATGACCAGCGTGGTGTCGGATCCGGAGAACGCGACCGGCATCGGGCTGATCCTGCATGGCGTCCAGTCCATGCGAAGCGGTTTCGAGCCCCAGCGGGAAGCCGCTGCGGGCGGGGAAACGGTCCTCCAGCGCATGAAGCGCTGGTTCCAGGACCATGTCTGAACTTGATCGACCACTACGGAAAACTCTCTAAATTCGAGCGGGGGATATTGCAATGAGCTGGGAAATGCTGAACACCTATACAGACAACGCGAAAATCAAGGTCATCGGCGTGGGCGGCGGCGGAGGCAACGCCGTGCAGCACATGCTGACCAAGCAGATCGAGAGCGTCGAGTACATCTGCGCGAACACCGATGCACAGGCACTCAAGAAGAGCGAGGCGACCACGCAACTGCAGATTGGCGCCAATATCACCAAGGGGCTGGGTGCCGGGGCGGATCCCGAGCTGGGTCGCCAGGCAGCGCTCGAGGACCGCGAGCCGATCCAGGAAGTGCTCAAGGAAAGCAACATGCTGTTCATTACCACCGGCATGGGAGGCGGCACGGGCACGGGCGCCGCTCCGGTGATCGCGCAGATCGCCCGGGACATGGGCATTCTCACCGTCGCGGTGGTCACCCGGCCATTCAGCTTCGAGGGCAAGAAGCGCGCGGCCCAGGCACTTGAGGGTATCCGCGAGCTGGAAACGCATGTCGATTCCCTGATCGTGATCCCCAACGACAAGCTGATGGCGGTCATGGGCAAGCAGGCGAGCCTCGTCGATGCCTTCAATGCGGCCAACGAAGTGCTCTACACCGCCGTTCAGGGTATTTCGGAGCTGATCACGCGCCCCGGCGAAATCAACCTGGACTTCGCGGACGTGCGCGCCATCATGACCGAGATGGGGACCGCCATGATGGGCACCGGCACCGGGACCGGCGAAAACCGGGCGGTCGAGGCAGCCGAGGCGGCCATCCACAGCCCGCTGCTTGACGATGTCAGCCTCAGCGGCGCCCAGGGTGTGCTGGTCAACATCACCTCCAACGGCGACCTGTCGATCGGCGAGTTCATGGAGATCGGCGAGATGATCCGCGAGCTGGCCGGTGATGACGACAATGCCAAGGTCAAGGTCGGCACCGCCATTGATCCTGATCTGGATGGCGAGCTGCGGGTGACCCTCGTGGCGACGGGTCTTGAGCGCGCCGAAGTGGCGATCCAGAACGCCAATCGTCGCCGCGGCGGACCCAAGGTAGTGGTCGACAACGGCCAGTCCGGCCGGACGCAGACCGAATCGCAGCCTGTCGAGGCACCGGCTGCCGCACAGCAGGGTGGCCAGCGCGCACCTGCAGCGGCCACGCATGGCAACGCCGCGCTCGACTTTGCGACGCTGGACATCCCGGCGTTCCTGCGTCAGCAGGCCGACTGAACGCCGGTTGCCCGGCGCAGCCTGCATCGAGAAAGACCCGCATCGCCCGGCGATGCGGGTCTTTCTTGCATTCGGCATCACCGAGCCTGAAATCGCTGGGAAGCGGTTTTTGGGGCAGGCGATCGACCCGGACGCCCTCTTCGGGCGCAGCCGCGCCCGGGCCGGGTGAACCGGACGCGATCGGTGCGAACCGCCAGACTTTCCGGCCTTTTCACTGCGCGCCCGGGGCGATGCACGGATGCGCCTGTGCTCGGCCGGCATCCGGCGGTCCAGGCGCGCCGGGCTGGTCACCGGGCGGGACAGGCAGTAAGGTTCCTGTCCGGTTCGCCCGCGTTCACGGATATCGAGTTTCGCCAATATCGACATGAGCCTGCTTCCTGCATTGTCGCGCCGACGGGGCGAGGCCATCCTGCTGGTGACGGCCCTGGCCCTGCTCCTGCTCGTTTCGCCCCTGCGCCTGCTCTGGCTGACGCCGGCCTTGCCCTGGTTCGCGCCGTATCTGGCCTGGGCGACCGTGATCCTGCTGGTGGCCCTGGTGATCGGTCGGGGACGGGAACGTGCAGATTGAGCTGTGGGCCCTCTCGGCTGTCGGGCTGGCGTACCTGGCCTCGCTGTTCCTGATTGCGCACGCGGGTGATCGGGGCTGGCTGCCCGCGCGCTGGGTTCGTCATCCGCTGACCTACGTGCTCTCTCTGGGCGTGTATGCCACGGCGTGGACGTACTACGGGAGCGTGGGCTTCGCGGCCGAGGAAGGCTACGCTTTCCTGACGATCTACCTGGGCGTGACCCTGGCGTTCGGGCTGGCGCCCCTGCTTCTTTGGCCGATTCTGCAGATTACCCGGGAGTACCAGCTGACCTCCCTGGCGGACCTGCTTGCCTTTCGCTACCGGCATCGCCTGACCGGTGTGCTGGTGACGCTTTTTACCCTGATCGGCGTGCTGCCTTACATCTCGCTGCAGGTCAAGGCAGTCACCGAGTCCGTACTGGTGCTGTCCAGGGAGACACCGCCGGCGGTGCTGGCGCTCGGATTCTGTGTCACCCTGAGCGTGTTTGCGATCCTGTTCGGTGCCCGCCATCTGCGTCCCCGGGAAAAGCACGCCGGGCTGGTCGTGGCAATGGCCTTCGAGTCGCTGGTCAAGCTGGTGGCGATCCTCGCGGTCGGGTTGCTGGCGCTGTTCGGGCTGTTCGGCGGGCCAGGCGGGCTGGCCGACTGGCTGGCGGCCAACCCCGAGATGCTTGATCGACTGCAGGCGCCCGCCCGTACCGGCGAGTGGTTCAGTCTGGTGTTGCTCGCCTTTGCCGCTGCCTTTCTGCTGCCGCGGCAGTTTCACATGACCTTCACGGAAAACATCGACCCGGCAACGCTGCGCACGGCAGCCTGGGCATTTCCACTGTTCCTGCTCCTGCTGAACCTGCCGATCCCGGTGATCTTCTGGGCGGGGGAGTCCCTGGGTCTGGCCTTGCCGCCGGATTATTACCTGCTCGGGGTGGCGGCCAGCGGGCCGGCCCCGGAGCTTGCGACCTTCCTCGGTTTCATCGGTGGACTTTCCGCCGCGTCCGCGATGGTGATCGTGACCACGCTGGCATTGTCCTCGATGTGCCTGAATCACCTGGTATTGCCCGCGCTGCGGCCCGGCCCCGAGGTGGACCTTTACCGCTGGCTGACCCGGGCGCGCCGGCTATTGATCGTGGTGATCCTGGCGGCCGGCTACGGTTTCTACTCGCTGCTGGAAAACCGGCAGGGCCTGGTCGAGCTGGGCCTGATGTCCTTCGTGGCCGTCGCGCAATTCCTGCCGGGCGTGGTTGGTCTGCTCTACTGGCGTCGGGCGACGGGCCGGGGGTTCATCGCCGGGCTGGCGGTCGGCATCCTGGCGTGGGTGATCCTGCTGATCCTGCCGCTGATGGCACATGCCGGGCTGATCGGTGCCGCCCCGGACGTGACGGCACTGCAGGCGCTCCTGGGCCTGGAGCGCTGGTCCCTGGCGACGTTTGTCTCTCTGAGCCTCAATACGCTGACTCTTGCGCTGGTGTCCCTGCTTGACCGGCAGACCGAGGCGGAGGAGCGGGCGGCGATCGCCTGCACCCGCGAGCCGGCCGTCACCCTGCCGGAGAAGGTCCGCCTGCAGACGCCGGAGCAGTTCGAGGAGCGGCTTGCCCGCGCCCTGGGTCCGGAAGTCGCCGCCCGAGAGGTCCGCCAGGCATTGCGGGACCTGGACCTCGATCACGCCGAGCGCCGGCCGACGGCGCTGGGCTTGCTGCGCGAGCGGATCGAGCGCAATCTCTCCGGATTGCTCGGGCCGGGCATGGCCCACATGATCGTGACCGAGGGAATCGAGCTGGCCGAGGGACAGTCGTTTGCGCTGGCCGAGACCGTCCGCCACGTGGAGTCCCGCCTCGAGGTGTCCCGAAACCGGTTGCGCGGGCTGGCCGCGGAACTGGACAGCCTGCGACGCTACCACCGTCAGGTGCTGCATGAGCTGCCCCTGGGGGTCTGCTCGGTGTCCGCCGGTCACAAGGTCGTGACCTGGAATACCGCGATGGCCCGGATTACCGGGGTGGCCGACGGGGAAGTCACCGACCGGCGGATCGAGGACCTGCCCCCACCCTGGGCCGGGATGCTGCGGACCTTTCTCGCCAACGAGCAGGCGCACCTGTACAAGCTGCAGTTGCAGCTGAAGGGACAGTCCCGCTGGTTCAACCTGCACAAGTCGGCCATCGAACCGGTGGGCACCGGTTTTGGGCAGGGTGCGGGCGGGACCGTGATCCTGGTCGAGGATCTGACCAGCCTGCACAATCTGGAGCGGGAAGTGGCCCACAGTGATCGACTGGCGTCCATCGGGCGACTCGCCGCGGGCGTTGCCCACGAGATTGGCAACCCGCTTGCCGGGATCGCCTCGATGGCCCAGAACCTGCATTATGAGAGCGAGCGCGAAGCGATCGACGAGACGGCCGAGACCATCCTTGCGCAGACCCGGCGCATCACCCGGATCGTCCAGTCGCTGGTCAACTTCAGTCATGCCGGCGATGTTGCGGACAAGCGCTTCGTTTCCCTTGATCTGCGGCCCGTCGTCGACGAGGCAATCGAACTGATCCGCCTGGACCGGCAGGCCACCGATCTGGTCATTGACAACCACGTCCCGGATGGCCTGCGAGTGCAGGGCGATCGGCAGGGGCTCTCGCAAGTGCTGATCAACCTGCTGAGCAATGCCATCGACGCCTCGAGTCCCGGGCAGTCGATCCGCGTGAGCGGGCGCGAACTGCCGGACGGGCGCCCGCGCCTGGAAGTCACCGACCAGGGACCGGGGATCGACGAGACACTGCGTGACCGGGTCTTCGATCCATTCTTCACCACCAAGCCGGCCGGCAGGGGGACCGGACTGGGCCTGTCGCTGGTGTACTCGATTGTGCGTGATCATGGCGGGCAGGTGTTTGTCGAAACCCCGGTGGCCGGGGGCACGCGGATGGTCATCGTCCTTCCGGCCGCGGCGTCCGTGCCGGCATGACCAGGCAGGGTACAATCACGCCATGATGCGCATACTGATCGTCGAGGACGAGGCCGTGATCGGCAAGGCCCTGATGCGTCTGCTCGAGCGGGAGGGACTGTCCGCCAGACTGGCGCCGGATCTCGCCGCCGCGCGGCGGCTGCTTTCGGAGTCCGAAGGGGACGGGCCGGAGCTGATTCTCAGTGATCTTCGCCTGCCGGACGGCGAAGGCGTGGACCTGGTAGCCGATGCCGGCGATATCCCCGTGCTGATCATGACCAGCTACGCCAGTGTGCCCTCCGCCGTCGAGGCCATGAAGCGTGGTGCCGCAGACTACATCGCCAAGCCGCTGGACCATGACGAGCTGCTGCTGACCATCGGGCGACAGCTGGAGAACCGCCGGCTCAAGGCCCAGAACGCGCGCTTGCGCCGGGAGCTCGAGCAGGTCTGGCCGGTGCGCGGCCTGGTCGGCCGCTCCGAGGCGATGGCCGCCGTCTGTGACCGGGTGCGCCGGGTGGCGCCGACCGATGCCACGGTGCTGGTACTGGGCGAGTCGGGCACGGGCAAGGAATTGGTTGCCCGCGCGATCCACGAACAGAGCGCCAGACGGGACCAGGCCCTGGTTACGGTCAACTGCGCGAGCATCCCGGACACCCTGATCGAGGCGGAACTGTTCGGTGCCGAGAAAGGCGCGTTCACCGGCGCTGATCGGCCACGTCAGGGACTGGTGGAGGCCGCGGATGGCGGCACGCTGTTCCTGGACGAGATTGGGGAGCTCGACCCCGCGGTCCAGTCACGCCTGCTGCGGGTGCTTCAGGAAGGCGAGATCCGGCGGGTCGGCAGCCATCGGACGCGCCGGGTTGATGTCCGCCTGCTCGCCGCCACCCACCGTGATCTGGCCGCCATGGTTTCGGAGGGGCTGTTCCGGGAGGACCTTTATTACCGGCTCAACGTGATGACCATCACCCTGCCGCCGCTGCGTGCGCGACGCGAGGACATCCCCCTGCTGGCCGAGCACCTGCTCGGGCGGGCCGGGGCCCGGGTCGGACGTCCGGGTGTCCGGCTTTCGGACGCGGCCATGGCGGCACTGATGCGGCATGACTGGCCAGGCAACGTCCGGGAAATGCAGAACGCCCTGGAGCGCGGCGTAATCCTGGCCGACGGGCCCGAGATCCGTGTGGCCGACCTTGGCCTGCCGGTCACGGAGACCACCGCGGAGGCCGGCGAGAGTCTCGAGGAGTACTTTCGTCGTTTCGTGCTGGCCAACCAGGACCGGATGACCGAGACCGAACTGGCCCGCCGCCTCGGCATCAGTCGCAAGACGCTCTGGGAGCGACGGCAGAAGACGGGCCTGCGGCGCAGCGGGCCATGATGGTCCGGCCTGCTTGAACCAAAGCCCCTCAAGGCGCCCCAAAGCGCCCAAAAGGCGCGCCAAGGCGCCCGAGTGGCGGGCCGACAGGCAAGAACGGATCAAACCGCCCTTGCCGCCCCGCATGTGCCCGAGTCCAATCCGGACGAGCACCCGAACCGGGAATTCAAGCCCGCGTCGCGCAACGCAGTGATCAGCCGGAACCAAGCAGGACTTGTCAAGAACACCCAAGCGTTCACGGCTTCCCTGTGCGCCATGCGTGACCGGCCCGGGGCCTGTTTCGGGCATCCGGCTGCGCAATGAGCGAAACAAAGCATTTAAACGCGAAAAAAAGGCCAGCATCCCTTTATTGTGCTAACTTCAATACGTTGGCCTGCCCGAACAAGCTCGGACATGCACACACGGATTGCCGCGCCACCGGCAGTGGTTTTGTATCGGAGGCGGCGCGGCTTGGGTCGTAGCAAATTGCTTCCCGTCGGGAGCCGAAGGACTCAAGGTGAGACGGTCAGTCGCCATGCCATCCGCAGGTGCGCTGAGATTCAATATGCTTGGTGGCTGTTGTCATGACTTGCGTCGCGATCGCAAGACGGTTGTGCAAGAGATAAGGATGTATCGGACGAGCGCGCAAGAATGAATTACCGAAAGGCTGGTGCGTAAGACGACGCCTTGATTTTTTTTCTGGAGAGATCCAGATTAACGCATCGACGGCCGTGCGTGTTGACTGACAGCGTAATTCAAACTCAATTTCCATGGTGATTGAAAATAATAAACTGCTGATCATGCCGGTCGGCCTGAAGATGGATTTTTAAAAAGCCTCTTCCAGCCTGACGGCCCGGCTTTTGATGGGGTAAATAAACGTGTTTGGATGTGTCCGCATGAAAAAGCAGCTTCTAACCTGCGTTATGGGTGTTTCGATTGCTGTTAACTTGTCTGGGTGTGACTCTTCCGCTAGCGGTGACGAGCAGGCCGACTCATTTTCTCCTAGATACGATAGTCAGCAGGTTAATACGAGCCTCGCCTCGTTGGGTACGCTTGAAAATGCCATTGTGGCTATGGATCAAGTGCAATGGACCTACGATGAGTTGAACAACCCATTTGTTGTTGTTCTGGTGAACAAGGCGCGAACGGAAGCAATGGCTTCAGGTATTCAAGATCGCGAAGAGTCTGGATGGCAGGTTCTGCCATGTCCAGTCGGCGGGGAAATGCACCGTCGTGTCGATACCCTATTTGGAGAGAATGAAGGCGATTTTCAGTTGCATATGGATGACCGATTTTTCGACTGTGCGGTATGGGACCAGAACGAGGTGTTGCACCGCATGAATGGCCTCATGAGTACCAATGTGATTCAGGATGTCAATCGTTGCGAGCGGCGTCTGGATCGCCATTTTGATCTTCACGGAACCAGTGCCTATTCAGGGGAGGAGTTCCCTCTTTATTACAGAGGTGATCTGAATAATCTGCAGCGTTCCGAGTGCTCGGACCAAACCGAAGAAGCGCCGTTTGACATGATCACCGTCACCACGCCCGGGCTGGAAATTCAGTATCTTGAATCGTATCTGATAGCAGAAAATTTCCGCTATGAACAGCAAGTGCCTTGGGGAACGCTTGAGGATCTTTATTCTCAATCCAGTGCGGCGGGTCGGATCGTGGCCTCTGCCGTGGGCGGGTATTTCACGCTCGAAACTCTCCGTGATTATGTCTGGTTCGATTACGATTACTGCCCACTGGCTGGTGTGGTGAAGATGAATGGGGAATCGGAAGTAATCAGCTACGAGGGCGAAGACGCCGGCCCCGATGCGAGTTTAAGAGTGACCATTGATGGGGTCGCGGTTCTGTCAGAAAATAATTGCGAGATGCATGATAATGAAATCAAATAATCTCATCGCCGCCGTGCGTCAAACCATGCACCACTCGGGGCGGGTCCTTGGCCTGTGCTTACTGCTGGCTTGCATCAGCCTGGTCCCAAAAATGGCGCTCGCAGAGGAAGAGCCAAACCTGCTGCGTTTCTGGGTCACTCTAGGGCCGGGCCAGCCCGTCGCCCATGCCGATGTGGCAATCACCAATCGTTTTGGCGCGGTGTTGCTCACGGGACGCACTAGTGGCACAGGCCAGTTGGTTTTCTACACCGCCAGGACTTTGCCGGATGAACTCTGGGTACGCGTCACCGGTGGGCAAAGTAATGCAGTGGCTGCGGATGCCATTGACCTGAGGGCTGTTTTCTATCGGGGAACCAGCCAGGTTGTCAACATCAATCCCCTAACTACCATTCAAGCCGCCTACAGCTACTACCATCCGTGGGTACCCGACCTTCAGGAGTATGAGGACATCCAGTATTACCTGGACTTGCCTGATGGAATAGATCACGCCCAGATGGCGCGCTTGACAGTAAGCCACTTTGACGGAGAGTACTTCGCGAAACAGGCTGTCGAGCAAGGCCAGACGACTTGGCAACTGGCTTCGGAAGTCGCAGCGGAGGCAATTCTTGGCCGAGATGCTCGTGCGCTTGGTTGGGGTGTGTCGAAGCAAAAGACATTGCGATTCAAGGGCCAATCAGTGGTTACTGATCGCGGCCAACATCTCGACGGGCGCTCTGCCTCAACAAGAGCCATCACGGCAACGGGTTTGTTGACGGCGAGTGTCAACGGGATTGCAGGCTCTACTGCGTCGGACCTGTTTGGTAAAATGATGTTTTCTGCGGGGCTGTATACACCTCCGGAGGAGAAACTAAAGCAGTATTTTGGTGACAAACTTGGGCAAATTGAAGAGTCTGTAAGTGCGCTGCGTGCATCAATCGACGAGATCTCCTCGCAAGTAGTGGCTTCGCAAAGGATGATACTGGATGTGCAGGCTGGTGTGGACCGGATATTTTATCAAATAAATGATAATGAATTCCGTAATCAGCTTTCAGGTTTCCAGGAAAGTCGTAATGCCTTGAAAGACATACTTGATAGTTTCAACTATTTTCAAACCTACCTAAGCTGTGTCGAAAAAGGCGGCTCTCAAGCGAATTGTGATGTTAGTAATTACCGTAACGAGTCATTGGCGGGCAACCTGGCCCCCGGTATTGATGTTTGCCCGAGTGCTGATTTGGGTGAAGGACATGCCTCACATTCTGCAAGGGCGCAATGTGTTTTTTTGATAAATAAAATTCATCGTTATGTGAGCGGAAAAACGCCGGATACCGCCAAGGCGTCACTGATTGGAATTCCGCGTGGAGCAGGTGTGCCCGTGGATAACCCGGGGCTGTTGCAACGATCTCAAGATGTTTATGCCCGTACAGTAAAAAATGGGCTGTTGAATCAAGAATCGCATCAGCAGATGAAACGCATGGGGGAGTATTGGTTGGCGCTGCTTGAGCAAGAACAGTTTATCTGGCTGCTTGCTGCGCAGGATCGGCGGGTCTTGCCGAATAGCTTGGCTATTTCGGAGGTGAATCGCGCTGTGGTGGGTAACGAGGGAGTTATTAGAGAGCAGGTGCGCAGGGACACGTCCGGGCTATATTTCCCTGCCGATCTTCCCTCAGGGTGTCAAGTTATATTGGATTACAATGAAAATCGGTTGTATTTCAAAACCAATAATGTACGACACCATCTTCAAAATACGATGACTCAGGATCTTGTCGGTTCAGGTTGCCGCTTCCCGATGAGCCAAGTTGAAGGAATTAGCTTGGAGCAGTTTAAAGGTGTAAACCGTTCCAATGATATTGGGAGTCGCGTTGCGGCTGAGTTGTTTGGAAGCAGTCGGTTCGGACTGACCTGCGAACACATAGAAATGGGTAACTTTTTCAGGGCCGCGCACGGGCAGTATCCTGGCGGGCAGGGGAATGTTTTGGCATGCCGCGGCGGATATGCTTCCGGAGGGCGTTTTGTTGAGGACGCTACGGCAATTTGCTATGGGGCTTTTTCTGCAACTGTCCCTTTTTTGACTGTGAGCGTGCATAATAATTTCAAGGATGGCTATGTGGGTGTCACAGCCGTCCATGACCAAAGGCATACCATGCGGTCTTGTTCGGAATTGACTTGGTCGCCGCCCGTCGGGGCGTTTAGTGATAAATGCTGTTTTCGGAAAGCGCAGAGTTTTTGGGAAAAGCTGACAGGAAGTTGGTATGTGAACAAGTCCATGAGAAATCACTGGGGAGGGCAGGTCACCGGTCCAATGCATCTGACAGGTGGTGGCCATGTTTCCGGAGCGGTTTATCAGTACCTCAAGATGGCGGACGGAGCTTCGCTGTCAGCCCCTGTCAATCTTTCTTCTGGTGATCGGCAGCGGTTGATGCGATCAATTTCAAGTCACAGTGGTCAATATAGGCTTCGCATGTAGTGGGTTTTGAGGAGGTTACAGTCCGCCCGACCACGGGGCCGTGATTTGGCGTCCCATGGTGTTCTGGGGCGCCGGCCATCCCCGAGTTTCAAGGTTAACGACATGGCTGACTGATTCCTGTTTGCCAAGGTTTTGAAAAATGCCGCAACTGGCTTCAGGAGGTGGCTTTGGCACTTCCACGCCAACGGCCTCCGGATTAGATGTACCGCGATCTGCTGGAGGAGGGTGAGTAGATCGGCTCTGTGGGTACATTCCATCGCATTCGGACTGAGGACAAGGCGATCAGGGAGTGGCGTGACTGGTGGCCGGGTCATCAGTACCACGCCGTTTCACGCTTGCTGGTGACAACGCCGAACCCAGATCTTGATGTGGGACATTTCCAATCGTCCAACCACCGACAAGGGCTTCTGTCTGTCCCTGTCCGGGGTTGTGGAACCGTTCCGCCGCTACGTGGTGGTCTGGATGGGTTCAAGCAAGCAGAATAGCGCCTTGGTGCCGTGGTTGATGAGCGAGGCCGCTCGCTCCAACTCGGCCTTGTGGTGCCTCAGGGAATCCAAGGCGTATCCGGGGCGAGCAGTAACTGCTCATGGTGCATCGAGTCGGCGTTCAGTCCCGGGACGGGAGTATCTTGGCGGCGCCATGCCAGCATGCCGGGCTTGCTGCTGAGGATGTCGAGCTGATTGAAGACCATCGCCCGTATCAGGGCTTCAGCATCGAACTGGTGCCGGTATGAGCGCGGGGCCGCTTCAAAGCCTCATCCAGACCGTGCGCCCGTCAGAAACCGGAGCATGACCCAGACAGCGCCGAAGGAGTGGCCGGTATCCAAGCGGGTGCCTTGGGCAGTGACTCCGGGCGGCCCGGCGCCCACTGCAGGCCTTTGATGGGGACCTTGAGGTCGGAAGCCTCGCACTGGCTGCCGCGATCGAAGCGGGCGACTGCACGTTTGTTTTCCCCTGCCGCTTGGGTCGCGGCGTTTGTCAACATACTTGTCCGTTTTTTCATGCGGCCTGAGCGACCACCGG
>JBKHDT010000051.1:0-16612 GCA_046541195.1 Halothiobacillaceae bacterium | reverse complement strand
TTCAACAAGCCGATTTGCTCGAAGTTGGTGCGGTTGCGATTGCCATCGACCACGGCCGTAGCGTCGTTGGACAGGCCGTCCTGCCCGATGCTTGTGCGGTTGCGATTGCCGGCGATGTCGGCCGAAGCGTCGTTGAACTCGCCGATCTGCCCGAGGGTGGTGCGGTTGCCATTGCCATCAACCTCGGCCGCGCCGAAATTCAACAAGCCGATTTGCTCGAAGTTGGTGCGGTTGCGATTGCCATCGACCACGGTCGTAGCGTCATTGTAGAGGCCGAGCTGAACGACATTGGTGCGGTTGCGATTGCCATCAATCTCGGCCGAACCGCCATTAGAAAGGCCGGCCTGGGCAACGGTGGTGCGGTTGCGATTTCCGCCGACGATGGCTTCGGCCTCATTGCTGATGCCCGATTGCTGCGTCAGCGTGTCGTTGTCGTTGCCCGCCACCTCGGTTTCGGCAAGGTTGTCATCGCCGGTCTGGTTGAAGCCGGTGCTGTTGTCGTCGCCCGCGATCGTGCCGAGGCGGATCTCGTTGCGGTCGCCGAACTGGCCCACGCCCACCGAGTTGCTGTTTCCGGTGACGTTGATATCCAGCGCGAGGTTGTCATCGCCGTCCTGCAGGACGCCATAGGCATTGCCAACGCCGGAGATAGACAGATCCGTCTCGTTGCGATTGCCGAACTGGTCGACCGCGCCCGGAGTGGCCATGCTGGCCTCCGACGCGCCGCCCGAGGTCAGCGGGTCGAGCCCGTTGTCCGAGCCGCTCAGTTCGATGGTGGCGCTGTTCGCGTCGCCGATCTGCTGGGCCTGGCGCAGCTCATTGTTCGTGCCGGATTGCGTGACCGTCATCGCGTTGTCCTGGCCGCCCTGGTTCAGGCTGGCCAGCGACGGGGAGGCCGAGGAGGCGCCCTGGATGTTGTTCACGGGGGCAATGCGGTTGTCGGTTCCCGTCTGGACGATGGTCAGGTTGTTGCCGCTGCCGCTCTGGCGAAGCCGCCCGCCGGCCACGAGCCCGTCCCCATCCTGCGAGATCGACGCGCTGTTCGGTGTGCTGCCGCCCAGGAGCGTCTGGCGCAATTCCTTTATCCGGTTGCCGGTGCCCGCCTGCGTGGCGTCGAGATCGTTCGACAGGCCCGTTGCGCCCGTGGCGGACTGGATCATGTAGTCGAACAGGTTGTCGGCGCCACTCTGGGAAATGTCCGCGTCGTTGAAATTGCCGTTCTGATCGAAGCGGCCGCCGCTGCCGATCGTCTGGCGGTCGCCGGTCTGGGTTGCCGAGAACGCGTTGTCATTGCCGAACTGCCCGACATTGCTGTTGTCGGAGCGTCCGACGCTGCTGCTGTCGGCGGCCGTCTGGTCGATCAGCGCGGCGTTGCCGATGCCGGACTGGTCGAGAAACGCCTCGTTGTTGTCCGCGAGCGTCCCGGATGCGGCCAGCACGAGACCGCTGGTCGATGCCAGAAGGAGGTATTTGAATTTCACTGTCGTCTCCGTTTACTTTTACACACGCGGGTTCCGCCCTCTCGCGCCGATGGCCCGAGAAGTGGCAGGTGGTGGAAGATGGAAATGCCGACGGCTTCCCTTTCCGTCAGATCATGGTGTCAACCGACCTCACCCACTCGCTCCAAGGACAGTTTTCCGCCCCTACAAAGCCCGCAGCGATCATCGCCGCGACCTCGAACTTACTCGCTTCGGCCACGCTTTTCGACATTTTTCGACATCTTTTGAACAAATTTCACGCCAGAAGTAGAAAGAATGCGGGCGACCTTGCGGATTTGTTCCGAAAACCCGGACAATCCCCTGATGGCATGGCAACATGCTGCGAACGCGGCAAAACTTAGGGGTTAATTCAAAATGACAAAAACCTACCATAGGTTGTAATTCGACGAATCGAGCACTCGCCGCATTTTATGCATCGACTTGACTCATTAAGATTGACCTAGCGTCAATTTGGATATCTGGTTTGCTTGTTTTTCGGTGATCGCGGAATTCGCCGTCTTCGCGTCACTTGCCTCTTGTCGACACATTTCCGCCCGATTAAAGCCTGTTAGCGTGTTGCAACGGCAACAAGCCGCGACGGTTCGACTTGTGTCGATCCTGTGCGGTGGGCTTTGAGATCCGGTGGTGATACGACCTGAAACGCGGTTTGCAGTGAAACAGCTGTCGCAAACGCGACGCCGCTGCGGTCCGGACATGTGTCGAGTATGGAGGTCCCATGATGGCGAGACGGGAACGATGGCTGGCGGCGGGCGTCGTGTTGGCGCTGGCAGGCGCCGGACAGGCCGTGGCGCAGGATCTGGTCTACAAACCGGTCAATCCCAGCTTCGGCGGCAATCCTCTCAACTCGCAGCATCTCCTGGGCATCGCGAGCGCGCAGCGCACCGCGACGGCGAGCGATGCCGATGATGGCCGCTCCACCTCGCCCGGAAGCCCGAGTCCGGGCAGCAGCGATGCCGACCTCTTCGTGCGCCAGTTGCAGGGGCGGTTGCTGTCGGCGCTGGCCGCAGAAGTGACCGACGCCATTTTCGGCACCGATCCGCAGGACAGCGGCACGGTGACCTTCGGGACGACGACCGTCACCTTCGAGCGCACGCTGGACTCGATCCGGCTGGAGATCGCCGACAACCTCGAAGGCACCGTGACCGAGATCATCGTGCCGCAACTCGTGACTGCGTCGGAGGCGGAATGATGGTCGACTTGCGTGCCCTTGGCGTCGCCCGTTGGCGCCGCGCCCTTCCCTTGGTCGGAATGCTGGCCCTCGCCGGTTGCGCAGACATCGCGGACGAGCTGACCCAGACCTACCCGGCGACCATGACCGCGGTGAGCGAGCAGAGCCTGCAATTGCGTCGGCTCCCGGAGCCGACGCACCGGGTTTCGGTGGCAGTCTATGACCTGCCCGACCTGACCGGGCAGTACAAGGAACGCGAAACCGTGCAGACGATGTCGCGTGCCGTCAGCCAGGGCGGCGGCGCGCTGCTGGTCAAGGCATTGCAGGATGCGGGCGAGCGGCGCTGGTTCACCGTGCTGGACCGCACCAATCTCGACAACCTGCTGCGCGAACGCCAGATCGTGACCGAGATGCGGCGGCTGTATCGCGGCGAATCCGCGCCCGACCCGGATGCCATCCCGCCGCTGCGTCATGCCGGCATCCTGATCCAGGGCGCCGTCGTGGGCTACGACACCAATACCCAGACCGGCGGCTTCGGTGCCCGCTATCTCGGGATCGGCGGCGACACCCAATGGAAACTCGACATCGTCACGGTCAATCTGCAAGCGGTCTCGACGAATTCCGGCGAGGTTCTGGCCAGCGTGATGGTGCAGAAGCCGATCGCCTCGGCCTCGGCGCGGGGCGGCGTTTTCCGGTATGTCGAACTGGACAAGCTGCTCGAGGTGGAAACCGGCGTGGCGGCGAACGAGCCCAAGCAGCTTGCGTTGCAGATGGCGGTTGAAAAGGCCGTGTTCAGCCTGGTGCTGGAGGGGGCCGAGGTCGGACTGTGGAAATTCGCGGATGGCGAGGCCGGCCGGGAACTCGTGGCGCGGCACCGCGCCGAGAAGTATCGCGGCGCCGCGTCTCCGGACTCGATGCGCCGGCAAGCCCTGCCGGATACCCGGAACCCGGCGCGGGTCGTGTCGACCAGGCCGGCGAGCCGGCCGGAACCGCAACAACCTGATGTTCGTCAGCGCGTATTGCCGCCGGAGACGCGGCAGGCTCCGCCGTCGCCGCCGCCCGGCGAGGAGGACGAAGTGATCGGCTGACGCCGACCGCTCTTGTCCTGTCATCCTTTGCAAATCGAAGAAGGGCCGCCCAGGCATACCGCCGGGCGGCCCTTCATATTCACTTTGACAATACAACCTGTGGGGAACAATATCTTCCGGGAACGGGTTTCGCCCGAAGGAGGCCATGATTTTTCCCGAATTCGGCAGCAGAGTGCCGTTTGAGGAAGGCCCGACCCGACCCGAAAGGTATGATCATGCTCGCAGCGTTCTCATCCCAAGCCCGGCAGGCACAAGCACTGGTTGTTGTTCTGTGCCTGGCAGGGGCCAGCGCGGCCAGCGCTCAAAACAGTTCCGATCTTTTGAACCTGTCCGACACCGGCGAGGACAACGAGCTCTACATCGTGCAGTCACCCGCCTCGGTGCCAGGGGACCCGGCCAGTGCGAATCGGCTCGAGGTTTCGCTCGCAGGCGATCGCAACGGTGGCGCAACCGGGTTCTGGCAGGGTGACCTGTTGCAGGAGTCCGGGCTACGCCCCGGCCAGCTCGTCCAGTCGGGTTTCGGCAACATGCTGGCTTTGGCCGTGGCAGGCGATGACAACCGATTCGCGATGTCGCAGCTCGGTGATGGCAACATGGTTTCGGGGCGGATCTCGGGGCAGGCCAATCAGGCGATCGTCACGCAGATGGGCAACAACAACACCGCGGTGTTCTCGCAAACCGGCAACGGCAATGCGATCGTTGTTTCGCAGGGAAGCCGGTGATGCTATGATCCGGGGCGGAACCGGGTAAGAGGTATATTGTGCGCAAGAATTTTCTGATCGGCTGTCTCCTGGCCTCGATGCCGATGGCTGCACTGGCAGGAGAAGGAAACCGCATTGATCTGTTGCAGAATGCCACCGGCGGCGAAGGAAACACGCTGAGTGTGGACCAGGCCAACGCCAGCAACTCTCTTGTCGCGGGCAATCCGCTCGATTTCTCCCTCGCCTTGCAGGATCGATCTCCGGCTCAGCAGATCGGCGACGGCAACACCGCCAGCCTGACGCTTTCGGGGGACGGGACGGGCTTCTTTCTGGAGCAGGGACAGACCTCCGATCCCGCTTTCGGAAACGAGGCCATTGCCGTGATTGCGGGCCTCAACGGGCTGGGCGGAATCCGGCAGTCGGGCAGCGACAACGAGGCTGACCTCAGCTTGACAGCGGATGGCGCCAGCGGGCTCATCGTGCAGGACGGGCGCAGCAATCGCGCCGGGCTGACGATCGACGGGTTGAATGCCAGCGGTGAGTTGCGCCAGATCGGCAATGACAACGAGAATTTCATGACGGTGAGCGGCGCGGGCGCCTCCGTGGTCTTTACCCAGCAAGGAAACGGGTTGGTGAACTCGCAGTCAGCGGGCGGTGTTCAGGTCTTCACGAATGCCAACAGCGTCTCGATCACGCAAACCGCCGCCGGCTTTGCTCCCTGATCGCCTGATGGCACGGCTTGCCGCGCTCGCCCCTTTCTGTCTCGCCCTGGGGCTGTGGGCGGGCCCCGGGATGTCCCAGACCATGCCGCCAGTGATTCCCGAAATCCTGCTGACGCCCTCCGAGGGCGCGTTGACGATCGAGGGCGTGGTCAGCGGCACGGGCCCGGCCGAGGTCACGGCGACGCTGTCGATCAAGCACCGAGGCAGCGGCGGGCAGATGTCCACCCGCCAATCGCGCGATTTGAGCCTGACGGCAGATGCCTCGCGTCTGCCGGTCGCCTCCACGGGCCTCAACTTCGGAGAAGGTTCGCATCTATCGGTTGACCTTGTCGTCACGGTCGGGGACACCGTGGTGGCCCAGACCGGGGTGACCATCGGCGCGCCCGAGTGACGCGCCGCGACAGGGAATGACGAGGATGGAAATGGCAATGCGGACGGGGTTCTTTGCGCTGGCGATTCAGGCGCTTGTTCTTGTGGCCAATCCTGCGACCGCGCAGGATCGTGCAGCCGTGGTGGAGGCTTTTTCGGGTGAGTGGTTCCAGTTCGATCCCGCGCAGACCGAGGGGGCCGGCCCCTGCCAGGTGCTGCTGCGCGGGGCGGACGAGGCCGCGGATCAGGATGCCCCGATGCCTGCGCAGAGCCGCGAGTGCCGCGCCCCGATCGAGGATCTTTCCGCCTGGACGGTCGAGGACGGGCGCCTGATCCTGCTGGACGGGGCGGGAGAACGCCTGGCCGAACTCGGTGGCAACCAGCGGCGCCTCACCGGCACCCGCGCGGCGGACGGGCTTGGCATGGTGATCGAGCGCGCCAGCGGCGATGGCAGCAATACCGAGCTGGCCAATGCCGTGCAGCGCCATCGCTGCTACTACCTGGGAACGTCCTCCGAATGCGCTCCGCGCGAAGAGTTGCAGCCCCCGGAATTTTCGGAAGACGAGCCCCGGCTGGCCGAAATAGAAACCCTGGGCAACCTGCGGGCTCGCAGCCAGCCGCGGCGCGATGCGTCCGGCGTCGGCACGATTCCGGAAGGAACCTGCATCAAGGTCAACCAGTGTCTGACCGCATCCGACGGGCTGTGGTGCCGCGCCCGTTTCGGCGATGTCGATGCCTGGCTGGCGAAAAGCGCCGTGCGGCAGGAAGAATGGCCGATCGTTACCTTCCGCAATGGCTGCAGCGAGGACGCGCAGGGCAGTTGATCGCCCGGCGGTTCCGGCATCGCGCCGCAGCATGTCTGCGGTGCGAAGGCCTGTCCCTAGGACGGCTGCGGCGTCAGACGTCGGCCGGGTGCCAGGCGCAATCCGCAAGGGTGCCGCGATTGAGGTCTGCCACGAAGGCGGCCTCTGCATGGGCCAGGCGGGACTTCAGCCGGCACCGTGGCAGCAAGGTGCAGGCCGTGTTGTCAGGCTGGAAACACTCCACCAGCGCCTGGCCGGATTCGAGCAACGCCACCACGTCGCCCAGCCGGATCATCTCTGGCGGCCGGGCCAGTTTCACGCCACCTCCGGCGCCGCGCCGCGATACCAGCAATCCGCCCGCTGACAAGGCGGAGATCACCTTGGCAAGGTGATTGCGCGAGACCTGGAATTCCGAGGCCAGTTCCGCGGTGGTGAACGCGCGGTCCGTCGCTCCGGCCATGCGCATCAGCACGCGGAGCCCGTAATCGGTGAAGGAGGTGAGGTGCAATGTCGCGGCTCCATATTGGCATTTGCAGTGCGTATTAGCGCGATGATATGCGCAAATCAAATACCAATTCTCGTTGCCTGTGTCCCTGACCGGGCGCGCCCAAGAAAGGGTCCCGTTTTGACGATCCCCCAAACCCCGGCCGCTGACCTGGGCAAAAAGGCCCTGATCCAGCGTATCCTTTCCCGAAATCACGCGGCCCACCTTTCGGATCTGTCGCGCCCCTTTCACATCGCGTTCGGCACCCTCTCGACCGGCAGGGGCAACACCGCGCAAAGGACAGCTTCCCGATGACAGCCTCCACCGCCCAGCAGATGCGCGCCTGGACCGGGCCCGCGATCCTGACATACGGGTTCCGCCCGTTCTTTTTCGGCGCGTCGGTCTGGGCGGCACTGGCGCTGGTGCTTTGGGTGCCGATGCTCGCCGGCCGTCTCGATCTGCCGACCGCCTTCGACCCGGTCGCGTGGCACGCGCATGAATTCCTGTTCGGCTATCTGGGCGCGGTCGTCTCGGGCTTTCTGCTGACAGCAGTCCCGAACTGGACCGGACGGCTGCCGATCGTGGGCTGGCGGCTGGGGTTCCTGGCAGGGCTGTGGCTGGCGGGCCGGGCCGCGGTGATGGTATCGGCCGGGTTGTCTCCGGTGCTGGTCGCAGCGATAGACCTGGCTTTTCCGGTGGTTCTGGCCGCCGCGCTCGGCCGCGAGATCGTGGCGGGCCGCAATTGGCGCAACCTGATCGTGCTGGCCATGCTGGCTGTGTTCGCGTTGGGCAACGGGCTGTTTCACTGGGAGGCGGCACGGGGCGAGGCCGCCGCACAGGGCGCGGGGCTGCGCCTGGGACTGGGCGCGGCGATCATGATGATCGCGGTGATCGGAGGCCGGATCGTGCCCTCCTTCACCCGCAACTGGCTGGTCAAGCGCGGCGCCGGGCGGTTGCCGGCCGCGCCGATGCAGCGTTTCGACAAGGCTGCGCTGCTCGTCCTGTTCGGGGCGCTGCTTCTCTGGGTGACGGCCCCCATGCATCCCGTCACCGGGGGCGCACTCGTGCTTGCAGGCGTGCTGCACCTGGCGCGCCTCGCGCGCTGGGCCGGGTACCGTACATGGGCCGAGCCGCTGGTGACGGTCTTGCATGCGGGCTATGCCTTCCTGCCGCTCGGGGCGCTGGCACTGGGGGCCGAGACGCTGGCGCCGGGGCTCTTCGGCCCGGCCGCGGCGCAGCATCTGTGGACCGGCGGTGCCATCGGGCTGATGACGCTGGCGGTCATGACCCGCGCCACGCTGGGCCATACCGGGCAGCCGCTTGCGGCCGGGCCGGCCACGGTGGCAATCTACCTGGCGGTGATCCTGGCGGTGCTGGCCCGGGTGGCGGCAGGGCTCTGGCCCGGTCTGGCCGGCCCGCTCTACACGCTGTCGGGCCTTGGCTGGATCGGCGCCTATTCCGGGTTCGCGCTGGTCTATGGGCGCTTGCTGCTGCGGCTGCCTGCCGGCAGGCGGGCCTGAGGAGCGGCACATGGGCTGGATCGAGTTCGGGATCGCTTTCGCCATCTTCTTCCTCACGCATGCCGTGCCGGTTCGCCCCCCGATGCGGCCCTGGCTTCAGGCCAGGCTGGGGCAGGGCGGCTTCACGCTGGTCTACTCCGTGCTGTCGCTGGGGGTGCTCGCCTGGCTGATCGGCGCGGCAGGACGGGCGCCCTTCGTGTCGCTCTGGTCCTGGGCGCCGTGGCAGGGGCATGTGACGCTTGCGCTCATGCTGCCGGTCTGCCTGATCCTGGCGCTGGCCATCGCCAGGCCCAACCCGTTCTCCTTCGGGGGCGCGGGCAATGCCCGGTTCGATCCGGCCCGGCCGGGACTCGTGCGGCTGACGCGGCATCCGCTGCTGTTGGCACTCGCGCTCTGGGGCGGGGCGCATCTGCTGCCGAATGGCGATCTGGCCCATGTGCTGCTGTTCGGGAGCTTTGCCGGCTTCGCCCTTCTGGGGGGGCGGATCGTCGACCGGCGCAAACGCCGCGACCTGGGGGCGGACTGGCATCGGCTGCGCGAGGCGGTCGCCCGGGCGCCGCTTCGGCCCGGCCGCCCCACGGCCGGTACCCTGTTGCGCCTGTCGGTCGGCGTGGCGATCTATGCCGGGCTGATCACCCTGCACCCGGTTCTCTTCGGTGTCGATCCGTGGCCCTGAGACGACGGGCCGGCGGGCGCGCCCGTGCCCCGGCCCGGATGGTGTCAGGTGCTGAAATCGTCGATCAGGGGGTTCGGCTTGGCGAAACCCGCCAAGCCGTCACGATCGGTAATCCGGATGCGCGACCCTTCGACATCGACGCCGTAGCCCTTGAGCCCCTTGAAGGCCCGGCTCAGGTTCTCGGGGGTCATGCCCAGCACCGAGGCCAGGCGCCGCTTTTCATAGGAGAGTTCGAAATCCATCTCTCCGCCGGCCTGTTTCTGCGCCCGCAGAAGATAGTTCGCCAGCCGTTCCAGCGACGTCCGCAGCTTGAGATCCTTCTGCGCCTTGACGACCGAGCGATAGCATTGGGCGAGTTCGGTCACGATCGCGCGGGCGAAATTGTTGTCGGCATCGAATATCGCCCGCACGTCCTGGCTCGGGATCAGGGCGATCCGGCTCTTCTCCAGCGTGCGGCCCGACATCAGGTAGGGGGCGTCGCGGATCGTGGCGGCAAGGATGAAGGTGGAGATCGGCTTCACCGTGGCCATGCTGGTTTCGCGCCGGTTCCAGGAGGCGAAGAGATCGACCGAACCCGACAGGACGATATGCAGGAAATCGCTGGGATCGCCCTCGGTGATGAGCTCGATCTGCGGGGGAAAGTTCTGCACATAGGCACCGCGCATCAGCGCCACGAAATGCTCGTCCGCCATGTTCGCGAACAGGTGGAGGCCCCGGATATCCGGATATTCCGATTCGGGCATGCCCAGGCGCACTGCCTAACACCTCCGCAGCAGGTCGGACCAGGGCTTGAACTTTATCAAGCCCCCGATTGATCCCGAGTCTTAGCACCCTTGATCCGGCCTTGTCCACGAGGCGACATTATTTTCTAAGTCATTTATTTCAATGGAACTTTCCGGATTTCCTGATCTGGATCAAGTCTTTTGATGCGCGGCGGCCGCACCTCTGGGGACAACTCCCTTGCGGGACATCGAAAGCAATCCACCGCCGGAGGGCCTGCCATGCAGCCTGTCGCCACAGCCACCCAAGCGGAACAGACCCGCGCGCTCGGCCTGAGCACGGTCGCCTTCACCGCCTGTTTCGCGGTCTGGACGATCTTCTCCATCATCGGGGTGGCCATCAAGGACGAGCTCGGCCTGACCGAATCGCAATTCGGCCTGCTGGTGGCCACGCCCATCCTGACCGGCTCGATCTCGCGGCTGTTCCTGGGCGTCTGGACAGAGAAATACGGTGGCCGGCTGGTCTTCACCGCGCAGATGCTGCTGACGGCCCTGGCCACCCTGCTTCTGACCCGGGCCGACAGCTACGCCATGTACCTGGTGGCCGCGCTGGGCATCGGGCTCGCGGGCGGCTCGTTCATCATCGGTGTCGCCTATGTCAGCCGCTGGTACGATTCCGGCCATCAGGGCACGGCCCTGGGCATCTTCGGGGCGGGCAATGTGGGGGCCGCGGTCACCAAGTTCGTCGCGCCCTTCGTGCTGGTGGCCTATGGCTGGCATGCCGTCGCCTATGCCTGGGCGGCGGGTCTTGCGGTGATCGCCGTCCTGTTCTTCCTGCTTGCCAAGGACGATCCCGAACTGGTCGAACGGCGCCGGAAGGGCATCCGCGCGCCAAGCCTGGCCGAGCAGTTCGCCCCGCTTCGCAACCTGCAGGTCTGGCGTTTCTCGCTCTACTACTTCTTCGTGTTCGGTACCTTCGTGGCGCTTGCGCTCTGGATGCCGCACTACCTGATCGCCGTCTACGGCGTGGACATGAAGACAGCCGGCATGGCCGCAGCCTCGTTCAGCCTGTCGGCCTCGCTGTTCCGTGCCTATGGCGGGCATCTGAGCGACAAGTTCGGCGCGCGCTCGGTGATGTACTGGACCTTCGGCTTCGCGCTGCTGTTCCTGTTCATGCTGTCCTATCCGCCCACCGACTACGTGATCCAGGCAAAGGACGGCCCGATCGCCTTTTCCACCGCGATGGGCCTGTGGCCCTTCGTCGTCGTGCTCTTCGCGCTGGGCTTCTTCATGAGCCTGGGAAAGGCCGCGGTGTTCAAGCATATCCCGGTCTACTACCCGCGGAACGTGGGCGCGGTCGGCGGGCTGGTGGGCATGATCGGCGGGCTGGGCGGTTTCCTGCTGCCCGTCGTCTTCGGCGCCACGCTGGACCTGACCGGCATCTACACGTCGTGCTTCGCCATCCTGTTCGTGCTGGTGGCCCTGGCGCTGACCTGGATGCATCTGTCGATCCGGGCAATGGAACGCCGGGCCCATGGCGCGGCCTTGGATCGCCTGCCGGACCTTCCCGAAATGAACGAAATCCACCACCCGGAGCATACCGCAATGCCGCGCGTACTTGACGACTGGCGCCCAGAGGAACCGCAATTCTGGGCAGAAAAGGGCCGCCGCCTGGCGCGCCGCAATCTCTGGATCTCGATCCCCGCGCTGCTGCTGGCCTTCTCGGTCTGGATGGTGTGGTCGATGGTCGTGGCCAAGCTGCCGGCCACCGGCTTCGAGTTCTCCACCGGCCAGCTGTTCTGGCTGGCCGCGCTGCCGGGCCTTTCGGGCGCGACGCTGCGCATCTTCTACAGTTTCATGGTGCCGATCTTCGGCGGCCGGCTCTGGACGACGCTCTCGACCGCCTCGCTGCTGCTGCCCGCGATGGGCATCGGCTATGCCGTGCAGACTCCGGACACGCCCTATCTGATCTTCCTGGCCCTGGCGCTGCTATGCGGCCTTGGCGGCGGCAACTTCGCCTCGTCCATGGCCAATATCTCCTACTTCTTCCCGAAGGCGGAAAAGGGCAACGCGCTGGCGCTGAACGCGGGTCTGGGCAATCTCGGCGTGTCGGTGATGCAGTTCCTGGTGCCGATCGTCATCACCATGGGCGTGTTCGGCGCGGTGGGCGGCGATCCGGTGCCGCTGACCGATGGCGGCCAGCTCTGGCTGCAGAACGCAGGCTTCGTCTGGGTGCCCTTCATCCTGCTTGCCACCGCCGCGGCCTGGCTGGGGATGAACGACATCGCCGATGCGCGTGCCAGTTTCCGCGATCAGGCGGTGATCTTCTCGCGCCGCCAGAACTGGCTGATGTGCATCCTCTACACCGGCACCTTCGGCAGCTTCATCGGGTATTCGGCGGGGTTCCCGCTGCTGACGGGGCTGGCTTTCCCCGAGGTGAACGCGCTGCAATACGTCTTCCTCGGCCCGCTGGTGGGCGCGCTGAGCCGGGCCGGCACCGGCTGGATCGCGGACCGTTTCGGCGGCGGGCGCGTGACCTTCTGGGTCTTCGTCGGGATGATCGTCGCGGTGTTCGGCGTGATCGCCGCGCTGGGCGCGGGCAGCTTTGCGGGCTTCTTCGCGGCCTTCATGGCGCTGTTCTTCCTCACCGGCGTGGGCAATGCCTCCACCTTCCAGATGATCCCCGCCATCATGGGGCGGGAAATTCCCCGCCTGATGCCGGAGCTCGACGCGGTCGCGTCCCGCCGGCAGGCGGAGCGCGAAAGCGCCGCCATCATCGCCTTCACCTCGGCCATCGCGGCCTATGGCGCCTTCTTCATCCCGAAGGCCTACGGCACCTCGATCGCGATGACCGGCTCTCCGGTGGGGGCGCTGTGGGGCTTCCTGGTGTTCTACGCGATCTGCCTTGCAATCACCTGGGCCGTCTACACGCGGCGCGGTGGCCTGCTGCACGACATCGAGCACGCCCGGCCCCTGCCGGCCCCCGCCGCGCAGCCCGCGGAATGATCCCGATCCATGTCCGGGCGGCCAGCGCCGCCGCCCGCATCCCGACACACGAAAGGACAGCCACATGAGCCATCTGCTCGACAGACTGAACTTCCTCCAGCCCAAGGAGCTGGAGCGGTTCTCGAACGGTCACGGCCAGGTCACGCGCGAAAGCCGCGACTGGGAAGAGACCTACAGAAACCGCTGGCGGCACGACAAGATCGTGCGCTCCACCCACGGGGTGAACTGCACCGGCTCGTGCAGCTGGAAGATCTACGTCAAGTCCGGCATCGTCACCTGGGAGACGCAGCAGACCGATTATCCGCGCACGCGGTCCGACCTTCCCAACCACGAACCCCGTGGCTGCGCGCGCGGCGCCTCCTACAGCTGGTATCTCTATTCCGCGAACCGCGTGAAGAACCCGCTGATCCGGGGCCGCCTGATGAAGGTCTGGCGCAAGATGCGCGAGACGAAGAGCCCGATCGAGGCCTGGAGCGCGATCCAGAACGATCCGATCCTGCGCGCCTCCTATGTCGAGACCCGCGGCAAGGGCGGTTTCGTCCGCGCAAGCTGGGACGAGGCCACCGAGATCGTGGCCGCCGCGAATGCCTACACGGCCAAGACCTACGGCCCCGACCGGATCTTCGGCTTCTCGCCGATTCCGGCGATGTCGATGATCTCCTATGCCGCGGGCTCGCGCTACCTGTCGCTGATGGGCGGCGTCTGCATGTCGTTCTACGACTGGTATTGCGACCTGCCGCCCGCCTCGCCGATGACCTGGGGCGAACAGACCGACGTGCCGGAATCGGCCGACTGGTACAATGCGGGCTACCTTCTGATCTGGGGCTCGAACGTGCCGCAGACCCGGACGCCGGATGCGCATTTCTATACCGAGGCGCGGTATCGCGGAACCAAGTCCGCGGTGATCAGCCCCGACTATTCCGAGGCCGCGAAGTTCGGCGATGTCTGGCTGAACGTGAAGCAGGGCACCGACGCGGCGCTGGCCATGGCCTTCGGGCATGTCATCCTGCGCGAATTCCATCTCGACCGGCAGGCCGAGTATTTCGAGGAGTATTGCCGCAAGTATTCCGACTTCCCCATGCTGGTGAAGATCGAGGAGAAGGACGGCAGGATGATCCCCGGCCGTTTCCTGCGTGCCGACGATCTGGACGGCAAGCTGGGGGAGGACAACAACCCCGAGTGGAAGACCGTCGCGCTTGACGAAACCTCGGGCGGCCTCGTCGCGCCCAACGGCTCCATCGGCTATCGCTGGGGCGAGGACGGCGAGTGGAACCTCGAGGAGAAGGCGCAGGGCGCCGACACCAGGCTCAAGATGTCGCTGATCCTGGACGATGACCACGACGATGTGGTGGGCGTGGATTTCCCCTATTTCGGCGCCGATGCGACCGAGGCGTTCACCACCGGCGACAAGCGGCCGAACGTGTTGACGAAGAACGTGGCCGTGAAGCGCATCCAGACCGCCGAGGGCGAGGTGGCCGTGGCCACCGTCTTCGATCTGTTCTGCGCCAATTACGGGCTGGACCGCGGCCTTGGCGGAGACTGGGTGGCACAGGACTATGCCGACGACGTTCCCGGCACGCCGGCCTGGGCCGAGAAGATCACCGGCGTCGAGGCGTCGAAGATCGTCCATGTGGCGCGCGAATTCGCGCAGACTGCCGAGAAGACGGGCGGCAAGTCCATGATCATCATCGGTGCCGCGATGAATCACTGGTACCACATGGACATGAACTACCGCGGCGTCATCAACATGCTGGTGATGTGCGGCGCGGTGGGCCAGTCCGGCGGCGGCTGGGCGCATTACGTGGGCCAGGAAAAGCTGCGCCCGCAGACCGGCTGGCAGCCGCTGGCCTTCGCGCTCGACTGGAGCCGCCCGCCGCGGCACATGAACTCGACCTCGGCCTGGTACGCCCATACCGATCAATGGCGCTACGAGACGCTCACGGCGGGAGAGATCCTGTCGCCCACGGCGCCCGAAGGCGACTGGGATGCGAGCATCATCGACTACAATATTCGTGCGGAGCGGATGGGCTGGTTGCCTTCGGCCCCGCAGCTCAAGACCAACCCGCTGGAGGTGGCGAAGCAGGCGAAGGCGGCGGGCAAGCCCGTTGCGGACTACGTCGCCGAAGAGCTGAAATCGGGCACGCTGGAGATGTCCTGCGAGGATCCCGACGCGCCGGAGAACTGGCCGCGCAACCTCTTCGTCTGGCGCTCGAACCTGCTGGGCTCCTCGGGCAAGGGGCATGAATACTTCCTCAAGCACCTTCTGGGCACCGATCACGGGGTGATGGGCCGCGACCTTGGCGAGGAAGGCCGGCAACTGCCGAAGGAGGCGAAATGGCACGAGGAGGCCCCTCGCGGCAAGCTCGACCTGCTGGTGACCATCGATTTCCGCATGAGCACGACCTGCGTCTATTCCGACATCGTGCTGCCCACGGCGTCCTGGTACGAGAAGAACGACCTGAACACTTCGGACATGCACCCGTTCATCCATCCGCTGCAGGCGGCGGTGGATCCGGCCTACGAGTCCAAGTCCGACTGGGAGATATTCAAGGCCATCGCCTACAAGGTGCAGGAGGTGGCGCCGGAGATCCTGGGGCAGGAAACCGACATCGTCGCGCTGCCGATCCTTCACGACACGCCCGGCGAGGTGGCGCAGGACCAGGTGCGCGACTGGAAGAAGGGCGAATGCGACCTTGTCCCCGGCAAGACCGCGCCGAACTTCATCGCGGTGGAGCGCGATTACACCGCCATCGGCGACCGGTTCTGCGCGCTCGGCCCGCTTCTCGACAAGCTGGGGAACGGGGGCAAGGGCATCTCGTGGAACACCGAGCACGAGGTCGAGCACCTGCGTGAGCTGAACGGCGTGTGGCAGGACGGCGCGGCCAAGGGCTGCCCGAAGATCGTCAGCGACATCGACGCGACCGAGGTCGTGCTGATGCTGGCGCCCGAGACCAATGGCGAGGTCGCGGTCAAGGCCTGGGAGGCATTGTCGAAGGCCACGGGCCGCGAACATGCCCATCTGGCCCTGCCCAAGGAAGACGAGAAGATCCGCTTCCGCGATATCGCCGCGCAGCCGCGCAAGATCATCTCGTCGCCGACCTGGTCGGGGCTTGAGTCCGAGAAGGTCTGCTACAACGCGGGCTATACCAACGTCCACGAGCTCATCCCGTGGCGGACCCTCACGGGCCGGCAACAGCTCTACCAGGATCACCTGTGGATGCGTGCCTTCGGCGAGGGCTTCATGTCCTACCGGCCGCCGGTCGATCTCAAGACGGTGACGGAAGAGATCAACCACGAGGCCCGCGACGGCGCGCCCCATGTCGTGCTGAACTTCATCACGCCGCACCAGAAATGGGGCATTCACTCCACCTATTCCGACAACCTGCTGATGCTGACGCTCAACCGGGGCGGCCCGGTGATCTGGATCTCCGAGAACGACGCGGCGAAAGCGGGGATCGTCGATAACGACTGGGTGGAGCTTTACAACGTGAACGGGGCGCTCACCGCCCGCGCGGTGGTCAGCCAGCGGATGAAGGACGGAACGACCTTCATGTATCACGCCCAGGAAAAGATCGTGAACACGCCGGGATCGGAAAAGACCGGCAAGCGCGGCGGCATCCACAACTCCGTCACCCGCGCCACGTTGAAACCAACCCACATGATCGGCGGCTACGCCCAGCAATCCTACGGCTTCAACTACTACGGAACCGTGGGCGCGAACCGGGACGAGTTCGTCATCGTCAGGAAGATGCAAAAGGTCGACTGGCTCGACCGTGAAGCCCCGCGGAAGGAGGCAGCAGAATGAGAATTCGTGCGCAGATCGGCATGGTGCTGAACCTCGACAAATGCATCGGGTG
>JBKHDT010000050.1:0-17304 GCA_046541195.1 Halothiobacillaceae bacterium | reverse complement strand
CCCGGGCGTTGCTGAACGCGGGCTCCGCCAGCTGACGCGTTTAGCTGGCGTTAGCCCACAAATCCATGGATGGATTTGTGCAGAGTTTCCCCAGGGCGCCGACCGATCCGGGAGAGTTTCGTTATACTGCTGCCCGCGCCGCGTCCTTCTCGCGGCGACACCGCCTCCAGGGTGCCCCGGATTCCCGCGAATCCGGGGTTAAACGGGAAACAGGTGCGGGTAACCCCCAACTCCTGTGCTGCCCCCGCAACGGTAGGCATCGCCCCTGCGCTCATCCATGCCACTGTCCGCCAGCCGGATGGGAAGGCGAGCCAGGGTGGCTCGACTTGACCCGAGCCCCGATGCAAGCCCGGATACCGGCCCGAGGTGCTCATTCACGCAACTGCGTGCGGGTGGCGCGCCGGAGTAAAATTCATGAACCCCTCAAAAAGTCCTTGCACAAGGCCATCCGTGGCTTTGTGCGCCAATGCACGGGCGGCGCTGCATGCGTGCAGACCTGCCCTGATCCAGTCCAAGGCCCTGGTGCTCGGTGGGCTGGTAATGTTCAGCCCCGTGCTGCCGGCCTGGGCCGGCACCATGGACCCGATCGTCGTCACGCCCAACCGGGCCGCGCAGACCGTCGACGAGAGCCTGTCCTCGGTGACGGTGATCGACCGCGCCGAGATCGAGCGGCTGCAGCCGGTTCGGCTGGTCGACCTGCTGCGCGGCCGCGCGGGGCTCGATGTGGCGGACAACGGGCCGTACGGGCAGCTCACCAGCCTGTTCCTGCGCGGCGGCAACGCCGCCCAAACCCTGCTGCTGGTCGACGGAGTCCGCATGACCGGCGGGACCGATGGCCGCCCGTCCTGGGAGTTCCTGCCGCTGTCGCAGATCGACCGGATCGAGATTGTCCGCGGCCCGCGCACCAGCGTCTACGGCGCGGATGCCGTCGGCGGCGTGGTCCAGGTCTTCACCCGCGCCGGCCAGGCGGGCGGCCCGCAGGTCGGCGCCGAGATCGGTGCAGGCAGCCTCGGGACCTTCGAGGCGGCCGCAGGGATCGGCGGCGGCACCGAGGATACCCGCCTGCACCTGTCCGCCAGCCATTTTCGGACCGACGGGATCGACGTGCTGGACGGCATCGGCGATTCGGACCGGGACGGTTTCGACAACACCGCGTTCTCGGCCCGTTTCTCGCACCGGTTTTCGGATCGACTGAGCCTGTTTGCCAGCGCGCTGCGCAGCCAGGGCCGCAGCGACTTCGATGCCGACTTCGGACCCGATGCCACCGATTATGTCCAGCAGGGGCTTCGTGCCGGCCTGCGCGGACTGATCGGCCGGCACGGGTCCAGCGAGCTGTCCTTCAGCACCGCCCGGGATGACCGCAAAAACTTCTCGAAGGATCGCTACGTCAGCCGCGCCGACATGACCAATCGCCGGGTTGACTGGCGCAACGACTTCAGCCTCGGTGACTCGGTCCTGCTGACGGCGGGACTCGACTGGCTGGGCGAGTACGTCGATGCCGAGGACCTTGACCCGGACTATGGCTTCGACGGCTACGAGCGGGACCGTCGGCACAATCGGGGCGCCTATCTGATGGCTCATGGCGACTGGCGCAAGCACCGCCTGAGCGGCAGCTTCCGCCACGACCGCAACAGCCAGTTCGGCAATCACAACACCGGTCAGATCGCCTGGGGCCATGACCTGACCGAAACCCTGAGCAGCCGGGTATCTTGGGGTACGGCCTTCCGGGCACCGAGCTTCCTGGATCTGTATTACCCGGGATTTGCCAATCCCGACCTGGCTCCGGAGACCGCCCGTACGGCGGAAGCAGGGTTGCGCTGGACGCGCGATCGCGCCTATGCCGATCTGGCTGCCTTCGAAACCCGGGTCGATGACCTGATCGTCTACTCCTTCGCCAGCAGCCGGCCCGAGAACATCAACCGGGCGCGGATGCGCGGCCTGGAGCTGGAGACCGGCTACGCCAACGACCTCTGGCAGCTGGCCCTATCGGCCACCCTGCTGCGCACCGAAGATCGGGACACCGGCAACCGCCTGCCCCGCCGCGCCGGCCAGACCCTGCGACTGGACGTTGACCGCCAGCTCGGACGCTGGTCGATTGGTGGCACGGTGGCCGGACGCAGCCACAGCTTCAATGACGCGGACAACCGCGACCGGCTGGCCGGTTACGGCCTGCTCGACCTGCGGGCGAGCTACCGGTTTGACCGGGACTGGACACTGCAGGCTACCGTGGACAACGTGCTCGACCGCGAATACGCCACGGCCAACGCCTATCGCTACGAACCGGACTTCTCGCGCACGGCGGTGCCCTACGCCGACACCGGCCGCACCTTCTTCCTGCGCCTGACCTACCGTCCGCAGTCCTGACCCATCTTGAAAAGGAGCAAAGCCTGCTCATGAGCGAAGAACAGCAAGCCCCCGAGGGGGATCTGAACACGCGCCACCGGGAACGGATGCAGCGCCAGAAGTCGCTGGTCGACAAGCGAATCGAGGAAGCAAGCCAGCAGCGCGGTGTAATCGTCGTGCATACCGGCAACGGCAAGGGCAAGAGCACGGCGGCCTTCGGCATGGCCGCCCGCAGCCTGGGACACGGCTTCCGGGTGGGCATCGTCCAGTTCATCAAGGGCAGCTTCAGCACCGGCGAGGAAGCCTTTTTCCGGCGATTCGACCAGGTCGAGTACCACGTCATGGGCGAGGGGTACACCTGGGAGACCCAGGATCGCGAACGCGACATCGCGACCGCCGCACGGGCCTGGCAGCAGGCCGAGGCCTTCCTGCGCGACCCTAACGTCAACCTGGTGGTGCTCGACGAGCTGAACATCGTGCTCAAGCTCAGGTACGTGCCCGTGGAACAGGTGCTTGAGGCCCTGGCAGCCCGCCCGCCCATGCAGCATGTGGTCATCACCGGCCGCGGGGCGCCGGAAGCCCTGATCGAGGCGGCGGACACGGTTTCGGAGCATCGCGAGGTCAAGCACGCCTTCAACCAGGGCATCATGGCCCAGCAGGGGGTCGAACTCTGATGCGCCCCCGGGTCGCCTGCACCGGACGGCCCGGCCTGGGCTGGCTGGCGCTGCTGCTCGCGATCATCCTGGGAACTCCCGCGACCTCGACGGCCGCCGAACGCATCATCAGTCTTGCCCCGCACCTGACCGAGCTGGTGTTCGCCATCGGGGCCGGCGACCGGCTGGTCGGCGTCAGCGCCCACAGCGACTACCCGCCGGCGGCCGCAGACCTGCCGCAGGTCGGTGATGCGCACCAGGTCGACATCGAGCGCCTGCTCCGGCTGGAGCCGGACCTGGTGCTCGCCTGGGCAGGTGGCACGCCGCGGGCGATACTTGACCGGCTCGAGGCCGTCGGCCTGCCGGTGCAGCGATTGCCCGGCAGCCGTTTTCAGGACGTGCCGCACCTGGCCCGGCTGCTCGGCGAACTGACCGACCGGCCAGCGGCCGGGGAGTCGGTCGCCCGGGCATTCGAGGATGAATGGGCGCGGATTCGGGCCGAGTACGCCGACCGTCCCAGGCTGCGCGGCTTCTACGAGCTCTGGCCCCAGCCGCTGATGACCGTGTCACGACAGCACTTCATCGGTCAGGCGATGGAATACTGCGGGATCGAGAACATCGTTCCCAAAACGGCCCGGGGTCCGACACCGACCTGGAGCGAGGAAGCGGTCCTGCGCGCCCGGCCGGCGGTTCTGGTCGCGTCCCCCCCGGCGCGGGACTTCGAGCGCTGGCGACGCTGGTCGTCACTCCCGGCCGTGCAACTCGACGGGCTGATCGTGATGCCGCCGGATCTGCTGGTACGCATCGGGCCACGGCTGATCGAGGCCCTGGAGGTCCTCTGCGCCGCCGTCGACACCGTGCGGCAGCGTCAGGCGGAGGCAGCGCGGTGAAGCCGGCAGGCGGCCGGATTGCGCTGCTCGCGGTCCTGGCGATGGTGACCCTGGGGATAGCCGCCGCGAGCCTGCTGCTGGGCAGTACCGGCCCACTCTGGCCCCTGGGACCCGAAGCCGGGATGGCGCGCGGCATCCTGCTGGAGCTGCGCCTGCCGCGGACACTCGCGGCGCTGGCCGCCGGGGCGCTGCTGGGCCTGGCCGGGGCGCTGGTGCAGGTACTGACCCGCAATCCGCTGGCCGACCCCTACATCCTCGGTATTTCCAGCGGGGCCGCGGTCGGGGCACTGGTCGCCATCATGCTCGGCAGCACGGTCGTGGTTCAGAATCTCGCCGCGGCGCTGGGGGCCGCGGCCGCCCTGCTGCTGGTCTTGGGGCTTTCCCGGGGTGGCGCCCAGGCTGGACACCGCCTGCTGCTGACCGGAGTCGTGCTGGCCGCCGCACTGGGCGCAATCATCACCCTGATGCTGTCCCTGGCCCCCGACCTGCAACTGCGGGGGATGCTGTTCTGGCTGATGGGCGACCTGTCCGCCGCCCCCGCGCCCTGGGCCGCCCTGACCGGGCTGGTGCTTCTGTTCCTGCTGATCCTGCCGGCCGCCCGGGCACTCAACCTGCTTACCCGCGGGGCCCTGAGCGCGGCCGCCCTGGGCGTGGACGTCAGGCGGCTGCAGCTGGGCGCCTACCTGGCGGCCGCATGCGCGACCGCACTGGCCGTGCTGACCGCCGGCACCATCGGCTTCGTGGGGCTGCTGGCCCCGCACCTGGCCCGGCTGCTCGTCGGCAGTGACCACCGGCTGGCCCTGCCCGGCGCCATCCTGGTCGGCGCCAGCCTGGTCATGGCCGCCGACCTGCTGGCCAGAACGGTGGTCGCCCCGCAGCAGTTGCCCGCCGGGGCCATCCTGGCGCTGGTCGGCGCGCCGCTGTTCCTGATCCTGCTCAACCGGAGCCGGACGCCATGAGTCCGCCGGTTGCACTGGACGCCTTGTGCATCGACATCCCGGGCCGGGGCGATCCGCAGCCGCTGACCCTGCAGATCGGGCCCGGCGAATGCTGGGTGATCCTCGGACCGAACGGCGCCGGCAAGAGCACCCTGCTGCACTGCCTCGCGGGGCTGAACCGGCCGCGCCGAGGTCAGGTGGCGCTCTTCGGTCAGCCCATCGACACCCTGCCGCGTCGCCAGGTCGCCCGCTGGCTGGGCATCCTGCTGCAACAGCGGCAGGAGGAGTTTCCCGCCAGCGTTCTGGAGGTCGCGCTCATGGGCCGCCATCCCTGGCTCGGCCGCTGGCAGGCCGAAAGCGACGAGGATCGCCGGATTGCCGGGGCCGCCCTGGCCGCCGTGGATCTCGCGGGCATGGAAAACCGGGCGCTCGGCACGCTCTCCGGAGGCGAGCGACAACGCGTGGCCATCGCCGCCCTGCTGACCCAGGACCCGCGCGTCCTGCTTCTGGACGAGCCGGTCAATCACCTCGATCTGCACCACCAGGTCGGCATCCTGGATCGGCTGCGGACCCTGCGCGAAGCCGGCCGCAGTATCGTGATGACCCTGCATGATCTGAATCTCGCCGCCCGGCACGCCAGTCACGTGCTGCTGCTCTACCCGGACGGCAACGCCTGCTGGGGCCCCTGCGAAGAGATGATGGTTCCCGAGGCGCTCGAACGCCTGTACGGGCAGTCGCTGCTCGTCGGGGAAATCGGCGGACATCCGGTTTTCATTCCCGACTGAGCCGACAGGCGGATACGGTCTACAATCAGAGCGATCGGGCACACCGGCCGAAACGGCACACGAGAGGAGACAGCACTATCGTCGAGGACATGACACAGGCGCAGGGGCTCGCCCTGGCGCTCGCACTGGGGCTGATGATCGGCCTGGAGCGCGGCTGGCAAGAGCGCGAGGAACGGGAAGGCCAGCGGGTCGCCGGCATCCGCACCTACGGGCTGATGGGCCTGCTCGGCGGTGTCTGGGGTCTGCTGGCCGGCGAGACGGACCTGCTGGTGCTGGCGATCGCCTTTGCGGTGCTGGCCAGCATTCTGGTGACCGGTTACTGGATCAACCACGTCCAGAATCGCGACCCGGACATCGGGGTAACCGGGCTGCTCGCCGGCCTGCTCACCTTTGCCTTCGGTGCCATGGCCACCCTGGGCCACGGCGTGCTGGCGGCCATCGGCGCGGGGGTGACCACCATCCTGCTGAGCCTCAAGCCGACCCTGCACCATGGACTCGAGCAGCTCGAACCCCGAGAACTGAACGCCGCGCTCAAGCTGCTGGTGATCTCGGTGGTGATCCTGCCGCTGCTGCCGGATCAGGGCTACGGGCCCTGGGACACGCTCAACCCGCACCGGATCTGGTGGATGGTCGTGCTGATCGCGGGCATCTCCTTCGTCGGCTACTTCGCGATGAAGACCATCGGCGCCCGCCGCGGTCTGCTGGTGACCGGGCTGTTTTCGGGACTGGCCTCCTCGACCGCCGCAACCGTGAGTCTCTCGCGACTCAACCGCAAAACCACGGGCGCCGAAAACCTGCTGGCAGCCGGCATCCTGATTGCCTGCGCCACCATGTTCCCGCGCATGCTGATCATCACCAGCGTGGTCAACTGGTCCCTGGCCGTTGCGCTGGCCTGGCCGATCGCGGTCATGACCGTGGTCAGCTACCTGGCCGCGGCGGTGGTCTGGTGGCTGGGCGCGCAGGACCGCCATGCCGATCAGGTTCGCCTGCAGAACCCCTTCGAACTCAAGCCGGCGCTGATTTTCGGGGCCATGCTCGCGGTCATCATGCTGCTTTCACGCGCACTCAACGAGTACTTCGACGAGACGGGCGTCTACCTGCTCGCGCTGATCTCCGGCCTGGCGGATGTCGATGCGATCATGCTCTCGCTGGCGGACATGGCCGGCGACCGGATTTCCCTGGAAACCGCCACCCTGGCGGTGCTGATCGCCGCCAGCGCCAACTCGGTCGTCAAGGCCGGGCTGGCCCTCGGCATCGGCGGGACCCGGCTTGGTGTCCGCGTGATCCTGCCCACCGTGCTGGTGATCGCTTCCGGCATGGGCACCTGGTGGTTCATGACCGGTTTTGCGGACTGACCGGCCCGGGCCGGGCCTGGATGCCCTGCAGCCAGGCTGCAAGCCGCTGAATTATCCGGCACGGGCCGGGCCTGCATCGGAGCGCACGTTGGCCCCTGAAACCTTGCAAAGCCCTTTTCACGGCGTTTGCGACCGGAATCAAAAACCCTGTAAAGCCCTGCAAAACCCTGTGCGGCCACCTGCATCACCCCAGGCACCTGGTCGGCGGGCCGGGTCTGCCCACGCTGGCAGGCTGCCTGCCCGGGCGGTCTGACTTCCGGTGACGAACCGGTTTCGACGCCGGCTGCATTCAGCCCACCCCGGCAATCCAGCCCTCACGCTCGGCAGTCACCCGCAGCGAGTCATCGACAGGCGGCGCCAGCCATTGCGCCAGACGGCCATTGCCGTCCGCTGAACGCAATGCCGCGGCAACCACCCAGGCATCATGCTGGTCGGGTGTGCGATCCGCCCGCGGATAATCCCCGCTCCAGAGCGCGGGATAGACTTCAAGCAACAGGGAACGACCGGCCGGAACGGTCCAGCCATCGAACGGCCAGACATGCAGTCCCGGCCCCAGGCGCGCACGCAGGAACCGCAGCCAGGGCAATCCCGCGTGCGTGGACTTGGCGACCGACCCGGGCACATCGAAATGAAACACCGACTTGGCGCCGGCCCGCTGCTCGGTCAGACGCCGCCAGCGCGCCGAGCCTCTGAGCACCGCCCCTTCGCCCACCCGGCCCGCACGCACATCGTCCACGCGCACTTTTTCCCGATCCGTGGGCCAGTGGGCATGGAAATCCGCCAGAAACGCCGGCCACGAGTCCGCCAGTCCCCGCGCCGCAAAATAGTCCAGCGGAAATGAAAACCCGTGATCGATACCGACAACCGTCGGCTGAGCCTCGTCCAGACCGGCTTTCAGGCACTCGACCAGCCAGTGGGCCAGCCCCCGCCGCGACCAGTACCTGCTGCGCCCCGGCGGCGGCAGAATCTCCCGGGCCGGCGAATCCACCGTCGCGAGGTAGACGCGCAGGCCCGGAAGGCCACAGTCTGCCGTTCCGGCGCCGGAATAATCGATGCCGATGTAGCGTGCAAAACGCCCGGCATGCCCCATCAGGAAAATGACAGGCCCGAGCCCGAATCAATCAGCTGCAACAGCCCGGGCGCAACATTCCAGCGATGTCCGTCATCCGTGACGAGGCTCACCGTCTTGCGATTGAGCCGCAACACCGTGCCCTCCAGCAGGCGACCGTCGGGGGCCTGAAAGCCGACCCGGTCACCTCGCCCAAAGCGGGTCATCTGAGAGGTAGCCCGCGCCTGGGCAATCAGTTGCAGGCGCTCGACGATCAACTGGTTGAGATAAAGCAGATCGTCCTCGCCCAGCTGCTTGATTGCCTCGGCAGCGGAAAGACGGTCCACGATTTGAACGGTACCCGGCTTCATGTCACGCGCACTCTCGGTTTCGGTTTGCCTGTGGTCGTCACCTGACCTCGTACAACAGTCCGCGTTCACGCAGAACTTTACTCAAGGAAGGAAGCTTCGAATCCCCTTGCATGGGGTTTTTTGCATCGCGTTTTTCGAGGACGTCGCTCCCGGGTCTCCCGAAAACGAATTATTCCATTTTAACAACTTGCACGGTTAATACGTTGGGGCCTCCATGCCCCAAAGCTCACCTCGAAAAGTTTTTTCATAATGGCTTCAAGCCATTGACCTCAAGCGGATTGTCGTCAATCGCCCATATCCGCATCGGGCCGCGCCATTTGGGCCAGTGCCTGGAGCATGGTCTGTGGCGGGGTCCAGTCCAGCGCCTCGCGGGTCCACGTGTCGTCGACCACCAGATCCCCGGCCAGCCGGTCAAAGGCGGCCTGTCGGCCGGTCAGCCGCGCCGGGAATGCCAGCATGCGCCGCGGGACGGGCACGAGCCGGGCCGGACGTCCCTGTGCGCGGGCCATTGCCCGGACCAGGGCCGCCGTCGATACGGGAACCCCGTCGTGCAGCAGCCAGGCCCGACCGGCCGCTCCGGGATGATGCAGGCATGTCACCAGCAGGTCCACCAGATTGTCCACGCTCACCAGGCTGCGGGCATTGTGGTCAAACCGGCCCAGCGGCAGGGGCAGGCCGCGGGCCACTGCCTGCCAGAGCCGCGCGAAATTGGCGCCCACACCGGGGCCGTAGACCAGCGGCGGGCGCAGGATGACCCATTCCATGCCCGACCGGGCCGCGACGGCCTGCAGCGCCTGCTCGCCCTGGTACTTGGAGATTGCATAGGGGTCGACCGGCGCCGGGGAATCGTCCGGCCCAAAAGGCCGACCGGGCGCGGTCGACTCACCCAGCACCTTGACGGTGCTGACCAGAAGCATCCGACGAACGCCCGCCAGCGCAGCCTGCTCGGCCAGTCTGGCCGTACCCAGGGCATTGACGCGCCGGTAGTCGCAGAGCAGCTGCTGATCGTCCGGATCGTACCGCTCACGCAGCACATGCACCCGGGCGGCCAGGTGGACCACGGTTTCCACGCCTTCCAGCGCGGCGGACCAGTCGGTTTCTGGCCCGAGATCGGGCACCGTCACCCACTCGATCATGCCATCGCCATGTTCCGGTCGACGCGCCGCGGCGCGCAACCGCCCCGGCGGCAGTTCACGCGCCAGGCGGTTGATTAACGCCTTGCCGACAAACCCGGTCGCCCCGGTGACCAGCACCGGTCCGGCGTCGTTCGGCATCATCCGGCCACCTCCCGATAGAGCTCGGCGTAGGCTTTGCCCAATGCCGCACCCGAGAAGCATTCCTCGTAGCGCGCACGAGCCGCCCGCCCCCAGGCCTCGGCCTGCCCGGGATCGTCGAGCAGGCATCGCAGGGCCTCCTGCAAGGCGAGCGGCGATTCGGGCGGGACCACCAGGCCGGTCCGTTCGTGCTGGTTGACAAAGCTGGTACCGGTGCCGATTGCGCAGCTGACCATCGGCTTGCCGAACATCGACGCCTCGACCAGTACCATGCCATAGGCCTCCGAACGCAGGTGCGAAGGCAGGACCAGACCGACGCAAGCGGAGAGCAGTGCAACCTTCTCGGCATGGCTGACCTGACCTGCGAACCGGACATTGGCAATGCCCTCATCCCGGACCTGCGCAGCCAGCCGCGCCTGCTCCGGGCCGGAGCCGGCCACCACCACCGGCACGTCCAGACCCCGGGCGGCACGCAACAGGAAGGGCAGCCCCTTGTAATAGCGCAAGACGCCGAGAAACAACAGGAAAGGCTCACCCGGAGACACCCCCACGCGGGCGAAAATCTCCGGATCGGGCCTGCTGTCGTAACGGGTTTCGTCGATGCCCAGCGGAATCACCCGCACCCGGTCACGGAGGACCGGATGACTGAGCACCGGGCTGGTTTCCCGGTAGGCCGGCGAGTTGGCCACGATGATGCGCATCCGCCGCAGTGTGCGCCACATCAGCGGCTGATAGGCGCGGCCCAGCCATTTCTGGCGCACCACGTCGGAGACGTAGGTCATGATCGCCGGGGTGCCACGCGGAGCAGCGAGGTCCAGCAGGTCGGCGAACGGCCAGGGAAAGTAGTAATGCAGCAGGTCTGCCTGTCGAGCCAGTTGTCGAAAGGTCCGCAGGGCCCCGGTGCCACCCAGGTCACAGGATGCCGGCGCCGCCCAGGCCCGGCAGCGATGCACCGCCATTTCCGGAAAATCGATCCGCGCCGGTTTCGGCCGGGGGCTCAGCGTGAACAGGCGATTGCACACACCCGCCTCCGTGGTCGCCAGCGCGGTCTGGCGAATCGCCTCCTGCAAGCCGCCCGGCGGATCGGGGAAATAGGTCTTGTACATATTGAGCACTTCCGGTCCCGTGCCCATCAGGCTGTCTGCCGGCACGGTCACGCCCCCAGCACCCGCCGATACACCTTGACCGTCTCGTCCACGGTCCTTGCCCAGCTGAATTGCCGCGCCCGCGTCAGCCCGCGCTCGACGCGGCCCGCCCGTCGCGCCGGATCGTCGAGCACCGCCTCCAGGGCCTGGGTGATTTCGGCGGCCGATCTGGGGTCGACCAGCCAGGCGGCCTCCCCGGCGACCTCGGGCAGTGACGTGGCGTTTGCGGCGATCACCGGAACCCCGGCGGCGAAGGCCTCCAGCACCGGCAGGCCGAATCCCTCGTACAGGGAAGGGAACAGCAGGGCCTCGGCCCCGTGCAGCAGGGCATGCAGATCAGCCAGAGGCAAGGCACCGAGCCAGCGCGGACCCGGCCCCGGATCAGCCCGCAGCCGCAGCCGGTCGTTCGCGCTACCCGGGCCGGCTCGCCCAACCACCAGCAACGGCAGGGCCGCCCGACGCTCGGACGACAGGCCCGCCCAGCCATCGAGTGCCGCAGCCAGGTTCTTGCGCGGCTGGATCGTTCCAACGAACAGAAAGTAACGACCCGGAATCCCGAGCCGCGCGCGCAGCTCAGCAACCCGCCGCGGGTCCGGCGGCGCAAACCACATCAGGTCCACGCCGAGCGGCACAACGGATATCCTTGTCTCCGGGATTCGAAAGTGCCGGATCAACTCGCCCCGCGAGAATGCCGAGGGCGCAATCACGCGGTCGGCCCAGCGGGTCGAGCGCTTCCATACGCTGTTCTTGAGCCGCCGCCACCTCGGATTGGCCCATTGCGGATGGGAAAGCGGCAGGGCATCCATGAGCGTAGCCACCACCGGCGCATGACGACAGCGCGGGATGAAGTGATCGGTGGCATGCACCAGATCACCAGGTCGGGCGATGCGGTCCAGTGCCGGGAAACCCGGCAAGCCGAGCAGCGACGGCGCGGCCTGGCGCAGAAAACCGGGCATCGGGCGAATGGCCTGTTGCCCGGCACGGACCGCCGGCGTCCCGAATCCAAAGGGCGAGACGGCCAGGTCGTCACGCGCCGCGAGTCCTTCAAGCAGATGACGGCCATAGACCGCCAGCCCATCGGTCGCGCCCCCGGCCAGGCTCGCGGCCAGGCGGGTCAGGCCAAGATGAATGCGGGTCACGTCGCCTCGATCATCCACCGCAGGGTTTCCTCCAGCGGCGGGCTCTGCCAGTCCCCGATCACCGACCGCAGCCGACTGGCGTCCCCCTGCAGGGTCCGAACCTCGTTGGCCCGCACAAAGGCCGGGTTCACCTGCACCTCGATGTCGTGACCACTGATTCGGCGGCCCATTTCCAGGACTTCGCGCAGCGCATGGGGCCGGCCGGAGCACACATTGAAGGTGCCCTCCGGCGCAATCTCGATCAGGCGCCGGTAGGCCGCAACCACCGCCCGGACATCGGAGAAATCGCGCCAGACATCCAGGTTGCCCAGTTCGATCACCGGCGCACGCCGACGAAGATGATCGACGATCTTGGGCAGCAGGAAGTGGCCGGCCTGCCCCACGCCCGTGTAGTTGAACGGACGCACGATGGTGACGGGCAGGCAGTCGGACCACAGCCGCGAGACGTACTCCATCGCCAGCTTGCTCACCGCGTAATCATTGACCGGGTCCGGCGGGGTTTCCTCGTCGAGTATCCCCTCGGTCCGATTGCCGTAGACATTGGCACTGCTGGCCAGCAGCACACTGCGCAGCGGGGCATCCAGATCGGCGAGCGCCGCGAGCAGGTGGCGGGTGCCCAGCAGATTCACCTGGTAGAAGGCGTCCGCGGCCCCGTGGCCAACAAAGGAAATCGCCGCCAGGTGCGCCACCGCATCCGGGCGAACCGCCCGCACTGCCGCGTACACCGCGGCGGCATCAGTCAGGTCAATCTGCCGGTAGCGGGGGTCGTCCTGGGGCGGTGCGCCCAGGCCCAGGCCGTGCACTTCCCAGCCGGCAGCCGCCATTTCGGCAGCCAGCCAGCGGCCGGTGAAGCCGTAACGCCCGGTAATCAGCAGTTTCGGCCTGTCCGTCAAAACGAGAAGCCCTCCCGGTTCCGGCGCAGGTCCGCCTCCACCATCATCCGGCACAAATCCTCCAGCGGGGTCTGCGGTTGCCAGCCCAGCGCCTGTTGCGCCTTGGTCGGGTCGCCGATCAGCAGATCGACCTCGGCCGGGCGATAGAAGCGCGGGTTGACGGCCACCACAGTCCGTCCCGTGGTCGCGTCGACGCCGCGCTCGTTTTCCGCCTCGCCCTTCCAGACCAGTGTCAGCCCGGCCGCCTGTGCCGCCATGGTGACGAAGTCACGGACCGTCTCGGTGCGGTTGGTCGCCAGCACGTAGGTGTCCGGTTGATCGGCCTGCATCATCCGCCACATGCCATCAACATAGTCGTCGGCGTAGCCCCAGTCCCGCTTGGCATCCAGGTTGCCCAGCTCCAGCCGTTCCTGCCTGCCCAGCACGATCTTCGCCAGCCCGTCGGTGATCTTCCGGGTGACGAACTCCCGTCCGCGCAGGGGCGACTCGTGGTTGAACAGGATGCCGCTGGTCCCGAAGATATCGTAGCTTTCCCGGTAGTTCACCGTCATCCAGTGCGCGTACAACTTGGCGACCCCGTAGGGACTGCGCGGATAGAAGGGCGTGGACTCATTTTGCGGAATCGCCTGGACCTTGCCGAACATCTCGGAAGTGCTGGCCTGGTAGAAGCGCACCTTCGGGTTGATGATGCGGATGGCTTCGAGCAGGTTGACCGGCCCGATCCCGGTGATCTCGGCGGTAGTCACCGGCTGGTCGAAGGACACGCCCACGAAGCTCTGGGCGGCCAGGTTGTAGACCTCGTCCGCCTGGGTACGCTCCAGCAGCCGGATCGCCGAACCCAGGTCGGTCAGGTCGTACTCGACCAGTTCCAGCGCCTCGTGCCCGTCAATCCCCAGCTCCTGAATCCGCCAGAAGTTCACCGAGCTGGTCCGGCGATAGGTCCCGAACACCCGGTACCCCTTCTCGAGCAGCAGACGAGCCAGGTAGGCCCCGTCCTGGCCGGTGATGCCGGTCACGATTGCTGTCTTCATCCTGCGTCCTTCCAAGTGCCCTGATCTTCAGTCAATTCTTTCTTCGCGCGACCGGTTAAACGCCGCGCCCGGCAGGAGTCCGCCGGCCCAGGCCGATGGCGCATGGCCGGTCATCACCCGGGAAACTTCGCACGAACTGCCCATAACTCTGGCGCTTCGCCCGCGGGCGAAGCGCAGCCCGGGCCGGACGATTGACCGGCGCGAGCGACGGTTCATCCGTTCAGACCTGCCATTGTGCCAGGCTGCGCTCAACCGCCTTCAATGGATCGTTCAAGCTCGGCCACGTGTCGGTCAACCGCGGCCGCATCGCCCCGGGTCTCGACGTTCAGTCTGAGCAGCGGCTCGGTGTTGGAAGCGCGCAGGTTGAAGCGCCAGTCGGCAAATTCCATCCCCAGCCCGTCAGTGCGGTCCACGGCCAGCGCGTCCGCGGCATGGCGATCGTGAATTCGCTCCAGCACCGCCGCGACATCCGCCACGCGGTAGTTGATCTCGCCGCTGCAAGGGTAGGCGGCCATCCGCTCGGCCACCAGCGCCGACAGGGGCTTGCCGAGGCGGCTGACCAGTTCGGCCACCAGCAGCCAGGGAATCATGCCGCTGTCACAGTAGCCGAAGTCCCGGAAATAGTGATGCGCACTCATTTCCCCACCGTAGACGGCATTCTCGGCGCGCATGCGTTCCTTGATGAAGGCGTGGCCGGTCTTGCTCTGGATGGCCACCCCGCCCCCGGCCTCGACCAGGTCGATGGTGTTCCAGGTCAGGCGCGGGTCGTGGATGATCTTCTCGCCGGGATGCTTGAGCAGGAAGGCCTCGGCCAGCAGGCCGACGATGTAGTAACCCTCGATGAATCCGCCCTGCTCGTCAAAGAGAAAGCACCGGTCAAAGTCCCCGTCCCAGGCAATCCCGAAGTCGGCCCCGGCAGCGCGCACGGCGTCAATGGTCGACTGGCGGTTTTCCGGCAGCAGCGGATTGGGGATGCCGTGGGGAAAGCGGCCATCCGGTTCGTGCCGGTGCTTGACGAAGCGGACCGGCACGCCGGCCGCGTCCAGCCGACGCTCGATGGCATCGATCACATGCCCCGCGGCGCCGTTGCCGGCGTCGACCAGCAACCGCAGCGGTCGCAGGGCCGACAGGTCGACATAACCGAGCAGGTGATCGACGTATGCATCCAGTACGCTGTGCCGCTCAAACATCCCCCGCCGCGCGGCAACGGGCAGGTCGCCGCTTTCCGCCAGGGCGCGGATCTCGTTCAGACCGCTGTCGCCGCTGATCGGCACCGCGCCGCGCCCGACCAGCTTCATGCCGTTGTAGTCGAGCGGGTTGTGGCTGGCCGTGACCTCGATGCCACCATCCACGTCCAGGTGAAAGGCCGCGAAATAGACCTCTTCAGTGCCGGTCAGCCCGAGGTCAAGCACGTCACAGCCGCCGGCCATCAGGCCCCCGGCCAGCGCCTGCTTGAGCGATTCGCTGGTCGGGCGCACGTCGGCACCCACCACCACCCGGCGCGCACCCTGCTGCACGGCAAAGGCATGACCGATGCGCCAGGCAATCTCCTCGTTGAGCTCGTCGCCCAGCCGCCCGCGGATGTCATAGGCCTTGAAGCAGCTCAGGGCAAGGCGATCACTGGCGTCCATACACATCCTCGAAGCGCACGATGTCATCCTCGCCGAGGTATTCGCCGCTCTGCACCTCGATCATCACCAGGTCGAGCACGCCGGGATTCTCCAGCCGATGCCGGTGACCGGCGGGGATGTAGGTCGACTCGTTGGTATTGACCAGCATTTCCTCGTCGCCGTTGATCACCCGCGCCATGCCGCTGACCACGATCCAGTGCTCGCTGCGGTGGTAATGCATCTGCAGGCTGAGGCTCGCCCCCGGCTTGACCTCAATGCGCTTGATCTTGAAGCGCCCACCCTCCTCCAGCACCGTGTAGGTTCCCCAGGGCCGATGTACCGTCCGATGCAGCCGGTGGGCCTCGTGGTCATGTGCCTTGAGCCGCGCGTAGAGCTGCCTGACGTCCTGGCTGCGGGACTTGTCCGCCACCAGCAAGGCATCCGGCGTATCGATAATCACCAGGTTTTCCACCCCGACCGCCCCAACCAGCCGGTCCGGACTCTGGATGTAACAGTCGCGCACATCGTGCAGCAGCGCCTCCCCCTCGACCCGGTTGCCGGATTCGTCCGGTTCGGCCAGCTCGCTGAGCGCCTGCCAGGAACCGATATCGCTCCAGCCGATGTCGCAGGGGACCACGGCCACCTCTTCGGACCGCTCCATCACCGCGTAATCGAGGGAAATGTCCGGCACCTCGGCAAAGTGCGTTGCCTCCAGCTCCAGCTGACGGAAACCGTCGCCGGTCGCTTCGCGCGAATGTGCCAGGCAGGCCTCGGTCGCCACCAGCACGTCCGGGCAGTGATGCCGCATCTGCTCAAGCATGACACCCGCCTGAAAGCAGAACATCCCCGAGTTCCAGAGAAAGCGGCCGCTGTCGACGTATTCGCGGGCCGTTTCCAGCGAGGGTTTCTCCACAAAGCGCAGTACCCGGTTGCCTTCCGCCTCGATGTAGCCAAACCCCGTCTCGGGCGCATCGGGCCGGATACCGAAGGTGACCAGCCGCCCCTGCCGCGCCAGAAACTGCGCCTCGCGCACCGCCTCGGCAAAGGCGCCCTGGTCCGCGATCAGGTGATCGGCGGCCAAAACCAGCAGCACCGCCTCGGGCCCGTGGTGACGCTGGACATGCAGGCAGGCCGCCGCCACCGCGGCCGCCGTATTGCGTCCGAACGGCTCCAGGATGTACGACAGTGCCGGCTTGCCCGTGAGCACCTGCGCGTACTCGTCCTCGGTCTTGAAAAACAGCTCCCGGTTGGTGACCGTCAGCACCTCGGTGACCGACTCGAGCTGCGCACCACGCAAGAAGGCCCGCTGAAGCAGGCTGCGTCCGTCTGCAAGGCGGATGAAGGGCTTGGGATGCAGTGCCCGGGAAACCGGCCACAGGCGGGAGCCGGCCCCGCCGCACAGAATGGTGGGAATCAGTTCGGACATGGATTCGCGTGTCTCGGTCAGTACCTGCGATCCGACGCAGCGGTGAACGGGCAATCGATTCGAGGCGCAGAGTTTATATCAAAAACCACCACGGGTCGGCGGCGGATCGCCCCTCAAACGCGCCACCCACCACCAATACCCGCCCGGATCCCGGGATTCAAGCTCAGCCCCCGCAGGCCCGATCAGGCCGCATCGGGCAAATCCGGGATGGCTCTGACAGGCCAAATCGGGCAAAACCGTAGGATGCGGTGCGCGTAGCAAACCGCATCACATCCCCCCATCAATGCCGGATGCGGCTTCGCCTTATCCGGCCTACATCGCGGTGGGCAACCCCGTCGCGCAGAAAATCTGCGCTCCCACAATACCGACACGAACCTGTGGGAGGCCGGATGTGCCGGGCGAC
>JBKHDT010000049.1:0-17695 GCA_046541195.1 Halothiobacillaceae bacterium | reverse complement strand
AGCCAGAACTTGTCGGCCTGGTTGAGCGCGTAGATGATCTCGTTGCGGCTGACGGTGATGGTGCCCTGGCCCTTGGCGCGCCCTTTCACTTCGATATGCCGGTCGGGCGGAATGGAGCCGTCGGGATTGACCGGCGGACGTGCGGTGATATCCCAGCCGCATTTTTCGGCGGAGACGTCTTTGACGGCATGACCGAGCGCCTGTTCGTGCTGGATAACGGCCTGCATGGCGACCTGCTCGATGCGGGCGCGGGCCTGGGCGTCGGTGGTGAAGGGGGTTTCCCCCTTGCGCTCGGCCAGCAGCCCCTGGGGAATGACCAGCGCGCCGCCAATGACCACCGGGGTGCTGGAGACGACGTTTTTCATGGCCTCCAGTTCGCGCTTGCGCTGTTCCAGGCGGCCGGTGAGATCGTCCACCCGGCGCCGGGCCATTTCCGGTTGCATGCGGGGCTGCTTGCCGGCCTTCACGTCGTCGGAAAGTTTCATGTAGCGGTCGGACCAGTAGTTGATCTCCTTGACCAGCCGCTCGTTGACCGCCGCCAGCGTCTTGTCGGCTTGATGGGCGCGGCGCGCCTTGACTTCCTGGTAGTGGGCGGGCACCAGATGCTGCGCGGCGTGATTCAAGGCCAGGCTTTCCAGGTTCTGGTTGATCCAGGGGGCAGCCAGGATGTCCTCCACCAGCTTGTGATCGGACGAGTCAATGGGCTGCAGATCCAGATGGGGCGCCCAGCCGGCGTAGGCGGCATTGCCCCGGCTGTCGATCTCGACGAACTGCAGACGCCGGGATGCAATGGCCGGGGTGCCGTCGCCCGCTTCTTGCTCGCGCTCGCGGATGCTGTGGTCGATCATGAACAGGATCTTCGGCTCGGTGCCGTGATCGTTGGGGTCCACCAGCACGGCACCCTGCTTGAGCTTGCTGCGATGGGCAGAAAGCACCAGGTCGGTGGTGGATGCCATCAGGGGATGGTTGGGATGGATGAGGTCGGCCATTGGCTTGCCGGGGACGCGAATCATCTGCTTTTCAAAGCAGATCCGCTCATACTGCCGAAGAACCGGCGTGCGCGTTTCGCCAATCACCCGATCCCGCTCGCGAATGGCAGCAGGCACGTGACGCACCTCGAAGCGGCCGCTTTCGCGCGGGCGCAGCTCGCCGCCAAACGTTCTGAACGCTTCGGTAAAAAATGCGCGGATAAAGTAGGGCTGGAGCTTGCGCGCCTCGGCTTTTTCCATCTCTTCCTTGACGGCGTACAGATCCTCCAGCGACATGTGCTGCTCGACCAGGGCGTTGCGACGCAGGATTTCCCGAAGACGCTCGGTGTCCAGCGCGCCGTCAATCACCTGGCCGAGCCGGGCCTTGACCTCGGGTGACTCGCCGTAGCGGATGGCCTCGATCAGCAGGTCCTTGAGCGACTGGTCCTCGAATGCTTCGCCAAGGATGTCGAAGACCTTGCCGCCGAGGGCCTTCTTTTCGGTTTCCAGCTTGTCGAACAGCCTCTGAAACACTTCGCCTTCACGGGTTTGGGCGGCCACCAGGTTCCAGAGGTGACAGACCTCGGTCTGGCCAATGCGGTGTATGCGGCCAAAACGCTGCTCAAGCCGATTGGGGTTCCAGGGCAGGTCATAGTTGACCATCAGACTGGCATTTTGGAGGTTGACCCCCTCGCCGGCGGCATCGGTGGCCACCAGTACCAGCACGTCGGGGTTGTGGCGAAATTCTTCCTGGGCCTTGCGCCGGTCGTCCCGGTTGGTGCCGCCATGAATGGTGATGACCGCCTCGGGCCGGCCTAGCAGGCCGGTAATGCGCTGCACCAGGTAGTTGAGCGTGTCCCGGTGCTCGGTGAAGATAATCAGCTTTCGCCGGCTGCCTCCCGCGGTGTACATCTCCGGCCGGTCTTGCAGCAGGTGGGAAAGCTCTTCCCATTTTCTGTCATTGCCGGACTGCACCACGGCCATGGCCTGGTGTTCGAGATCCTTGAGGATCAGGATTTCGGCTTCCAGCTCGGGGATGGTCTCGGCGGCCGTGGCCTGGTCGACGACCTGTTCTGCGTAGAGCTCGTATTCGTCGGCGCTCAGTTCTTCGTCAAGTTCGTCCAGGTTGTCCGGCAGATCGAGTCGCCTGGTGACGACGTACTCGCCCAGGGTTTCGGCAACGCGCTCGCTTTTGACCTTCTGGCCACGGGCAACCAGACGCTCCTCATCCAGGCGGGACTCAAGCCGCTTGCGGCGGCGCTTGAGCGATTGATAGATCGCCTCCGGGCTGGAAGCCAGACGACGCTGGAGCTGAGTGAGCGCGAAGCCAACGGTGCCCCGACGCTTGCCGTCGAGGTTGTCCGCACGGTTCATCTCGTGGCGCACGTAGTCGGTCACCTGGGCGTAGAGGGCCGCTTCGGCGTCGGAGAGTTCGTAGTTGGCCGAATAGGCACGACGCTCGGGGAACAGGGGCCTGCCATCGAACTTGAGCAGTTCTTCCTTGACCATGCGACGCATCATGTCGGAGACGTCGACCTTGTGCGCCCCTTCGCGGAACTTGCCGTAGAAACGGTCGCCGTCGAGCAGCGAGAGCCAGATCTGGAAGTCCTCTTCCTTGCCGTTGTGCGGGGTGGCGGTCATCAGCAGGAAGTGGCGGGTGATGGAACCCAGCAATTCGCCGAGCTGAAAACGCCGGGTCTTGTTGACCTTGCTGCCGAAATAATTGGCAGAAAGCTTGTGGGCCTCGTCAACAATGACCAGGTCCCAGTCGGTGTTCTTGAGCTTGGCCTGGTATTCGTCATTGCGAGAGAGCTGATCGAGCCGGCAGATCAGCAGGTTGGCTTCGTCAAAGTAGTTGCCGGAGGCGCATTGTTCCTGCTTTTCCCGGCTGAAGATGTCGAACTGGATGCTGAACTTTTCCAGCAGCTCGTCCTGCCACTGCTCCGTCAGCCCACCGGGTGAGACGATGAGTATCCGCCGGGCATCGGCACGCATCAGTAGCTCGCGAATCAGCAGCCCGGCCATGATGGTCTTGCCGGCACCCGGGTCGTCCGCCAGTACAAAACGCAAAGGCTGGCGCGGCAACATGCATTCGTACACGGCCGAAATCTGATGCGGCAGCGGCTCGACGTTGGATGTGTGGACCGCCATCATGGGGTCGAACAGGGCCGCCTGGGTGATGCGGTAGGCTTCCAGGCCCAGTTTGAAATCGGCCCCGGGCGCATCGAAGGCCCAGGGCCGGCCAGCGGTGGCCAGTTCCAGCCGGGCCTCGTCGGAACGAAACAACATTTGCTCGTTGAGTCGTCCCTGACTGTCCTTGTAGTAGACGGTCAGCGCATTGTCACCGACCGGCTCCACCTGGACGACCCGCACGATGTCATCCCCCTGAATCCCGCGGATCTGGGCATCCAGAACAACATCTTCCAGCTTCAACATGCGTGACTCCCACCGTGTTTGCGCAGCGTGGACCTGTCTCTACTCAAAACCATCAGCCGCGGACGCTACCTGGTCCGGAAACAAGACCTGCCGAACCAGGGACTGCTGCCAGTCATGGTGCAAAGCAGAGCATGGTGTGCCACCAGCGAACGGTGCCGGGACAATCCAGATACCGAAGGTACGCCCGGCCTCGCATCTTACGCGGGACCATGTCCCGAGCACGAACCTGCCTGAATCCACAAGCATCAGGACAAAGACACAAAGTAGACCTGCCTTGCATTATTTTCAATAAGTGGTGTATTTTTCGGGCGGTTTCCTGTTGCGGCTCGGCGACATGCAAGCGTGGGGGCCCGAATAAAGCCGAATAAATTGCTGCACAAAGCCAAGGATGGCTTTGTGCAGAGTTTCCTTAGGCTTCACTGGTTTCGTCTCGCCAGCACCAGACGGTAGGTTTCGGCCATGTCCCGTGCAAATTGCTCGATGGCGTGACGTCGCGCCGTGTGTACGGCTTCCTCGGCCATCGAATCGCGCAGCGCATCGTCCTCGATCAGTCGGCGGGCCGCACTGGCCCAGCGATCGAGGTGCTCGGGCGTCTTGAATCCGTTACGCCCGTGACGCACCACGTCATCGATGCCGCTGGCGCGCACTGCGACCACCGGCAGTCCCGCGGCCATTGCCTCGAGGATGACCATTCCCTGGGTCTCGGATTTTGAGGCAAACACGAAGGCATCCCCCAGTTGGTAGTAACGCGCCACCGCCTCGGGTGACACGGCACCAACCAGCGTGACGACCCCGTCCAGCGCCAGTGCCTCGATGCGTTCTTCAAGGCGCTGGCGTTCACTGCCATCACCGATGATCAGGCAACGAAATGGCTGGTCACTGCGCCGACGCAGTTCGTTGATCGCCGAGACCAGGAAGTCGATATTCTTTTCTCGGGAAAGCCGCGAGACACTGACCAGTACCCGTTCTTCTGCGCGGATGCCCCATTTGCGACGCAGCGCGTCGACGGCCTCGGGCTCTTCGGCCCGAAAACGGTCGAAATCGATCCCCGTGGGGTGTACGTGAATGGGTGGGGTGACCCCGATCACGCGCAGGTACTCCTCGGCTGACCGGGTCGGCACGATCACTGCGTCGCAACGGTTGGCAAAACGCCGGATCGCCGCGTGTGCAATCAGGTTTCGGAATAGTGGCCCGGGCAGCGGAACGAAATGCGCGTAGTGCTCAAGACGCGTGTGGTACGTGAATACCGTGGGCAAACCAAGACGACGAGCCTGCCACTGCGCTACCCAACCGAGCCAGAACGGGTGATGGATATGGATCAGATCCGGCGAAAACTCCCTGATGCCCCGAAGGATGCGCGGCGATAGCGGATTGGCCAGCCGGAATTGACCACGCGCGCCCATTGTCAGAACCGAAGGGACGCGGACCACGTCGGCGCCTCGGTCATCCTGGCCAGGATAGCTGGGCGCGATGATGCGCACGCGATGCGCCAGGAGTTCCAGCCCGCGGCGCAGCCGGTCGATGGAGATGGGCACGCCCCCGATAAAAGGCAGGTAGTTGTTGGTCACCATGGCAATGGCCAGCGGCCGGTTGGCCCAGGGCGTGGTGTCCAGGTCGTAGTTCCGGTAGTAGTCGCGTTCGATGAAGACGGCGCTGTAGAGCTTGATTGCCAGCAAGATCAGCAGGCCGAGCATCAGCAGGAAGTTCAGGTGCCCCACATAGAAAAGCGAATGGATGAAGAACCACAGGCTCTCGAGTGTTCTGAAGAACTGGTGCTGACCAATCTCAAGCCGTTCAAGCGTAATCAGCACCTCTTCACCAGCGGTCTGCACGTCCACGTAGTGATAAAAACTGGTGTCATCGTTGAGCATCAGCCCGCCGGCGCCGCCGGTAACCACATACCGCACCCCGTCCCGTTCCTGTTGATCAAACAGGCGCAGATTGCTCGAAAACACGACGTCGACGCCGTGCGCGCGAAACAGTGAATGCAGCCGGTCTCGAAAAGCCTTGTCCTGGAGGTATTGGTCGTCGGAATCGAGCGTGCTCTGCTGTGCCGCGCGAAACAGCGGGAGGCCGATAAACACGAAACGATGCGTGGCCGACGAATCACGCAGGTGCTCCTCAAGCCAATGAATCTGGAAGGGATAGGTATCCGGATCCGTACCGTCGAGGAACAGGAACTGACCGCCGCCAGCCCGAAAACCAAAGAAGTACGGCCCGAAGTGTTCGTAGTAGTTGAATGAACCAAACGTTCCACTCTCATGCTCGCCGACCGTCAGCAGGTACGGCACCTCCAGCCGCGAAAGCGTGCCGTACAGGGCGCGATACTTGTCCTTTCCCCCGCCACTAACCGCATTGCCTGCGGAGACGACAAATTCCGGCTCGGCGCGGTTCAGCAGCGGAATCATCCTGCGTTCGAACAAGCCAACCGAGTTCTGGATATTGCCCACCACGGCAAAGTGCAGCTCGTCATCCGTCTTTTCGCGCATTGCCGCCTGAATTCGATCAATCTGTTCGGCATGCATGGCGTGATAATTGGTTTCGAACAGCGACAGATAGATCCGATAGCCAACCAGAAACAAAATCGCGGATAGCGTCAGGTAGAAGGCCAGCTTGAGCCGGCGTGGCGTCAACTGTTTCGACAGCCGGCTCATGCCGCACCCCGCCGGGAAGCCACGATTTCCCGCTGCGTGACGAACAGCCCGATCAGCATGCCCAGGTAGATGGTCAGCGCCCGCCAGGCAACAGTCACCAGCACCAGATGCGATGCGCTGACCACATCCCGGAAGAAGTAACCGAACACGCCCTCGGCGATGCCCGAGGCACCCGGCGTCGGTGAGAAATACATGACGAAGGTGGTCATCAGCATGCGACCGATGACCACCCAGTAGTCAATTCCGTAGCCCAGCGCCCACAAGAGCAAGGCAGGGAAAGAGAACAAGGCCAGCAGGAAGACCGCCGTAAAGACGAACGAGCCGAGAATGTCGAGCTTGCGCCCCCGGAGGTAGCGCCCGAAACCATGGGCGAATCGTCTCAGTTCGCGAGCCAGCCAGAGACGCAATCGATGATGCCGTTCCGGGCTGATCAGGTGCACGGCACGCAGGGCCTTGAGCATGGCCAGCAAGGGACAGAGCAGCCAGCTGCTGCGGGTGATCAGGACAACGAAGAACCCGATATACAAAGCAACCGACACGCCAAGGCTAATCACCAGCGAGTCGCTCCGTACCGCGTCTCCGGCACTCGGGAGCGCCAGTAGCAGGATGGGCACCGCCCCGAAGATGAAGAACATCGCCAGCGCGGTGCGCATGGTGGTGGCTGTCAGCCCAGTACCCACCGGCACACCATGGCGATGCAGGAACCAGACCTGAGCCGCCCCGCCGCCCGTGGCCAGCGGTGTGATATTCGAGATGAAAATATTGAGAAACACCAGCCGTGCCATGGCCGACAAGGAAATCGAGTGGCCCAGCGCCCGCAGGGTGAACCAAAGTCTCAGGCCATCAGCGATGAAGTAGACCAGCAGCAGCGCCAGGCTGGCGAGCACCAGCTGGCCACTCAGGAAGCGCGCATCCCACTGAACCTGGTGCCCCGCGACCTGCGCGTAGACCGCCCAGATTCCGGCCGCGCTCAGGCCGAGGAACAGCAAGGCAAACCAGGCCAGGCGACGGCCACTGAAGGCCCGTTCGCCCCGGATCAGGTGCTGCCCGCGCTTTTGCCGGGAACGCGTCATGATCCCGAAAATGGCCGCACGCTTTCCCGGTCAGGCCCACGGCCTCGCCCATTGCAGGCCGTTGCGGCCCGTCTTGGCCGAATTGCCGATCGGGCCAGGCAACCGGCGTGCCCGGCCGGCGGGGTAACATCCGTCGCATCATGGATGATCGACGCGTCTGGGCAACGCCCGGGATACCCGCTTGCACCCGCTGTTGCGCGCTCGCTGGCGAAGCTTATGAGGCCATAAAGGGCATCGTGCAGCGTTTTTCTGGGCGCCCCGAGCGCGGGCGCCAGTCCATTTGCCGTGATTTCGAAGTGCACAGTGGGGCTATGTAACGAGAAAACAGGTGGTCAGGCTACACCACTTCCACCACCTGCATCATGCCCAGATCCTCGTGGGGCAGCATGTGGCAGTGCAGCACGTAGCGGCCGTCGAAGCGGTCGAACCGCAGGCGGATGGTGAGCGTGCCGTCGGCGGGCAGCGGCCAGGTGTCGGCCCAGATAGGCTCTACCCGCTCGCCGTTGACGGCAATGACCTGGAACGGGCCCTGGTGAATGTGGAAGGGATGCTGCGCGCCGGTGACATTGATGATGTCCCATTCCTCGACCGAGCCGAGCGTGACCAGCTGGTCGACGCGCCCGGCGTCGAACATCTGCTGGTCGACCAGAAAACCCAGCTCGTTCGGGCCGTATCCCCCCGGTACGTTGTCTTGCACGTCGAACACCAGGGTCCGGTGCCCGGTGATTTCGGAGTCCGCAATGTCGTTGAGCACGGCCGAGCGCGGCAGGGCACCCTGCGGCAGCCCCATGGCCACCGGCTCGCCCTGCACGATGATGCGCGCCAGCACGGTCTCCACGACGGGTTTCTCGAAGGGCACGTCCTCGCTGAAAGCCAGCCGGCGCAGGTAGTAGGTACCGGGCCGGGTCGAGGCCTGGACCAAGACAGAGGCCTTGTTGGCCGGCGAGAGCTGCAGGCTGTCGACGGACTTCACCTGCGGCAGCGTGTCGCCATCGAAGGAGAACAGGTGCAGCGGATGATCGTCCAGGGCCAAAAGCAGGGTGCGGTAGATGCCGGCATGGACCAGCCGCAGCTGGCGCACCTCGCCCGGGCGCATGACGATGGTCGGGCGCAGGTAGCCGTTGATGGTCATGAACTCGCGCTCGATGTCGCCCCCGTCCACCAGGGCGAAGTCTTCAAGTTCTCCGTTGTCGTCGGTGATCAGCGACTGGAATACCAGGGTGTGCTCGTCGGCCGCGGCAATCTCGGGGACCGCGTCGATGTCGCCCTCGACGATGAAGGCCCCGGCGCAGCCGCTGGCCACCTGCAAGGCGACCGAGCCATGCAGGTGCGGGTGATACCAGTAGGTTCCCGGCGGATGATCCATGGGGACGTCGAATTCCATGACGTAGTCGGTGCTCGGCGGGATGTCGACAAACACATTGTCGCCGTTGTCCTTGGGCGAGACATAGGCGCCGTGGACATGCAGGTTGGTGGTGTTGAACTGTCCCGGCGCCCCCGGCGGGATGTCGGGATCTTCCGGCAGACGGTTGCGAATGAAGATGCGCACACGGTCGCCGGGCCGGGCGATCAGCGTCGGGCCGGTGATGAAGCCGTTGTAGCAGCGCAGCCTGACCTGACGCGGCCCGATCCGGGGCCCGTCCGCGTCGAAGGGCTCATCCGGCTGCAGCGGGTATTCAAGACCGGCGTAATCAAGCGTCAGCACGGCTTCGAGCAGGCCGTCGACCGAACGGATCTCGGGCATCTGCAGTCCGGGGGTCGTGCGCGGGCCGTCGTCGGAACGGCACCCGCTGAGCAGCCCGAGCGGCAGGCCAGTTGCGCCCAGCGTGAGGCCTGCGGTTTTCAGGAAGCGGCGGCGAGTCCATTTCATGTGCGGGTTCTCCCCGATTCGTTGACCAGTCTTTTCAGATCGGTGGCGACAAGCGCCGGCAGATAGCCATCCGGAATCGCGTAGCGCAAACGCCCCGTGCCGTCGACCAGAAAGCCGTAGGTGCCGTGCTCCACCCAGTACTGGCCGTTTTCGGCCGGGGTGTAGCGATAACCGGTGCCGAGGGCGGCGACCAGACGATTGAGCCTGGGGCGCTGCAGGCGAAGCGCCTGGATGCGGGGCGCAAAGTGCTGCACGTACTTGCCCAGTTGCGCTTCGCTGTCGCGGTCGGGGTCCACCGTGCAGAACTGCAGGGTGATTCCATCCGATCGCTCAAGGGCCTCGTCGAGGATCGCAAGCTTGGCCAGCGTGGTCGGACAGACATCCGGGCAGTAGGTGTAGCCGAAGAACACGAGCCGCCAGCCCGTCCCCGGCAGCAGTTCGGTCGTGTCGCGCCGGTCGGCCACCGGGATGATGGTCCAGTCGCCGGTATCCGCCGGGCGCCGGCCGAGTGCCTCGTTCAGCCAGCCCTGCGCCGGGTCGAGCACCCGGGTCGGCAGCGCGCGGGCAAAGCGGGTGCCGTCACCGACCTGCCCGAGATTGTTGGCCCCCCACGCCCAGACGCCACCCGACCGGTCCGCGACCAGCGCATGGGCCTGCCCGGCGCGAATCGCCCGGATCGGCGGAAGGCCCTGCACGACCTGCGGCCGCGGCTGGCGGCGCGCGGCTTGCGGATCGGCAAGCTGCCCGAGGGCATTGCTGCCCCAGACATGCACCTGACCGGCCCGACCCAGCGCCATGCTGAAGTCGCTGCCGGCGCTGATATCGACAATTTCCGAAAGGCCCGCGAGCCGTCGCGGCCGGGCACTGTGGGCACCGGACACGTCCGGCCCGAGCTGGCCGCCGCCATTGCCGCCCCAGGTCCAGACCTGGCCGTTTTGGTCGAGTATCAGCGCATGCTGGCTGCCGGCCGCCACGGCGCGGGCCGGGGGCAGGCCGGCAATCCGCAGGGGACGGGCGCTGCCGTGGCGCGGCCCCTCTGTGCCGAGCACACCGGCCGCGTTGCCTCCCCAGCCCCAGACGGTGCCGTCCTCGTCAATGGCCAGCGAAAACGCCCGTCCGCAGGCGATGCCGGTGACTGGCGGCAGGTCGATTCGCTGCGGCCCGGAACGCCCGGAGGGCACTGCGGCCGGATCGCCCCAGTGCCCGAGTCCCCATGCCGCGCCGTCGCGATCGACCGCGAGCGCGTGGAACTCGCCGGCCGCGATCCCGGTGAGGGGCGGCAGGCCGGGGACCGGGGTCGGCGCGATCCGGGGCTCGCGATCGGGCAGGCCGATCTGCCCCATGAGGTTGGCACCCCAGCCAAAAGGCCGCCCCGCCTCGTCAAGCGCGAGGCTGAATCCGTAGCCGGCGGCCAGCGCCACCGGCGCACGCAGGGTCGCGATGCCCGAGGCGGCCGGGGCGGTCACGTCGATGGCCGGGGCACAAAGCTCGGCGACGACCTCGCTGCCCTGCGCCTGCGGTTCCGGCACCCGGCCGCTGCCCTGCCCCCCGAAGCCGTAGAGCGAACCATCATCCAGGCCGAGCAGGCTGTGATCCCTGCCGGCTGCAAGCAGCATTCGGCTCATGCGCAACCTCCTAATTCCTGCAGGCAATCCGGACGGCATCCGGCGCCGGTTGCGACGGTGCCGACCCTCGGCGCGCGGACCCGACTGGGCCGCCGGAGCCGGTCAGGTGATGCGCGGACGACGGGGCGAGGTGGCTCAGGGCAACGACTTTCATGACGGATTCCTCGTGTTCGAAGAGCGCTGGCGCCAAAGCAGCAGCAGGGCGATCAACAGGCAGGACAGCGCGATGCCCAGTTCGGTCACGAACACGCCGTGAAACCCTGCCATCTGCGACTGCTCGGCAAAATGCCCGTAGACCACGCCCAGACCATCCAGCCCGATCTCCGTACCCAGAATATAGGTAAAGACCAGCAGCGACGACACCTCGGCGCGGCGCGACTCGGGCGTTCGACGAAACGCGATCACCGACAGCAGCGGCAGCACAACGCCCGAGCCGAAGCCGGTCAGCAGGTGCGGTGTCACGGTGGCGAGCGTGCCGGCTGTCGGGTCGAAGCGCGTGTAGCCGATCATGCCCGCGATCAGGATCAGCAGGCCGATGCCGACCAGCGGCCCGTCGCCCAGACGGGGCGCCAGGAGGATCGAGGCACCGACACCGGCGAGCTGTCCGAATGCATAGGCCAGCGCGAACCAGCCGGCCGCGGTCGAGGCCCAGCCGAGCACATCCTGGACGAACAGCACCTCGTACTGGCCGGTGGTCACGATATTGAGCAGGAACACCAGCGCGAGGGCGAGGGCGACCCCCGGAATCCACAGCGCGTCGAGCCGAAGCAGGGGCGCGGGCGCGCGCAGGCCATGACGCAGAAACAGCAACAGCGGCAGGCCGATCACGACCGCCACGGCCATCACTGGCCCGACTCCCCAGCCATGCCAGCTGTCTGCAAAGGCAAGAATCAGCGCCAGCGGCAGCAGCCAGGCGAGCAGCAGGCCGAGCCCGCGAAAGTCGAAGGCCGAATGCGGCACGTCGCTGCGCGGCAGGCTGCCAAGCAGCGGCAGCGCCGGCAGCAACAGCAGCAGCGGCAACAGGAACACCGTGCCCCAGTCGTGATGGGCCAGCAGCGCACCGGCCGCAAGCGCACCGGCGATCAGCCCCATGGTTCGTGCGCCGGTCCAGACCATCAGGCGGCAGGCACGATCCTTCTCGGGCAACATGCTGGCGGCCAGTACCTGGGTGGCCGGCGACAAAGGCGCGACAAAGGCACCGAGCAGGAAGGTGAGCGCGGCCAGTTCCAGGGCCGTCGGGTCCTTCAGCCACAGCGCGTGCGCAGCAAGCAGGACCAGCAAGGCACAGGCTCCGAGCACCGATCCGCCCAGCACGCGCACGATGCCATGACGCGCGATCAGCGGGCCGCTGAGCAGCGTGCCGATCAGCACCGCCATGATGAAGCTTTCAAGCAGCAGCACCTGACTGCGCACGCCGAACCCGAGCGAAACGCCGATGGCATGTTCCGACAGGGCCAGCCCGACGATGACCATCGGGGCCACGGCATTGAGCAGGACCAGCACCGCAAGGCCCCGCCAGCGCAGGGACCGTTCGTTCATGCAACCCGGCCCGCCGGGACCGCTGTGGCTTGCATTCGCCCGGACCGGGCCGGGCATGGACCGGCCGGGGCGTGGCTGCACGACCCCGTCGAAGGCTTTGTGCAGCAGTTCATCGGTATCGACCTCCCATCAGGCACCTCGCGGATCGCCCCAAGGACCGCAAAGCGATGAACACGCGCCCGCCGGGGCGGCCCGCCCGTCCGGCACGCGCGCATCAGGCGGGCTTCAGGTCCGCCAGAAGGCGGTCCGCCGCACGCAGCGCCAGTGCGCCGGCGGTAACCGTAGGCGGGCTCACCGGCGCGGTCGGGAACACCGACGTGCCCAGAATCCACAGATTGGCATGGTCGTGACTGCGGCAGTGGCTGTCGACGACCGAGCGCTTCGGGTCGTCGCCCATGCGGGTGCTGCCGGCCATGATGGCGACGCTGAGGCCAGCCTCGTCACTGTCGACCTCGGTCGCCCCCATGCGGCGCAGGATCTTCTCCTGCAGTTCGGCCCCGAAGGCGAGCCCGTCGCGGGTGTAGTCGTCCATCCGGAAGAACACCTGCGGGCGCGCCAGGCCGGAGCCATCGACGCGCTCGGAAAGCGTCACCCGGTTGTCGGCGTCCGGCAGCGTCTCGGCAGAGACATTGAGCGTGACCTCGCGCGCGCATTCGTCACGCAGGCGCTCGGTCAGCGCCTTGCCGACCAGGCCGGCGCGGATCAGTTCGCCGGCGCGGTCGATCGGCCCGGTCGCGGCACGAAAACCGCGGTTGAGCATCGAGATGCCGATGGCCGCCCGGCGCTTGCGCCCGTCCCCGTCCCGGTACTCCCAGATCCCCCCGGTGGTGGTCGGGCCGCGATAGGGCCAGACCGGCTCGGCGACCAGCGCGCGGCTGTCGATGCTGCCCTGGCTCATCAGGTAGCGCCCCACTGTGTCGCTGCCGTTGGCGATCCCGTCCGGCAAGCGCGCATCGCGCGAGAGCAGCAGCAGGCGCGGCGTCTCGATGGCATGGCAGGCCACGATGAAATGCCGGGCACGCAGGATGCCCTCGCCACCGTCCGGTTGCCGGTAGTGCGCCTCGGTGACGCGGCCATCATTGTCGACGACCAGCCGGAAAACGGTCGCGGGGTTGAGCAGCTTCGCCCCTTTTGCGCGGGCCTTCTTGACGATGTGACTGCCATCGAGCTTGGCGCCGACGGGACAGATCGGCACGCAAGTGGCGTTGCCGCAGCAGGGCGGCCGACCGTCGAAGACCACGCTGTTGCGCAGGTGCGGCCAGGCGCGCACCGTCAGGTCCATTTGCCCGGCCGCCTTCGCCACCTGCCGGTCCAGGTAGGTTAGCGGAATCTCCGGCATCGGGTAGCCCGTGTCGCGCGGCGCGTCCAGGGCATCTTCGCTTGGCCCGGCCACGCCCCAGAAGGCCTCGATGCGGCGGTAGTAGGGCACCATCTGTTCGTAGTCGATCGGCCAGTCCTCGCCGACGCCGTAGCGACTGCGGCTGCGAAAGTCGGCCGGAAAAAAGCGCGTGCCAAAGCCGGTCCAGTGCCAGCTGGTGCCGCCGACCACACGCGTGTAGCTCCCGATGAACCGGTCGGGCCCGGTGTTGACATAGTGACTGTCCTGCGCCGTCGGGTAGGGCGCGCTCGGCAACTCATCGTAGGGCGCGTTGACGCCATCTTCCGGGTGCGCGCGAAAGCGGACCACCGCCTCGCCCCGCTTGACCTCGGCACCTGCTTCCACCATCAGGACCGACACGCCGCCCCTGGCCAGCCGCCAGGCGGCCGTGGCCCCCACGATTCCGGAACCGATGACCACCACGTCGGCATCAAGGCCTGGTTTTTGATCAGCCATGAGATGCCTCCTTCGGTGGGTGCGCCCAGTCCCCGAATTCCGGGCTGCAGTAGCTCGGCGGCTTGGTATAGCCCAGCGCGGTCCAGACCGGCATCGCGCTGAAGTCGAAGTCCGCCAGGCGGGTGACGCCGAAAACCATCATCAGCGCCTCCTGCGCAAGATCCTGCAGGCCCGCGTTTTCAAGATCAGCGGCCAGGCTGTCGTCGGTCGCGTTCATCGCGACAGCCGCAAGCTTGTCGATCCGGGCCGGGTCATGGCGTGCCAGCAGTGCGGCGCGAACATCATGCAGCGGGCCATGCCCGAGCCCGTCGACCCCGCTCAGGCGCTCTGCGGCCTGGTCCCAGTTGCCCCGGGTTGTCGTCGCGGACGACCCGGACCGGGCAGCCGCACCGGTGGCCTGAACCGGCCATTGCGCCGCGGCCAGTCCGGCCAGCAGCAGACGCAGAAAGTGACGTCGCGAGTCGATCATGGCTGCCCCCCCTTGCGAACCACAAGCCAGCCCCGGGTCTTGCCGGCATCGTCGTCGCGGGTGTTCATGGCGTTGTACAGGTCCTCGGCACGCACCCAGGACGGCGGCCACTCGTACCGCGCCACGTCCATCATCAAGAACCGGTCACTTTCGGCGTCATAGGCGGCCAGGGGCGAATGATGCCCGGGGCCTTCCATGCCGAGCCCCGCGCGGGCAAAGTTGACGGTCACGATACTGCCGTCGCCTGCAAGCGCGGCGCGCGCCTCGCGGCGAAACTGCTCCAGCGGCGCCTCGCCGGCATGGCGCACTGCCACCTTTACCCCGTGGCTGCGCAGAATCGCCGCCACTTCGGCCAACGTCAGGCCACTGCGCTGGATTTCGCCCACCGACTTGACCGCCAGCGCCTCTGCCGTGAACAGGTTGTACTGGTCAAAGACGCTGAAGGGGTGGATTTCCGGCGAGGGCGGCGGCTTGACGTCCAGCGCGTTGAGTGTCATCGCCGCGGTGGCCACGCCGCAGAAGGTCAGTTCCCGCTCGGAGACGAATCCACGCAAAAGGCGCCAGAACGGCGCCTTTTCATCAGACCGGGCAAGCAGCGCATCGGCCTCGCTCCCGGTGGCGAACACGACGTCGACCGCTGGCCGATCGACATCCGCCAGCGCAGGCCCGACAGGCAGCAGGCCGAAAAGCAACGCGACCAGCAAGGCGGAAAAAAACATCCGGGCAGGACGGGGGCAACGAGGCGCGGCCATAAGCAAAGTCTCCCTTTCAACCGGATTGAAAAGCCAAGACTAGCCCGGATGAAGCGCAGGCTCCAAGCATTCAGTGCGCCGTGACCGCGACCGCCCCCTGCTCCGGGTCGCTGACTTCAACCCGGTTGCGCCCCTGCCGCTTGGCCTCGTACATGGCCTGATCCGCACGACCCACCCAACCGTCGACGGTTTCATCCGGCAGCATCGCGGCCACGCCGATGCTCACCGTCACCGGCAGCAACTGCCCGTCACACGGGATCGGCTCTGCCGCCAGCTCCTCGCGCAACTGCTCGGCCGCCCGGGCGGCCCCGGCAAGGTCCGTCTCCGGCAGGATAACGGCAAATTCCTCGCCACCGAGTCGTGCCAGGGTATCTGCGCTGCGCAACCGGCGCTGACAGTGCAGGACAAACGCCTTGAGCACCTGGTCACCCGCCGCGTGACCATGGCTGTCATTGATCTGCTTGAAGTGGTCGATATCCATGAACAGCAATGACAACGGGTGGTGATGACGGCGGGCACGTTCACGCTCGACCTCGGCCACGCTGCGGAAGTGACGCTGGTTGTACACGCCCGTCAGCGGGTCCGAGACGGCCAGCCGGCGCAGAGTGCGCTCGAAACGCTCGTGCTCGTGCATCTGCCGCCACAGCAACAAATACAGGGCCGCCAGAACCCCCAGAAGCAGAACAAAACTGATGATCAGCGGCGCGAGTTCATTGAGGACCGCCTTGCGGACCTCGGTCACGGGGCATACATGAACCAGCGACCAGGGCGCCACGGTGAGCGGCACGTTCAGCACAAAGTGGCGGTCCTGGCGCGTGAATCCCTCGACGGCGGAAAAAATTTTGTCGGGACTCAGATCTCCGGGCAGGTAACTCGACAGCTCGGTCGCCTCGTCCGGGGGCAGCCCGGCCCCCGAGACGCTGATGACCAGCCCCGCCTCGCCCACGGCCAGAATGCCTTCATCAACCCCGGCTGTCCGGGTGATGGCAAGTACCGGATGACCGTGCAGCTCGGATATCTCCAGATAGCTGGTCAGAAAGTCCAGCGTAAGATCGGCGGCGACAATGCCGCGAAAGCGGTCCCCCGTGTATACCGGGGCACCATGGGTAACCATCAGCCCCTTGCCGGCCGGGTCCATGTACAGCGGCGTCCAGTAAGGCAGACGTTCCGGATTGCGCTCCGGGGTGCCCAACTGGATGAAATCCATCTCGAGTGCGTAGGAGAGCAGCCCCGCCAGCGTTTCGGCCCCGGTCTGCCGCAGCATCCGGTCGCTGTGAATCCAGGGGGAGATGGCGTAGATCACGCCGATCGAGTCGTAGTAGGCCCAGGCAAGTTCCGGCGAAGCCTCAAGCGCGGCTTGATGCATCGGAAACATCCAAAGCGCCATGTTGAGCTCGTCCCGCAGCAGGGGGGCAAGCGTATCGACCGAACCCAGACCGTAGATATTGCCGATTTCTTCAGCCTCGAACCCGCCGGGAATCCTGTCGAGCGTGAACGTGCCGGTATCGGGCAGATCCTGAACGCCTTCAAGCAATGGGCTAGGCGGCAGTCCGCCGGGCAAATCAAGCGCCAGTTCGGCCCAGCGCCGCATCCCATCGACCTGGTAGGAGAGATTGGCAAGCTTCTCGTTCAGGGAATAGGCACGATCGACGATCCGGCCCTCGATCTGGGCAAGCAGGCGCTCTTCTTCCAACTTGTACTGGCGCGGCAGCAGCAGCGCCATCGCCAGCAGCAACAGCATGCCAAGCACCAGCGTCGCCACTCTCAGATAGAAGAACAGCCCGCGCCGCCCCGCCGCATCCGCGATCTGCTGATACTCCAGAGCCCTTGAGTCCAACTTGATCCCCTTGAAGCCTTAAAGACCCTAATGTCCATATTGGAAAAATGCAAGTTAGCAAAGACTGAACCAATCACCAACATCGGCAGTTTCAATTCAGCCTCTGGAACGGGCATGGACTCCGGGCGCCGCAATCCATCCGCCCAGGACAAATCAAGCGCGACCCGGGGCAAAATGCCCAGCCGGACCACGGCGCGCACCGCATCAGGGATGCAGGCCGGATAAGGCGAAGCCGCATCCGTGGTTGTCGCCCGGCACAGCCGGCCTCCCACAGGTTGGTGCCGACGTTGTGGGAGCGCAGATTTTCTGCGCGACAGGGTCGCCCACCGCGATGTAGGCCGGATAAGCGATGTAGGCCGGATAAGGCGAAGCCGCATCCGGCATTGATGCGGTCGGGGTTGCCGCCGCCGGGGCCGGGGTTGCCCGATGCGGGTTCCCACCGTCATCCCGATTTTGCCCGATGCGGCCTGCGGCCTTATCGGGCCTACGGGACCACAATCCGGGGTTTGGTGTGGTCGCTTGCCCGGCACAGCCGGCCTCCTACAATGACGTTTTTCCAAACCGTGATCCGGGGTTTGGTGTGGTCGGTCGCCCAGCGGAGCTGGCCTCCTACAATGACGTTTTTCCAGACCGCGATC
>JBKHDT010000048.1:0-18097 GCA_046541195.1 Halothiobacillaceae bacterium | reverse complement strand
TTCCGAACAGATGTCCGCGATCAGCAGCCAGTCGACCAGCTCGATGGGCCGGCAGCAGGAAGAAACCGAGATGGTGGCGACCGCCATGAACGAGATGACGGCCACGGTCCAGGAGGTCGCACGCAACGCGGCTGATGCGGCCGAGAAGACCCGGGAGGCCGACAGCCAGACCGGCGAGGGGCGGCGCGTGGTGGAGGGCAACCGGCGGTATATCAACGAGCTGGCGGGTATCTTCAACCAGACGACACAGACAATCGAGCGCGTTCACTCGGAAAGCGACGAGATCGGCTCGGTCATCGACGTGATTCAGGGGATTGCCGAACAGACCAACCTGCTCGCGCTCAATGCCGCCATCGAGGCGGCCAGGGCCGGTGAACAGGGCCGCGGCTTCGCGGTCGTGGCCGAGGAGGTGCGGGCGCTGGCTTCCCGGACGCAGAACTCCACGATCCAGATCCACGAAATGATCGACAAGCTCCAAAAGGGCGTCAAGGAGGCGGCCGAGGCGATGGTCGGGGGGCGTCAGACCGTCGGAGAGAGCGTCTCCCGGGCAGAACAGGCATATGAGTCGCTGGAGCGCATCGGAGCGGCGGTTGCCGCGGTCAACGGCATGAACATGCAGATTGCCAGTGCGGCCGAGCAGCAGGGTTCGGTGGCAGAGGAAATCAACCAGCGCGTGGTCTCCATCAGCGAAGTCGGACGCCAAACCTCAGAGGCAGCCAGCCAGTCGGCGGTGGCCAGCCAGGAGCTGGCCCAGCTGGCGGCGGATCTTCAAAAAACGGCAGGGAGTTTCAGGGTTGACTGATCGGGGCACACCGCAGGGTGACAGAAGGGTGCTTTTTTCATGACGCTGCAGGTCAAGGGACTAAGTTTCCACGTTGGCAGCGATGCATTGCTTGACGACATTGAGTTCACTCTGGAGCCGAGTGAGCGCGTGGCGCTGGTCGGCCGCAATGGATCGGGCAAGTCGACGCTGCTGCGGATCATCATGGGGGCGCAGCGAGCCGACGAGGGCAGCGTCCAGCTGGCCGGAGGCGCCCGCATCGCCGCCCTGGGGCAGGACCCGGTGCTGGAGGGCGAGGAATCCATCCGCGAGTACGTGTCCGGCGGACTCGGGGACCTCGGAGAGGTGCTGGCCCGCTTTCACGCGGTGAGCGACCGCCTGCGTACCGAGCCGGAATCGGCCAGGCTGCTGGAAGAACTGCATCGCTTGCAGCAGCAGATCGATTCGCGGGACGGCTGGCTGCTCGACCAGCGCGTCGAATCGACGCTCAGTCGACTGGAGTTGCCGCCCGAACAGTCGATCGGATCGCTTTCCGGGGGATGGCGGCGACGGGTTGCACTCGCGCGGGCGCTGGCCAGCGCCCCGGACATCCTGTTGCTGGACGAGCCGACAAACCATCTGGACATCGCGGGAATCGAATGGCTGCAGTCGTTCCTGTCGGGGTTTGCCGGGGCGGTGCTTTTCATCACGCACGACCGGGCCTTTCTGGAAGCCCTGGCGACCCGGATTCTGGAGCTGGATCGGGGACGGCTGACTTCGTGGCCCGGGGATTATGGCAACTACCTGCGGCGCAAGGCGGAGCGCGAACACGCCGAACAGCTGGAAAACGCCCAGTTCGACAAGAAACTGGCCGAGGAGGAGGTCTGGATCCGCAAGGGCGTCCAGGCGCGGCGAACGCGTAACGAGGGGCGCGTGCGGGCCCTCAAGACGATGCGTGCCGAGCGGGCGGCCCGTATCGAGCGTCAGGGTACCGCCAGCATTACCCTGGACCGGGGCGGCATTTCGGGCAGGCGGGTGGTCGAGGCCAAGGGGGTCTGCCTGAGGCTGGGTGGCAAACTTCTGCTTGACGACTTTTCATGCACGATCCTTCGGGGCGACCGGATTGGTCTGGTCGGTCCGAACGGGGTCGGCAAGACCAGCCTGATCCGGCTGCTGCTCAAGGAGATCGAGCCGGACTCGGGCACGGTGGTTCTCGGTACCCAGCTTCAGGTCGCGCACTTCGACCAGTACCGCGCCGGACTGGACCCGGACAGGTCCGCAATCGAGCAGCTTGACGAGGGCAACGAAAACCTGGTTGTCGCAGGCAAGCCGCGTCACGCCATTTCCTATCTCAAGGATTTCCTGTTCACGCCGGAGCGCGCCCGCAGTCCGGTGCGCATTCTTTCCGGCGGAGAGCGCAACCGCCTGATGCTGGCCAAGCTGTTTCTCAAGCCGGCCAACCTGCTGGTCATGGACGAGCCGACCAACGACCTCGACCTGGAGACGCTCGAAGTACTGGAAGACCTGCTGGTTGGGTACGAGGGCACCCTGCTGCTGATCAGTCACGACCGGGCCTTTATCGACAATACCGTGACCTCCGTGTTCGCGTTCGAGGGTGACGGGCGGGTGGTCGAGCATGTCGGCGGGTACAGCGACTGGGTCGCGGCCAGAAAAACGCCCGTTGCGGCCGCGGGCGACCGGGGCAAGGGCGTGCCCGCGAAGGAATCGGCACCCAGGCAAAAGGACACGGCACGGAGACCCCGAAAACTGGGTTATCGGGCGCAGCGCGAGCTTGACGAGTTACCCGGGCGCATCGAGGCCCTGGAGCAGGAGCAGGCGGCGCTGAGTGCCCAGGTGTCACGACCCGACTTCTATGCGCGCCCGATGGCCGAGGTCAACGAGACACTGGAGCGGCTCCACGAGCTGGGCCTGGCCCTGGACGAGGCGCTTGAGCGCTGGATGGCGCTGGAGGCACAGAGCGCGGGCGATGACTGAAACCGGGTTGGCCGCGCGACGGGGCCGGCAAACCTCTGAAAAACATCACGAACCGCCCGCGCGTGACGCGACCGGTTCGGGGCCTGCGCAGGTGAAATCAAAAACCGCTTGACAGTCACCGTGGGCCACGTAAAATACGCGCCACTTGCCCAGGTGGCGGAATTGGTAGACGCGCTAGCTTCAGGTGTTAGTGGTGAGAGCCGTGGAGGTTCGAGTCCTCTCCTGGGCACCAATTGGAAAAGGTCCGGTTTGATAACCGGGCCTTTTTTTATGCCAAATCGCGCCACGATGCGCCCTGCACGGCGGTTTGGCAATCGCGGCGCGGGTCCTGCCCGGTTGGTTTTCTGCCAAATCTGCGTGGATTCTCGAATCTCGGTTGCACCAGATTTGCACCACGTGGGAACCATCAAGAAGCGGGGAGCGCGCACCGGCCGCAGATGCCAGCGGGGCCGCTCAACAACCGGCGGGCCTCGACGGATCAAGTTCGGATGGGCAACCGTCCGGGCGCGTTGGGGAATCGCGGTACGAGCTCGTCCATTGCTGCGTGCGGACCTTTCCGGGCAGGCTGGCCGTGGGGAAGTTGGGGCCGGAACGAGAACCGGCGCCCTCCGGGCCGGTTACCCGCTGTCCTGCGCAGTTGCCTGCTCGACCAGGGTCCGAAACAGCCGTCGTTGTCGTTCCTGGTAGATCAGAAACTCGGGATGCCACTGGACCCCGAGAATGAATGTCCCGCCATCGCGTTCGACGGCCTGCACGATTCCGTCGAGATCCCGCCCCGCGATGCGCAGCCTGTCCCCGCGCCGGTCGATGGCCTGGTTGTGCAGGCTGTTGATCCGGATCCGGTCGGTGCCCAGCAGGTGTTCCAGCTGGCTGTCGGGGGCAAGGTGCAGTGTCTTGAGCGGCAGGATCGTCCTGCGGTTCGAGGTGTGTCGGCGTCGGCTCTTGAGGTCCTGGAACAGGGAGCCGCCAAGGCGCACATTGAGCAACTGCGCGCCGCGACAGATTCCCAGGATGGGTACTGCCCGAGCGAGGGCCTGGTCGATGACCGCCATTTCGAATCGATCTCGCTCGACATCGTGACGCGGCTGCACTTCCGGCTCTGCGGCATACAGCACCGGGTCGATATCGTGGCCGCCGGTGATCACGACCCCGTCGAATTCCAGTTGCTCGACCGGGTCACCGGGCCGGATCTGGCGAACCTGGGCGCCGTGCCACCGCAGCGCCAGGGATACCAGCACCCTGGGCAGGCGGGCGCCCCGCCTGGGGCCGGTCACGGCGATCAGCGGGGCGCCGCGCGCAGCCATGAGCGTTCCACCCGGGTTGACCAGTCCGCACCAAACAGCCGGTCCACGGGCGCGTCCAGAAATGCCAGGAAGGCCGCACAACATTCCGTGAGACGGTCGTGGTCGCAGGCCAGCGCCTCGACCTGCCACCAGTCGTTCCAGACGACGTGAAGGCCCCAGTCGGGCCGATCGATCTCGCAGTTGGGCAGGCGGTAGTGGAGTGTGGGACGGGCCTTGATCAGCGGGTCCGCCACCCGGTCGACCACCCGCTCGTGATCGAGGTGCGCGAACAGTGGCAACAGGTCGAGCGCCCGGTTTCGGGTCGGGTTGGCGTCCAGGTAGTCGTCGATCAGGGCCGTCTGCTCCGGCTGGTACTCGGGCCGGAGAATCCGGCGCAGGTAGCGCTCGGGGAAGGGTTCGGCAAATCCGGTGATCCGCCGGGCGAAATCGACCTGCGCCCGGCGCTGAAGCCAGGGAAACAGGCAGGAGAACGCTCGGATGTAATCGAGTATCGACTGTGCCGAGAGATCCGGCAGCTCCGGGTTGAGCTGCAGGCTGAAGGCGTTGGTGGCCTGGCGGGTCGTGCCGCGCGCGCCTCGGGCCCGCAGGTGTTCGATCAGCCGCTCGACGTCCTCGAGCCGATCCAGAGGCAGGGGCGGAGAAACCAGCTCGAAGGGAACGACCGGTTCGGAAACCCGGGCCAGGATCTCTTCGGCCGAATGGCGCAGCTCATCAATGATTTCGCCCCCGTCACGGGGTTCGCGCCCCATGTCCCGCAGCAGGCGAAAATCCAGTTCGACCTTCCAGTCCCCGGCCGGATCACCCGTCAACAGTCGCTCGTACCGTCCCTGCGCCGTGATCTCAAGATCAAGCACCCCGGCCACGGTGCTTGCCAGTTCATCCAGCGTGATCCCGTTCATCTCCAGCTCGACGCCCACCCGGCGGGTGCGCCCGTCGGCCGTGGTTTGCCTCGGTGGCATGATCAGGGCGGGGCGGGCGTTTTCAGACTGCGGCATGCGTGTTGCACCGGGGGGCGGTTGGATATGTGCGATGCTCAGTCCATGAGCATCCTGGCCAGCTCGGCCTCGTCAACCGGCAGCGGCTCGCCTTCCTGCCGAGTCTCCCGGACACGGCCATCGTCATCGAACTCGATGACCAGCAGGTGCTTGAAGGCCTTTTTCTTGCTCGGCTTGCTGTAAAACACGTAATTCCAGCGCTGCGCATCGAACACCGGTTCCAGTGACGGGCTGCCGAGCAGGGCGCGCACCTGATTTCTGGACATGCCTGCGCGTATCGCGTCGACGTCGTCGGAGAGCAGCACATTCCCCTGCTGGATATCGGGTTGATAGACCTGCACGAAGGGCGGTACATAGACTTTCGAACAGCCGGACAGCAGCGCGGCGGCCACGACAAGAGGCAGGTAAAGTCGGCGCATTTGGTTATACTTTGTGTTTTGAACGATAAGGCAATCATACGTAGCGCGGGCCGCTCAAGTCCAGAAACGACCGGCGCGGATGCTTCTTCCCCGAGCGGGATGAATCGGGCGCGCGGGGCGGGGAAGGCCCGCAACACCGCATGGCACACACGCAAGAGGTCGTGCACATGAGTGCATCCGACGCGACCTTGGAGGAAAACCTTTGGAATCGAGCGAACTGAAGAAGGCCGGACTCAAGATCACCCTGCCGCGGGTGAAGATCCTCGAGATCCTGGAGAGCAACCCGGACTGGCACATGAGCGCGGAGGACGTCTACAAGGAGTTGCTCAGCAAGGGGGAGGAGATCGGCCTGGCGACCGTGTATCGGGTCCTGACTCAGTTCGAGACAGCCGATATCGTCAAGCGTCACCAGTTCGAAGGCGGCAAGGCCGTTTTCGAGCTGATCTCGAAGGGGGAACATGACCATATCGTCTGCATCAAGAGCGGGCGCGTCGAGGAGTTTCATGACCCGGTCATTCAGGAGCGGATCGCCTCGATCGCCGAAGAGTTCGGCTTCGACATGACCGATTACTCGCTGGTCATCTACGGCATCAGTCGCACCCCGCACGAGGGACGGGGGCGCTGAAGCGGCACCAGACAATCCTGCACCTGCCACTGACCTGACCCCAGACGCCCCTGCACCCATGCCGCGCCCGGGGTGTCCGCGTTCGGTGGAGTCCTGCCAATCCTGCAGGCCGCAGGCAGGGGACGCGGCAATCCGGTCCACCCTCCCGCGGCGCCGCGACCCGGCACCGGGGCGTCCATGTCATCCGCTGTCATTCACTGCTGCGCGACCGAACGCACCGCGCATCGCAGGTCCATCGCCGGGACCTGCCACGCCGGTGGGCTGCGACCGGCCGCTTATCCGGCAGGCCCTGGCCCGGTCCCGATTTGGTTTGCCGGGGGTTTGCGCCGGTCAGCCGGCGCCGACCTTGCCGCCATCGATGCGGCTGATGACTACGGTGGACGAGCGCGGGATCGCGTTTTCGCCATCAGGCCAGTTGCTTGTGTAGCGCCCTTTGGCGAAGTCTGCCGCCTGCGTCGTCGCGCCGGGATGCTGGACGTTGATGAACATGGTCCGCTGGTCCGGGGTGGTGACCACGCCGGTGATCTCCTGGCCGGCGGGGCCGGTCAGAAAGCGTCGGATCTCGCCGGTGACCGGGTTGGCGGCCAGCATGGCGTTGTTGCCGAACTCTTCGAAACGGCCCTGGTTTTGCACGCTTTCACTGATATCCGTCTGAATCCACATCCGCGCGTCGGCATCAAACCACAACCCGTCCGGGCTGGTAAACTTGCTGCCCTCGTCAAGCGCGGCGCCGGCAAAGGTGGTGCCTGAATCGGCCGGTCCGGCAAGTACGAAGATCTCCCATTCAAAGGTTGTGCCCGCGTGATCATCGTTGGCCTCGCGCCAGCGGATTATGTGCCCGTCGTAGTTGCGCGCGCGCGGATTGGCGCGGTCGGTTTCGCCTTCGCCGCGCCGGGTGTTGTTGGTCAGCGTAAAGTAGACCGCGCCGGTCTTCGGGTCGACGGCGCCCCATTCGGGTCGGTCCATCTTGGTCGCGCCGAGCAGGTCCGCGGCAAGGCGGGTGTTGACCAGCACTTCGGCCTGGTCCTTGAAACAGTGGCAGTCGCGTGCCTCGCCCTGGCTGATCGGCTGCGGTTGCAGCGGGCCCTCGCCAAAGACAAGCGGCAGCCATTCACCTGTGCCGTCCTCGTTGAATTTGGCGACGTAGAGCGTGCCCTTGTCCAGCAGGTGACCGCCCGCGGTGTCTTTGTAGTACGGCTCGTCGCTGACGAACTTGTAGATGTACTCGAAGCGTGCGTCGTCGCCCGAGTAGCAGACGATCGGGCGTCCCTCGACCGTGGGCGCGAACACGATGCCCTCGTGCGCGAAGCGTCCGAGGGCCGTGCGCTTGACCGGGGTGCTTTCGGGGTCGAAGGGATCGATTTCCACGACCCAGCCGAAGGTGTTCGCCTCGTTGCGGTAGTCGTCGGTGGCCGCGATGCCTTTCGGGGTGACGTCAAAGCGCATGAACTCGTCCGCGCCATTGTCCGCCTTGTGCCAGGCATACCGTCGGTGGGTCACGCCGTAACGGGTTTGCTCGCGTGGCTGCTCGCCGGCGTCATTGTTGAAGTACGACGCCCAGTTTTCCTCGGCGGCCAGATAGGTGTTCCAGGGGGTCACGCCATGGGCGCAGTTGTTCAGTGTTCCGCGCGCCCGGGTGCCTTCCGCACTGTAGCGCGTCCGGACGAGCTCCGAGCCGCGCACGGGACCGCCGATCTCGACGGCGGTGAGGCCGGTAATCCGGCGGTTCCTTGGATCGGGCGTCACGTGCCAGCTGCCGTCTGGCTGCCGGGTCACGCGTACGACACTCACGCCATGCGCGTTGATCTCCTTGAGGACCTGATCGCTGTCCCGGCTGCCGTCGGGGTGCTGCGGATACTGGCTGCTGTCCAGGGCCATGCCGGCGGCCGATGCATGCAGGAAGCGCGGTTCGACATACTCGTGGTTCATCACGAGCAGGCCATCCTCGGAACTGCCGGACCAGGGGTCCTTGCCCTCGATCGGGAAAAAGTGGATGCCGTCATGGTGGCTGCCGACCTGCATGGCCTGCTGCGCGCCCTTGTTGTCCGGTCGCCACGTCGGGAAGTCGCCGGTAATCGGTGTGCCCCAGGGCAGGATGGCTGTCGCCCGGTAGCCTTCCGGCACCTGGATCGCGTCGGCGGCCGACACGGGCAACGGATCGAACCCGAGCAGGTCATCGACCTGATTCGGTTCAGGCGGGCGCTCGGTGGACGACGCCTGACCGGACTGCTGGTCATCAGGCGATCCGCAGCCGGCGAGTCCGGTTCCGAACAGGCCGGTGATCGCGGCGGCCAGGCCGCCCTTGAGTACGTCGCGCCGGGAGAGACGGGCCTTTAGAATGTCCTGGAAGTGACGGTTGCTGGAGTGGTTGCTGATTGGCTCGTCGCCGTCTTCGACGACGCGGCCGATGCGGGTCTGGTCAGTCATGATGCTCGCTCCGGGGGCACAGTGGTCATGCGGGCCGCACGCCAGGGAGCCCTGCCGGCGGTTACCCGCTCGGCACCGAGGATGCCGTGCCCATGTGAACGCTCCGTGAACCTCCGGCGCGGCCCACGTGCACGGTCAGTCTGACGGCGACCGACAGGCCTGCAGCATTTCGCGGGCCAGCTGGCGGGTTCGATCGGTGACCCGGGCACCGCCCAGCATTCGGGCCAGTTCGTCAATGCGCTGCGGTTCGTTCAGGCACTCGACCTCGGTGCGTGTCTGCTCCGGGTCCTGATGCTTGGTGATGCGGCACTGGTTGTGACCATGCGCGGCGACCTGCGCCAGGTGCGTCACGCAGAAAACCTGCCGTGACGCACCCAGTCGCCGCAGGTAGCGGCCCACGATATCGGCAGTGGCACCGCCGATGCCCGTGTCCACCTCGTCAAAGATAAAGGTCGGTACCGGGTCGTGCGCGGCGGTCAGGGCCTTCAGCGCCAGACTCACCCGCGAGAGCTCCCCGCCGGAGGCGATCTTCGCCAGCGGCTTGGGCGGTTGCCCGGGATTGGGTGCGATCTCAAAGCGGATCTCGTCACTGCCGGTCTCGGAAACCTGCTGCGGATGGTGCGCGACAATCACCGAAAACACGCCGTGCGGCATGCCGAGCTGGCGAATGGCGTCGGTCACGGCTTCGCCAAGTCGTTCGGCGGCCTCGCGCCGTCGCGTCGAGAGGACCGTTGCCTGTTCAAGGTAGTGTGCGCGGACCTTTTCGATTCGGGCGCTCAGGCCGGTGAGGTCCTCGGACTCCGCCTCCAGGCGCTCGTGCTCGGCCCGCAACTGCGCCACGTGCGGCAGGAGCTGTTCCGGGGCGACACGGTGCCGGCGGGCCAGTTCATGCAGGCTGTCCAGCCGTGCCTGCACCCGGGCGAGGGTCTCCGGGTCGTGTTCCAGGGTTTCGCGGTGCTGCCGCAGCCCGGCGGCGGCCTCCTCGAGATGGACGTTTGCCGTTTCAAGCGATTCGATGATTGGCTGCAGGGCAGGGTCATGGGTCAGCAGTGATTCGAGATCCCGCGCGGCCCGGCTGATCCGGTCATGCACGCTGTCGTCGGACTCGTAAAGCGTGTCGACCAGCCGATCATCGGTGGCCGCGAGCTCGTCGGCATGGGAAAGGCGTGCCAGTTGCTCATGCAGCGTGTCGAACTCGTGTTCTTCGGGCGCGATTTCGTCGATTTCCTCAAGCTGGTAACCGAGTAATTCGAGCCGGTCCGAACGCGCGGCCTGGTCGGCCTGCAGGCCGTTCAGGCGCCCCGTCAGTTCCTCGAGCTCGCGGGCGACCTGCCGCAGGCTCCTGCGTGCCTCGTCATGTCCGCCGAACCCGTCGAGGATATCGCGCTGAACCGGCCCCTGCATGAGTCGCTGGTTTTCATGCTGTCCGTGCACGGACACCAGATGCTCGGCCAGTGCCCGCAATGATTGCAGCGGCACGGGGCGGCCGTTGATCCAGGCACGCGACTTGCCATCCGCCTTGATGACGCGCCGGATAATGCATTCTCCGTCTTCATCCAGTGCCTGCTCGGTCAGCCAGCGCTGCGCGGGGTCCTGGTCGCGGACGCTGAACACCGCGCTCACTTCGGCGCCATCGGCCTGGGGGCGCACCAGGGCTGCGTTGGCGCGCGCGCCCAGAACCAGTCCCAGCGCATCGATCAGGATCGACTTGCCGGCCCCGGTCTCACCAGTCAGGGTCGTCATGCCGCCGGAAAATTCCAGGCGCAGGCGCTCGATCAGTGCGAAGTCCCGAATGTGCAGTTGACTGAGCATGGCGACTAGAACTTCCCTCCCCAGTTCAGCTTGTTGCGCAGGACCGCGAAATGGTCGTGGCCGGCGGGGTGGATCAGGCGGACGTGCTGTTCGTGCCGTCTGATGACCAGTCGGTCGCCCTGTTCCATGCGATGATTGATCTGGCCGTCGAAACTGACGATCCCGGCCCCCCGCGAATCACCCGCCGGCTCGATGTCGATGGTGCTTTGTGCACTGATCACGATCGGCCGATAGCTCAGGGTGTGCGGGCAGATGGAGACGATGCCGACCGCATCGAGTTCGGGCGAAATCAGCGGGCCGCCGGCCGACAGGGCATAGGCGGTGGAGCCGGCCGGGGTGCAGATGATCACCCCGTCCGAGCGCTGCACGTTGACCAGCCGTCCGTCGATGTGCATGGAAAACTCCACCATCCGCGCCGGGTCGCGCATCTTGAACACGATGTCGTTGAACGCCACCCCCCGCATCAGGGTGGTGTCCTCGCGGATCAGGGCGCCATCAAGCAGAATCCGCGATTCCTCGACGTACTCGCCCTGAAGCACCGCGCCCAGTTGAGTTTCGATCTCGTTGGGTGCCACGTCCACCAGGAACCCCAGCCGACCGAGGTTGACCCCCATCACCGGCACGTTCCAGCGCGCCAGCATCCGGGCCGCGTTCAGGAGGGTGCCGTCACCGCCAATCACGATGATCAGGTCGCAGTCGGGGTGTTCCAGCCGCTCGAAGGTTTCCACTTCGATGTCCTCGAAATGGTGCCGATGCTGCACTTCCACTGACCATCGCGTCTTGCGTTCATCCAGAAACGCCGCCAGCCGCCGCAGCACGTCTGGAAGGACGGGATCATGGGTCGGCTTGATCAGGATGCCCACGTGGCGAAAGGCCTTGGACGGTTTTCTTGACATGAGTTGGGTGGCTGTTGTGGATGGCTGTCCGCCGGGGCGGTCACCCCCGCACCCGGTTCCGGCAGGGGCGGGCGCGTGGTCCTGCGAGTATACGCCTTGTCGGGCTTTTGTTTGAGCGTCGTGCCCGCCGTCCGGTACGCATTCAGCCCGGGGGGCGACGCAGTCGGGCATTCCTCCGGGGCGCGGCGGGCCGGCCCACCGACTTTTCGTCCCGGTCATCATTCGACTGCCCTGTGCTCCCAGCCTGGACTGGCCGGCCCGCAGACCCGCTCCTGGAGGCGTTTGCTTGACACCGTGGGGGTGCCTGCGTAGCTTTGGCACTCCCAATTGACGAGTGCCAAGTGTTCTTCGGGTCTTGATTTCGAGCCTCGCGGACGGGCATGTACTCCCCCAGCGGCATGAACAGATGACGGAGTGGTCGGATCTGAGCGAGCGGGCGCAGACTTTGTTGCGCGCCCTGATTGACCGGTATATCGAGGCGGGAACACCGGTCGGGTCCCGGACCCTGTCGCGCATGGGCGAGCTGAACATCAGCCCGGCCACCATCCGCAACGTGATGGCCGATCTCGAGGAGCTTGGTCTGATTCGCGCGCCGCATACCTCCGCCGGCCGGGTGCCGACCGAGCAGGGTTACCGGCTGTTCGTGAACAGCCTGCTGGTGCAGCGGGGCGGGCGGGCGATTGATGCAGACAAGCTTGAACGGGCGCTGCTGGAGGAGACACAGGGAGATCCGCAGCGGGTAGCGGGCACTGCTTCAAACCTGCTTTCGAGTCTGACCCGTTTCGCCGGGGTGGTCACCGTGCCGCGTCCGGTTCGGGCCGCGTTCCGGCAGATCGAGTTCATCGGCCTGTCCGAACACCGGGTGCTGACCGTGCTGGTGACCCGGGACGGACAGGTTCAGAACCGCATCGTCACGACCGACCGGCCCTACGGCCAGGCAGAGCTGGTTCGCTTCTCGAACTACCTGAACGAGACCCTCGCCGGGGTCAGTGTGCAGGACATGCGCAGCCGGCTGCTCGAAGAGCTTCGCAACATGCGTGCCGACATCGAGGCAGGCCTTCGTGAAGCGATTGCGTTGGCAGAATCGGCCGTCGCCGGGGATGACGAGTCCGCGGAGGCGGACGTGATCGTCGCGGGACATGTCAACCTGATGGGGTTGGACGAGCTCTCGAGCATGGAGCGGGTCAAGCGCCTGTTCCAGGCGTTCAGCGAAAAGAAGGAGCTTCTTGAGCTGCTCGATCGCTGCGAACGGGCGGATGGCGTGCAGATCTTCATCGGCAGCGAGTCGGGGAGTCCGACCTTCGAGGAATGCAGCGTGATCGGCGCGCCGTATGCACACGAGGGAGAGATCCTCGGTGTGCTGGGTGTCATCGGGCCAAAGCGGATGCACTACGATCAGGTGATTCAGATCGTCGACCTGACCTCGCGGCTCATGGGCAAGGCCCTTGGCGGGCGCTGAACCCCGGGCTGTCCGTCGCCGTTTCCGGTTGCGCCACGGACATTCCTGACGGTCAGCCATTGAAAAGGCGCCCGTCTGCCTGCATGTAGGGGGCACCGGCTCGTCATGCGCGCCGCGGGTGGCGTGGATATTCGACCCGAACCGATGGCATATCAAACGAACACAAGAACCGAGAGACCATGAGCAAGCAAGAGCAAACCGCCCAGGAACAGGAACCGATGCCGACGCGGGATACCGCGCACGAACCGACGCAGACCGACGCGGCGCCCGAGCCAGAGGCTCCAAAGCCTGAGGCGGGTGGGGACGAAATCGAGCGCCTGCAGCAGGCGCTGACCGACGCGCGCGCCGAAGTCGAGGTTCAGCGCAACGAGGTGCTCCGGCTGCACGCGGAAATGGACAACCTGCGCAAGCGGGTCGAAAAGGATGTGCAGAATGCGCACAAGTATGCGCTCGAGCGCTTCGTCGAAGGATTGCTCCCGGTCGTCGACTCGCTGGAGATGGGGCTGGAAGCTGCGGCCCGCGACGAGGCGTCCGTGGACACCATCCGCGAAGGAACCGAGATGACCCTGCGGATGATGCTTCAGGCCCTCGAAAAAAACGGGGTCGAAGTCGTCTCGCCGGAAGGCGAGCGCTTCGACCCGGACCTGCATCAGGCGATGTCGATGCAGCCCGACGACGGGGAGCCAAACCGGGTCGTCGGCGTGATGCAGAAGGGGTACCGGCTCAATGGCCGGGTGGTCCGTCCGGCGCTGGTGGTGGTGTCCAAGCCTGCCTGAGTGTGCGGGGCCGTGCCTGCCTAACTTCCCGCCGGCCGGCCCGGTCCCTCGCGGTGTGCTGGCCCGCCGGTTCGCCCGGCAAATGCTGCACGAAGCCATCCGTGGCCTCCTGAAGCCACATCCGGGCCGTGCGCCTGAGCCGCTCGCGCCATGGCGCATCAGGGCATCCATGGCTTTCATGGAGCGGTTTGTTTTCATGCAGACGGGCGCGTGTCTTGATCGCGTGCCCGGATCAAAGCGCCTTGCGGCCGGGTGACGGCGTCGCGACGGCGCGGGGCGCGAAATGCCCCGGTACCGACAATCTGCGGGGCGGGCCTTGAAAAGAGCGGGGCGCGCCCTCAAGTCAGTGAGCATCGCAAGAGACAGCTGATTCAATTCATCAAGATTTCCTGGAGTAACCAAGCAAATGGGCAAGATCATCGGAATCGACCTCGGGACCACCAATTCCTGCGTGGCCATCATGGAAGGCAACGCCGGCAAGGTCATCGAGAACAGCGAAGGCGCGCGCACCACGCCTTCGATCGTGGCCTACACGAACGACGGCGAGGTGCTGGTCGGCCAGCCGGCCAAGCGTCAGGCCGTGACCAACCCGGAAAATACCCTCTATGCCGTCAAGCGCCTGATCGGGCGTCGGTTCGAGGAAGATGCCGTGCAGAAGGACATCAAGCTGATGCCCTACAAGATCGTCAAGGCTGACAACGGCGACGCCTGGGTCGAGGCCAACGGCAAGAAGATGGCTCCGCCGGAAGTGTCCGCGCGCGTGCTGATGAAGATCAAGAAGGACGTCGAGGCGTACCTGGGCGAGGAAGTCACCGAGGCGGTCATTACCGTGCCGGCCTACTTCAACGATTCCCAGCGTCAGGCCACCAAGGATGCCGGCAAGATCGCGGGCCTCGAGGTCAAGCGGATCATCAACGAGCCGACCGCGGCGGCGCTGGCCTACGGCATGGACAAGAAGGATGGCAAGGATCGCAAGATTGCGGTCTACGACCTCGGGGGCGGCACCTTCGACATCTCGATCATCGAGGTGGCGGACATCGACGGCGAAAAGCAGTTCGAGGTGCTGTCGACCAACGGGGATACCTTCCTCGGTGGCGAGGACTTCGACAACCGCCTGATCGACTACCTGGTTGACGAGTTCAAGAAGGAGCAGGGCATCAACCTGCACAACGACGCGCTGGCGATGCAGCGTCTGAAGGAGGCCGCGGAGAAGGCCAAGATCGAGCTGTCCTCGACCGAGCAGACCGACGTGAACTTGCCGTACATCACGGCGGACCAGAGTGGCCCGAAGCACCTGAACGTCAAGATCACCCGGGCCAAGCTCGAGTCGCTGGTCGACGAGCTGGTGCGTCGCACGATCGAGCCCTGCAAGGTGGCGCTGAAGGACGCGGGCATCTCGGCTGGTGATATCGACGAGGTAATCCTGGTCGGTGGCCAGACGCGCATGCCGAAGGTTCGTGACGCCGTGGCCGAGTTCTTCGGCAAGGACCCGCGCAAGGACGTCAATCCGGACGAGGCGGTGGCCATCGGTGCCGCGATCCAGGGCGGCGTGCTGGGTGGGGATGTCAAGGACGTCCTGCTGCTTGACGTCACGCCGCTCTCGCTCGGCATCGAGACCATGGGTGGGGTGATGACCAAGCTGATCGAGAAGAACACCACCATTCCGACCAAGGCCAGCCAGGTGTTCTCGACGGCCGATGACAACCAGACCGCGGTAACCGTGCATGTCCTGCAGGGCGAGCGCGAGATGGCGTCCGGAAACAAGTCACTGGGCCGTTTCGACCTGACCGACATTCCGCCGGCGCCGCGCGGTGTGCCGCAGATCGAGGTGACCTTCGACATCGACGCCAACGGCATACTCAACGTCAATGCTAAGGACAAGGCCACCGGCAAGGAACAGAACATCGTCATCAAGGCCAGTTCCGGTCTGAGCGAGGACGAGGTGGAGCGCATGGTCAAGGATGCCGAGGCGCACGCGGCGGAGGACAAGCGGCTCAAGGAACTGGTGGAAACCCGGAACCAGGCGGACGGGCTGATCCACTCGGTCGAGAAGACCATCAAGGACATGGGCGACAAGATCGACGAGTCCGAGAAGAAGGCCGCCGAAGAGGCAATCGAGGCGCTGCGCGCCGCGATCAAGGGAGACGACAAGGACGAGATCCAGAGCAAGTCCGAAGCGCTGGCGCAGGCTTCCGCGAAGATTGCCGAGAAAGCCTATGCGCAGCAGCAGGGCGGTGAGGGTGCATCGGCCTCCGGCGCGGCAGGTGGTGCCGCTGGTGCAGGAGGCTCCGCCGGCCAGGACAAGGCCGCGGATGATGTCGTCGATGCCGAGTTCGAGGAAGTGAAGGACGACGACAAGAAGTGATTGCGCGCGTCGCCGCGAATTGACCTGACCTACCGGCCACAGCGCGGGCTGCTTCCCGCGCTGTGGCTGTCATTTTTTCTGGAATCCCGATGGCGAAGAAAGACTTTTACGAAATCCTGGGCGTGGGACGCAACGCCTCCGAGGACGAGCTGAAAAAGGCCTATCGGCGGCTGGCCATGAAATACCACCCGGACCGGAATCCGGATGACGCCGAGGCGGAGGCCAAGTTCAAGGAGGCCAAGGAGGCCTACGAGGTCTTGTCCGATCCGCGGAAGCGGGCGGCCTACGACCAGTTCGGACATGCGGGCGTCGACCCGTCGGCCGGGGGCGGCTTCGGATCCGGTGGATTCGGCGGCGGGTCCGGTGATTTCGCCGATATCTTCGGCGAGGTCTTCGGAGACATCTTTGGTGGCTCGCGTGGTCGCGGTCGCGGCGCACGGGTCTACCGCGGTGCCGACCTGCAGTACACGCTTACCATCTCCCTGGAAGATGCCGTGGCCGGCTCCAGCCACAAGATCCGGGTGCCGACCACGGTCGAGTGTGACGTCTGCGACGGGAGCGGCGCGAAGCCGGGTACCGGAAAGACAACCTGCCCGACCTGCCACGGCCAGGGGACGGTCCGTATCCAGCAGGGCTTCTTTGCCGTGCAGCAAGCCTGTCCGCATTGCCATGGGCGCGGCGAGGTCATCGACACGCCCTGTGACAAATGTCATGGCAAGGGTCGGGTCGAGGATCAGAAAACCCTGTCGGTCAAGATTCCCGCGGGGGTCGACAGCGGCGACCGGATCCGGCTGTCCGGGGAGGGGGCCCCCGGCGAGAACGGCGGACCGCCGGGCGATCTTTATGTACTGATCGAAGTGCAGCCGCACCCGATCTTCAAGCGCAAGGATGCCGACCTCCACTGCGAGATGCCGGTCAGCTTCGTGACGGCCGCGCTCGGGGGCGAGATCGAGGTGCCGACCCTCGACGGTCGCCTGGCCCTGAAGATTCCCGCAGAAACCCAGTCCGGAAAGATCTTCCGACTGCGGGGCAAGGGGGTCGTCCCCCTGCGTGGCGGGGCACCCGGCGACCTGCTGGTGCAGGTGCATGTCGAGACGCCGGTGAACCTGACCCGTGAACAGAAGGACATCCTGCGCGATTTCGAGAAGGCACTCGGTGGCGAGGACCACCACCGGCACAAGCCCAAGGAAAAATCCTGGCTTGAAGGGGTCAAGGACTTCTTTGCCAATCGCGGCGGCTGACCGGCCGGAACAGCTGCCGGCTTCTGGGGGCCATGCGGTGGTTTCGGTGCCGCCGGGGCGTACCGGAGTTGCCGGGCAATCGCCCGTTTCAGTGGCGGTCAGCCGGTGAAACCCCGGGCCTGCCTGCCCGGATTGCATCGGCCGGCGGCTGTCCGGCCTGTACATTAGAAAAGCCTGATATTGAAGTGCGCAGGCTTTATCCATAAAGTGGCGTTTGCTGCACTTGAAAAACGCTGCACGAAGCTCCGTGGCCTCGTGCAGCAAGGCTTGGGCCGATACATGCCCGGCCCGAGCTGCGCGCTTCAATGGCTTGCGCCATGGCGTGGCCGGGTTTCCATGCCCTGCACGGGCAGGTCTGGATTCGTGCGGACCTGTCTTAATCTACGAGGCCTACCGAGGAGTCGATCATGAGTCAGGAAAACAACATCAACCGCCGTCGCTTTCTTGCCGGGGCCGCCGCCGGCATCGGGAGCAGTTTGCTGGTCGGCCCGGCCCAGGCCATGCGCTTTCCTGGCGATCCGCCGGATCACTTTGTCGTGTACCAGCTGAACAAGGCCGATTACGATTACCAAAAGGCGATCCTGAACTCCCTGTCTGCGATGTTTGGCAAGTACGAGGATGGTGTGAAGATCGCGGTGGTGACCTTTGGGCCGGGCGTGCACCTGCTGGCCAAAAATCCCAAGCGTGAGGTCAGCAAGGAACTGCAGGACCGCGTCATCAACTTTGCCGACACCCTGGGCGTGGAGTTTGTGGCCTGTGGCAACACGATGAATACCGTGGGCTACACCGCCGAGGACATGTTCGAGTTCGCCCGCATCGAGGAGGTCGGCGCCTCGGCCCTGATGGAATACCAGGAAGAAGGTTATGCCTACATTGCCTGGTAACGTGCCGGACGAGCTGACCCTGCGGCGTCCCGACGACTGGCACCTGCACCTGCGCGACGGCGCCATGCTGCGGGCGGTCGTCGGTCATACGGCGCGCCAGTGCGGCCGGGCGATCGTGATGCCCAACCTGGTCCCGCCG
>JBKHDT010000047.1:0-18335 GCA_046541195.1 Halothiobacillaceae bacterium | reverse complement strand
GGACTCGCCCTCGATCATGACATTGATGCGCACGTCGGCGATCTTGTCGATGATCTTGTACACCATGCCGATCGCCGGTGACTCGCCGAGGATGGCCTGTCCGGGGCCCCGCTTGGCCCGTGATCCGGAAGTGGGCTGGCCGGCGGGGCGTTCAAGGATCTCTCCGGCCAGGCGGATCAGATCTTCGGGTTCATAGGGCTTCTTGATGAAATCCGCAGCGCCGAGTCTCAGGGCTTCGATCGCATCGTCGAGGGTTGAATACCCGGTGATCATGACAAAGGGCAGGTCCGGCCGACTGGCCTTGACGTTGCGCAGCAGGTCGAGTCCGTTCATCTCCGGCATCTTCAGGTCGGAGATGACCAGGTCGGCACCCCGGGCCCCGATGTGCTCAAGCGCCTCGACCGGGCTGCGAAAACTGTGGACCGTCAGGCCCTCTGCCCGAGCGAAGCGGGTGAACAGGTCTCCCGCGCGGGGTTCGTCGTCCACGAAGACGATATTGGCTGGTTGTTGTTCGGTCATGCCTGCAACCTGAGGAGAAATAAGCTATTCCGAGCGGTGTCCGCTACCCGGTGACGCGTTGCACGATGCCTTTCCTGGCTTCGCGGGCTTGCGCCCACTTCAAAGCGCGCGCCGGGCCGGGCCGCGCAATTCCATGGCTTGCGCCACGGTGCGCCGAAGGTCCTTCCCCGCCCGGCCGGGGTTTTTCCATGCAGGGCCCAGGGGCCGGAGACCAGGGACGTCACCTGGTGCATCACCTGGGGCGTCACCCGGGATATCCATGCCCTGCACCGACTGCGTGGGAAGGACTGAATCCGTGCCGAGTTCTCCAGCCCGGATTATTCCTGAAATCCACGCGCCTGCGCTGGGCTCCCGGTTCAACAGGGACATCCCGGGCCCGCCTTCGGCTGTGCCGACCCGCGCCCGGCGGACTGGTCCGTCGGCGGTCGAGCCACGACCGCGCTTCCTCCGAATATCCCCGGCGAAGCCCGATATCCTGCGCGATCATCACGCGGATGCATGAAGCATCCGGGCTAGTTGAACCGCGGGGGAGACCGGCGACGGGGCAGCGCCAGGCGCGCCACCGTGCCCTTGCCATCCGACCGGTTCATGACCTCGAGTGTTCCGCCGTGATAGTGAACGATTCCCAGGCTGATCGAAAGACCCAGCCCCGTTCCCCCGTTGACGTCCTTGGTGGTGAAGAATGGATCGTAGATGCGCTTCAGGTTTTCCTCGGCGATGCCGCCGCCCTCGTCGATGACCACGCAGTCGAGGGTGGATTCGCTGCAGCGCGCCCGCACGACCACCCGTCCCTCCGGGGCGGTGGCCTGCAACGCGTTGCGGATCAGGTTGGTGAGTACCTGCTCGATTTGCCCCGGGTCGGCCTCGATGGTGCAGTCGGGGTCGTAGGGCTCGGCCTCCAGCCAGACATCGGCCTCCATGGCTTCCGGCTGCAGACGCTCGAGTATCGCCGTGAGCCAGTCGCCCAGGCGCACGGTCTCGTGGGCCGGGGGCAGCTGGCGGGCGAAGTTCATCACGCCGCGCACGATCTGAGAGACCCGCAGAGCCTCTTCGCGCAGGGCCTGGACATCCTGCCGCAGCGCGTCGCCGTCTTCGGGCAGCTGGCGGTCGATCAGCCGGGTCAGGGAAAGCACGTTGTTCAGCGGGTTGTTGATCTCGTGGCCGATACCCGCGGCCATCTCGCCCACGCTGGCCAGCTTGGCCTGCTGCAGTGCCCGGCGTTCGGCGCTCTGGCGACGGCGTTCCTCGTCATCCAGGCGCTGGGCCATGTAGTCGAAGGCGCGTTCAAGCTCGCGCAGTTCGTGGGTCTGGGAGCGTGACTGCAGGCGGAAGGCACGCCGACCGTCTGCATAGGTCTTGAGGGCTTCGCCCAGGCGCACGATCGGACGCGAGAAGTAGCGGGCGCCCAGTCCGGCCAGCAGCAGGCTGATCAGCAGGGCCACGAGCGTGTAGACGTAAAGACTGTTGCGGATGTCGGTATAGGGCGCGCTGACTGTCTGTGCCGGCAGTCGCAGCGCCACCACCCAGCCGGTCAGGCTGTTGGGGTAGGGGTGGTAAAGCTGGTAGTAGATCCGGTACTGTCCGTCATCGGTCTGGTAGATGCCGTTGCTGTTGCGTTGTACGTGGGTCCAGAAGCGACCGTCATCGATCTGCTGCGCGTACTGGCGGGCACCCGGCGCCAGCGGGGCGGCAAACTGCTGACCGCCGCGGTCATCGTAGAGCACCAGGCCCTCGCGTTCACTGGCCAGGCTGCCGTGTTCCGCGATCAGCATGGTGCCTCCCCGTGTCTTGGGTGTGAGCATCAGGATGCGGTCGAGAAACTCCCCGAAGGTGTTCAGCACCACGTGGCCGACCCGTTTCTCGGCACTGTCTTCCAGCGGCAGCACGGCGTAGTACATGGTCGGGAGCTGCCCGACGCTGAGCTCCCAGCGCGAAGGCGGCAGCAGCAGGTAGCTGACCTCGTCCGCGGGCAGGGCATCCAGCAGGTCGACCAGGGTCCGGTCGTCCAGCTCTTCCTCGACGTAGCTGATGGTGCCCAGGCTGTCGAAGATCGGGGGAGAAACCCGCCCGAGCGTGGTCTTGGCGACCGTGTTGCCCCCCGAGTCCATGACGCGCAGCGAACCGAGGCCGGGAATGCTGCGTTGCAGTTCGGCCAGAAAGGCATTGAGCCGGATGCGCAGGGCGGTCATTTCGGGGTGGCGGAATCCCTGGGCGGAGGCGTTCAGAGCCTGGAGCATCGACTGCGTCGCGGGCGCGCGGGCAATGCCGGTCAGGACCTCCTGCTCGTACCGCAATCGGTTCTCGAGTTCCACCACGATGGCCGAGACATTGTCATGCGCCTCGCGGTCGACCTCCTCCTGGAAGCGTTGCTGGCTGTAGTTCGTCACGCCCCAGACCAGCGCCAGTACCGGCAGCAGCGTGGCCGTGAGTGTCCAGAGGAAAATATTGACGGGCAGGCGCATATTCGGGCGTACTTCGGACAGGCGGTGGCTTCGCGGCTGGCCAGGCGCTCTGGTGTCGACTGCTGCGCGCTGCCACGACGCAGAACGCATCCAGGAGAAACTCTGCACCAAAGCCATCCGCGGCCTCGTATCGCAACGCACCGGCCGATACATGCCCGATCGACGCGTTGTTCAATGGCTCCTGCCATGGTGCACCGGGACATCCCTGCCGGCACGGGACGCTCTGCCTTCGTGCAGACCTTGCGAACCCGCGAAAAAACCCATGCATGGGGTTTTTCAAGGATGCAGGTCGCGGGTCAGCGACCGGCTCCGGGCAGGTGCGGCGAATGCACTGTTTGGCCGCGGGACAACCCTGGCCTGCCGGGCACACCGAGCGTTTACTCGGGATGCCTTCAAAGCTAACACATTTGCACGGACGGGAGGACGATCATGCCGTCACTGGATGAAACGCTGGCCGAGCGGTTGGCCGGGCGCCGGGCCCAGGGACTGTGGCGCAGCCTGTTGACGGTGGCGGATGTGCAGGGGCCGCGGCAGACAGTCGACGGCCAGGTGCTGCGAGCCTTCTGCTCGAACGACTACCTGGGCCTGGCAGCCCATCCGGAGGTGCGTGCGGCCCTGGTCGAGGGTGTCCAGCGCCACGGGGTGGGTGCGGGCGCTGCCCATCTGGTGAACGGGCATTTCGCTGCGCATGCGGCGCTGGAGCGTGCCCTGGCGACATTCACGGGGCGCGAGCGGGCGCTGCTGCTGTCCACCGGGTACATGGCAAACCTCGCGGTGCTGGGTGTGCTGGCCGGTCGGCACGATCTGGTATTCCAGGACCGCTGGAACCACGCCTCGCTGATCGATGCCGGTCAGTCCTGCGGGGCCCGGGTGTTCCGGTACCGGCATGCAGACATGGATCATCTGGCCGAGCGGCTGGCGCAGACCGGGGGGCGGCCTGGTGCGCGCCTGATCGTGACCGATGGCGTGTTCAGCATGGATGGCGACCTGGCGCCCCTGCCGGAAATGGCGGCGCTGGCCGCGCGTCACGAGGCCTGGCTGGTAGTCGACGATGCGCATGGTTTCGGCGTACTCGGCGCGGCCGGGCGCGGTACGGTTGCGCACTTCGGGATGTCGCCGGAGCAGGTGCCGGTACTGGTGGGAACCCTGGGCAAGGCCTTCGGCACCGCAGGAGCCTTCGTGGCTGGCTCCGAGTGCCTGATCGAGTCGCTGATCCAGTTCGGGCGCCCCTATGTCTACACCACCGCCCAGCCGCCGGCCCTCGCTGAGGCCACACTGGCCGCGCTGGAGTTGCTGTCCGGCGAGGCGGGGGACGAGCGTCGCCGGCACCTGCGGATGCTGATACGGCACTTTCGCGCCAAGGCGGCGGCCATCGGCCTGTCGCTGATGCCCAGCGAGACGCCGATCCAGCCGATCCTGCTGGGTCCGTCCGAGCGGGCGGTCTGCTGGGCCCGGGCCCTGCGTGCCTGCGGCTTTCTGGTACCGCCAATCCGCCCGCCCACGGTGCCGGAGGGCACGGCCCGGCTGCGAGTCACGCTCAGCGCGGCGCACACCCTGCAGGATGTGGACGACCTGCTCGCGGCACTGACACGGCTTCAGGATCGTGCGGGCTGATGCGACCCGGCATCAGTTCCGCCCGGAGTCGCGCCGGTGCATGGGTCGTTCGCGGCGCCGGCCTGTCGAAATGACCGGCATGACCGGTCAACCTGATCGTTGCGAATCCGCTGGTCCGGCCCTGACCCTGCCGCAACGACGATCAGCGATGCCGGGGCGCCTTCGCAGGGCGGGGCTGCCATCAGGCCGGAAGTTGCCACGGGGCAACCCGGCTTCGTTTCAGGGTCCGGGCCGCCCTGCCGGGCCATCGCGCAAGGTATTGATTCCGAGCGGCTCGGGCCGGGCAGCTCGCCCCGGGCGTTGCGGTAAGAGCACGGGAATGGCTTGGTGCAGATTGTTACCGCTATCCGGGCCAAAGCAGCCGCTTGAGATAGCGCCCCGTGTGCGAGTCGGGGTGATCCGCGACCTGCTCCGGCGTGCCCGTGGCAATGATTCGCCCACCGCCGTTGCCGCCCTCGGGGCCGAGATCGATGACCCAGTCGGCGGTCTTGATGACGTCCAGGTTGTGTTCGATCACCACCACGGTGTTGCCGTGGTCACGCAGGGTATGCAGCACCGTGAGCAGCTGCCGGACGTCGGCAAAATGCAGGCCGGTGGTCGGCTCGTCGAGGATGTACAGCGTCTTGCCGGTGTCGCGCTTGGACAGTTCGCGTGCGAGCTTGACCCGCTGGGCCTCCCCGCCGGAAAGGGTGGTGGCGTTCTGGCCCAGGCGCAGGTAGCTCAGGCCCACTTCCATCAGTGTCGAGAGCTTGCGGTGCACGGCAGGCACGGCGTCGAAAAATTGCTCGGCATCCTCGACGGTCATGCCGAGCACTTCGCTGATGGTCTTGCCCTTGTAGCGGATGTCCAGGGTCTCGCGGTTGTAGCGCGCGCCATGGCAGACGTCGCAGGGCACATAGACATCGGGCAGAAAGTGCATTTCCACCTTGATGACCCCGTCGCCCTGGCAGGCCTCGCAGCGACCGCCCTTGACGTTGAACGAGAATCTGCCCGGCTGGTAGCCGCGAGAGCGCGCTTCCGGGGTGCCGGCAAACAGTTCGCGGATCGGCGTGAACAGCCCGGTATAGGTGGCCGGGTTGGAGCGCGGCGTGCGGCCGATGGGTGACTGGTCGATGTCGATCACCTTGTCGAACAGCTCCATGCCTGAGTAACGGTCGTAGGGCGCGGGCGCGGTGGTCGCGCCGTTGAGCTCGCGGGCCGTGAGGCGGTAGAGGGTGTCATTGATCAGGGTCGACTTGCCGGAGCCCGAAACCCCGGTGATGCAGACCAGCAGGCCGGCCGGCAGCTCCAGGGTTTCGCCCTGAAGGTTGTTCCCGTTCGCCCCGTAAAGCCGGAAGACCCGCTCCGGGTCCGGCGCCGTGCGCGCCGGCGGCACCTCGATGCGCTCGCGGCCGGAGAGGTAGGCGCCGGTCAGCGAATCCGGGTGCGCGGCAATCTGTTCCGGCGTCCCGGCGGCGACCACCTGCCCGCCATGCACGCCGGCGCCGGGGCCGATATCCACCACGTGGTCGGCGGTGCGAATCGCGTCCTCGTCGTGCTCGACGACGATGACCGTGTTGCCCAGATCGCGCAGGTAGGTCAGCGTGCCCAGCAGCCGGTCGTTGTCGCGCTGGTGCAGGCCGATGGAAGGCTCATCCAGGATGTAGTTGACGCCCACCAGCCCCGAGCCGATCTGCGAGGCCAGTCGGATGCGCTGGGCCTCGCCGCCGGACAGGGTTTCGGCGGAACGGTCCAGTGACAGGTAGTTCAGGCCCACATTGACCAGAAACCCGAGGCGGGCGGCGATTTCGCGGACGATGCGCTCGGCGATCTCGCCGCGCGCCCCGCTCAGGGAGAGCTTTTCGAAGAACTCCGCCGCCTGGTCGATGGGCAACCGCGTGAGCTCGGGCAGCGACCGGTCCTCGATAAACACGTGGCGCGCCGCCTCGTTGAGCCGGGTTCCGTTGCAGCTTGGGCAGTGCTGCTCGGAGACGTACTTGGCCAGTTCCTCGCGCACAGCCTGTGATTCGGTCTCCCGGTAACGTCGCTCCATGTTCGGGATCACGCCCTCCCAGACATGCTCCCGCAGCTGCTTGCGGCCGCGATCACCGACATAGGTGAAGTGGATGCGCTCCTTGCCGCTCCCGTAGAGCACGATCTGGCGAGCCCGGCCCGGCAGATCCTGCCACGGCATTTCGGGGTCGAAGCCGTAGTGGTTTGCCAGCGAGGTAATCAGGTTGAAGTAGTAGGCGTTGCGCCGGTCCCAGCCGCGGATGGCTCCGCCGGCCAGGGACATTTGCGGATGCAGCACCACCTTGCCGGGATCGAAGAACTGCCGCACGCCGAGCCCGTCGCAACTGGGGCAGGCGCCGTTGGGGTTGTTGAACGAGAACAGTCGCGGTTCCAGTTCCCCGAGCGAATAGCCGCAGACCGGGCAGGCGTGTCGGGCGGAGAACTCCAGGGCCTGGTCCTCGTCCATGCGCACCACCCGCGCGCGGCCCTCTGCCAGCTTGAGTGCCGTCTCGAAGGACTCGGCCAGCCGCAGGCGCAGGTCGTCGCGGACCTTGAAGCGGTCGACCACCACCTCCACGGTGTTCTTTTTCCTGGGGTCCAGCGCCGGAGCCTCGTCCAGCTCGTACACCGTGCCGTTGATCCGCACGCGCAGGAATCCCTGGGCCCGCCACTCGTCCAGCAGCTTGAGGTGCTCGCCCTTGCGGTTTTCGATGACCGGCGCCAGCAGCAGCCAGCGGCTGCCGTCCTCCAGCGCCAGCACCTGATCCACCATCTGCGAGACGGTCTGGGCGATCAGCGCCTCGCCGTGTTCCGGGCAGCGCGGAATGCCGGCCCGCGCGTAGAGCAGACGCAGGTAGTCGTAGATCTCGGTGACCGTGCCCACGGTCGAGCGCGGGTTGTGCGAGGTGGTCTTCTGTTCGATGGAGATTGCCGGTGACAGTCCTTCGATATGGTCCACGTCCGGCTTGTCCATCATGGACAGGAACTGGCGGGCATAGGAGGACAGCGACTCCACGTAGCGTCGCTGTCCTTCCGCGAACAGCGTGTCAAAGGCCAGCGAGGACTTGCCTGACCCGGACAGGCCGGTGATCACGATCAGCGCGTCGCGCGGCAGGTCCAGGTCGATGTTCTTGAGATTGTGGGTCCGGGCGCCCCGGATGCGGATAAAGGGATCAGCCATGCGAACGCCGTGTCCTGCGTGTTTTGGATGTTGCAATGCCCGGGCGGGTCGGCGGGCGTACTATAGTACACTAGTGCCTTGTCCGGCCGCGGCGAGGCGGGTGGGTTCGACCGTCTGAGCGGGCGGGCGTTCAGCCTGGTTTCGGCAGCGGCACGATGCACGGTACAGGCAGGAATTTCAGGAGCGGAGAACACATGGCACGAGGCATCAACAAGGTCATTCTGGTGGGCAACCTCGGGGTTGATCCGGAGGTGCGTTACATGCCCAGCGGGGGCCAGGTGACCAATATCCGGATCGCCACCTCCGAGCAATGGCGCGACAAGAACACCGGAGAGAACCAGGAACGTACCGAGTGGCACCGCGTGGTGTTTTTCGGTCGCCTGGCGGAAATCGCCGGCGAATACCTGCGCAAGGGCAGCCAGGTCTACGTCGAGGGCTCGCTGCGTACCCGCAAGTGGCAGGGACAGGACGGTCAGGACCGCTACACCACCGAAATCGTCGCCAACGAGATGCAGATGCTCGGGGGCCGCGGGGGCGGTGGCGGCGGGATGGGAGGAGGTTCCGATGCCGGCTATTCCGGCGGGTACAACGAATACGACCAGAGCCCGCGCCAGCAGGCACCGGCGGGCGGGGCGTCTCGTCCGGCCCCGTCGAAAACCCCGCAGCAGGAGCCTGCCGGCAGCAATGAGGTGTTCGGGGATGATGACATCCCGTTCTGACGGTCACCTTTAGGCGTTGTCGCGCGAAACAGGGTCTTCAGAATCCCTGCACGAATGCAGGGGTTCCCGTGCAGGGCATGGAAGCCCCGCCCAGCCCCGCCATGACGCAAGCCAGTCAATCGCCTGGCACGGGCACTGACCTGCCCGTGCCGGGTTCCTCCAGGCCCCGTGTTGCGGGGCCTTTTTGTGCCCTGGTGGTTTTTGCTGCGGCTGGGACCCGGTCGGCGGGGCCTGCGCATCCGGCGGGTGCTTTCGGCGGGTCGCCCAATGCGCCGGGCTCTGTTGGCTCAGGTCCGGTCTTCGGGCAGGGGGTGGTGCCTGGCCGGGCGCAACTTCAGGTCGGTGGCCAGGGCGAGCAAGAGGGTGCGGGGTCCGGCGCCGGGGTGGGCCATCCGGTAGAACATCAGCTTGAGGGTGACGAAGCTGCCCAGCATCATGCTGGCCAGTGTCAGCAGGCTGCCCAGCGCCAGTGTGGAGACACCGGTCATGCCCTGGCCGACGCTGCAGCCCATGGCCACGATGCCACCTGCTCCCATCAGCATGCCGCCGATCCCCTGGCGCAGCCATTCGCGCCAGGAGCCCCGTACCTGAAGGCGCCATTGCCCCTGGCGCATGAACCAGGTCGCCGATCCGAGGATGACGCCGGTCATGGCGGCGATGCCGAAGGTCAGCAGGGCGACCTGGGGCGAAGTGGCCAGGCGAAGCAATTCGGCGGCCGGGGCCACGAAGCTCAGCGACTGGGTCCCGGTCCCCGCCGGTGGCGAAAAGGCGGCCGTGGCCTCTGCCATCAGCTGCATGCCGACGGGGCTGCCGGTCAGCGCCCAGGCGGCAACCACCAGCAGGCCAATCGACAATCCGGCGATGCGGTCCCGCCGGCGCATGGCCTGGCCGGCACCCAGCCGGATCACGAGCCAGGCCAGCAGGCCCGTCACGAGCATGGCGGCGACCAGGCGCCACATCGACAGGGACAACTCCCCCGGCAGCAGGCTGGCGATTGCGCCGATATCCTGGGTGGCCAGGCCAGCTTGGTCCAGGCTCCAGCCTGGCCACGGCAGAACCTCCTCGATCCAGATCCTCGGCCCGGGCAGATAGAGCAGCGCGGCGGCCGTCAGGCCGACCATCAGGTACACGAACGCGGCACGCAGGTTGCCGCTGCCGATATGGACCAGGGTGCGGGTGGTGCAGCCGCCGGCAAGAACCATCCCCGCGCCGAAGACCAGTCCGCCGAACACATAGCGCAGGACGGGAAATTCCGCCATGCGATAACCGGCCCGGGTCTGATCGGGGTCCAGCCCGCCCGCGTATTCCAGGATCGCCACGCCCAGCACCGCGACGGCGACCGAGAGAATCCAGGCACGGAAGCGCCCCCGGTCGCCGATATTGACCCAGTCGGCAATGGCACCGAGGTTGCAGTAGCGCGTGGCGGCCGCAAGCAGACCGAAGCCGAAGCCGATGATCAGCGCGCCGGTCAGCAGGACGAGCCAGGCAAGGGTGGCCGTTTCCATTTCAGTCACCTGCCCCCGGTTGCCTGGTCGGGACCGACCCACTCGGCTGCATGGATTTCGCTCAGAGCGCGCTGTTCCCGGTCTGCCAGCAGCAGCCAGTCGTCGCCCTGGCGACAGATCAGGTCTGCCGGTTTGACCGTGGTGCGCTGACCCTGCCGATCCACCAGCACGATGGTCCTGCCATGCATAATCGCCAGCTCCAGCCGGTCGATGAGATGGCAGCGTGGCCCAAAGTGCTCTGGAATGGATGGAACGGCAGGTTCAGTCGATGTCATCGTGGGTCTCGGCGCATTCGGTGAAGCGCAGTGCCAACGCAGCGGCAGTCCGGCGCGCGGCGGCAGTCGGTTCGTCGCAGTCCACGCATGGGCCTCGTGTTTCTTGCTCGACGCGGCGACGCGGGCTGCGAATGCGGGCCAGCGTCTGCCCCCTGCGGTACAGCTGGCTGGTGCCGTGGTGCGCCCGGCCTGCGTCCTGCCTGCGCCGGGATCAGCGCAGGATCAGCAGGGGGACCTGGGCCTTCATGATCATCCTGGTGGTGGTGCTGCCCAGAACCAGCTGGCGGATGCGGCTGTGGCCGTAGGCACCCATGGCCAGCAGGTCGATACCCTTTTCCTCGATGTACAGGGTGATCGCCTCGTCCACCTTGCCCGGGCGGATGGCCACGTTGACCTCAAAGCCGTTCTTGGCCAGCTCGGTCCGGGCCGAATGCAGCTTTTCCCAGTTGCGCTGCTCGTCCTCGCCAATCATCAACACGTGTGCCGGCAGGCCCTTGACAAAGGGACTCTGAGACACCCGCTCCACCAGCCTGTAGGCCGTGGGGCTGCCGTCGTAGGCAATCAGAAAGGACTCGGGCTTGCGAAACTCCAGCGGAGTGACCAGCACGGGCCTGTGGATCAGGCGCAGGATGTTCTCGAGATGGCTGCCCACGTGCAGCGTCACCATTTCGCCATCCTTGCCCTGCTTGCCCAGCACCAGCAGCCGGGTGTTATCCTCCAGCTCCAGGATGATTTCCGTGACGTTGCCGTTGCGCAGGAGTTCAAGGGGCTCTGCCAGGCCCTGATTGCGGGCGCTTTCGGCGGCCTCTGCAAGAATGGCGCGCCCGCGCTCGCGCTCGACCTTGCCGCGCTGTTCCTCGAGTTCCACCATCTGTTCGAGCAGCCGCTCGCGGGTGCCCAGCCCCATGTTGCCGGACAGGTCGGTCTGGGATGGCGCATGCGGGTTGTCGATGACGTGCAGGAAAGTCAGCGGTGCGCCCAGGGATCGTGCTGCCCAGACCGCGTAGTGGGTCACGGCCCGGGTCGAGCGGGAACCGTCGATGCAGGCGTACACCTGTCGGGTCTGTTCGTTCATGATCATTCTCCTCCCCTAGTGCCCGCTCATGAGTTTTCCTGCTGCATCGGGCTTGTCGTGCACCGCATGCTTGTCGACGATGGTGGCCGTGGCCTCGTTCATGCCCTCGATGAGTACCTCGATGCCTTCGCGCCGGAAGCTCATGACCACCTGGTCGAGCGCCGTGACCGCGGTGACATCCCAGAAGTGCGCCCTGGACAGGTCGATGACGACCTTATCCAAGTCTTCCCTGTAATCAAAGGATTCCATGAATTTTTCGCTTGAGGCGAAGAATACCTGGCCGATGACCTCGTAGCGGCGCTGATGTCCCTCTTGGGCCGGGTGGTCGTCCCGGTCGGAGCGCACCACCATGTACTGGCCGATCTTGTTGGCAAAGAACATCGCAGCCAGCAGCACGCCCGTCAGCACCCCAAAGGCCAGGTTGTGCGTGGCCACCGTCACGATGACCGTCATCACCATCACCACGTTGGTACTTACCGGGTGCTTTTTCAGGTCGCGGATCGAGCTCCAGCTGAAGGTGCCGATCGAGACCATGATCATGACCGCCACCAGCGCGGCCATCGGGATCACCGCGATCAGCGGTTCAAGGAACACGATCAGGATCAGCAGGTAAAAGCCGGCCAGAAAGGTCGAGAGACGACCGCGTCCGCCGGACTTGATGTTGATGACCGACTGACCGACCATCGCGCAGCCGGCCATGCCGCCGAAGCAGCCGGCGGTGATGTTGGAGATGCCCTGGCCCTTGCACTCCTGCGCCTTGCTGGTCCTGGTGTCGGTCATGCCGTCGAGCAGGTTCTGGGTCATCAGCGACTCGATCAGGCCCACGGCGGCAATGGCGGCCGAGTAGGGCAGGATGATCATCAGCGTCTCGAGGTTCAGCGGCACGTCAGGCAGCAGGAACATCGGCAGGGTGTCCGGCAACTCGCCCATGTCGCTGACCGTGCGCACGTCCAGGTCGATCAGCCAGGCGATCAGCGTCAGCACGACGATGGTGACCAGCGGCGAGGGCACCGACCTGGTCAGGTACGGGAACAGGTAGATGATGGCCAGGCCGAGTGCCACGAGGGCGTAGACATGCCAGGTGACGCCGGTCAGTTCCGGCAGCTGTGCCATGAAGATCAGGATGGCCAGTGCGTTCACGAAGCCGGTCATCACCGAGTTGGAGATAAAGCGCATCAGGCGATCGAGCCGGATGTACCCGGCCACGATCTGGAGCACCCCGGCGAGAATCGTGGCAGCCAGCAGGTATTCGAGTCCGTGATCGGACACCAGCGTGATCATCAGGAGTGCCGTGGCGGCGGTCGCGGCCGAGATCATGCCCGGCCGGGCGCCGGTAAAGGCGATCATGATGGCAATGGCCACCGAGGCATACAGCCCGACCTTGGGGTCCACGCCGGCGATGATCGAAAAGGCGATTGCTTCGGGGATCAGCGCCAGGGCCACCACCAGTCCGGAGAGGCTGTCCCCCTTGATGTTGGAAAACCATTCCTGTCGGTATCGAAACCAGTTCATTTGCGTGCTCTCTGGGCTTGGGTTCGGTGTACGGCTGTCAGTCGAGGAAGGTCTGCATTGCTTCAAGGCTTCCCGTGCAGGGCAGGGCCTTGAATTTCAAGGCCCTGATGCATCGCAGGGCGTCCACGGCACGTGGCGGTGCGTGGTGATCCGGGGTGGGCTGGATCGGACCTTGCTCGGCGTGGTCGCCGGCCTCCCATCCTGCCCGGGCGCTTTTTTGCGCGGCATGAATGCAGCCCCCGCGGGCGGCGCCGGCAAGGCGAAGCCGGACAGCCCCGCTGGCCGATGTCGCCGGCGTCCGCAGCGCGCCGAATCGTTCAGGGTTTATTCAGGTCTTTCAAACTCGTCGTGCGCAGGTTTCGCCCCGGTGACGATGAGCCGCCCGGTGCGAAGCCCGGCGCGCCGGGCGCCTGCACGCCACGCTGTCGACCCGGGCGGACGTTTCAGCAAAATGCAGGGCCCCCAAGTCCAGGGCGGAGACACGCCGATCAAATCGCGGCCTCGGTGTCCTGCACGGGAACGCGCACCCTGCCCCGGGCGGATGGAACCTGGATGCTCGGTTCATGAGCGAATCGGGAGGAGTCCGGGCCAGCCGGCTGCGTCATCGACGAGCGCGTCATGCTAACACAGTGGATTCGACGTTGGCTGCCGCCAAGGGCGTGCGGGTCTCGGGCCTCTGGGCGGGTTCCCGGATCGGGACCGGCAAGGCCAGTTGCAGGCAAGGCAGTTGGCGGCCCCGGCGTGGCCTGGTCGAGCCCCCGTGCGGGGCGTCGGTCGACCGCAGCCATGGTTTTTTCCGGTGACGCGGCCGGCCGCCCGGCCGGGGGCTGATGCCGATGCGTGCTGACCCCGCTTGGGCGGCCGCAAGGAAGACCGGGGCCGGATCGGTCGACCATCGTGCCGCCGGGTATTCTGTGCGATATTCGTCCACCGGGCGTCCTGCCTTGGGGCAGGACGGTCCTGTCCCCCATGCAAGACAGGCATGGGCCGGTATCTTCATCAGGCAGGTTGTTGCCCATGTCCGAATCGAGTGATGAACGCTTTTGCAAACTGCGCGACCTGATGGCCGCCCTGCGCGACCCGCAGCGGGGTTGTCCCTGGGATATCCGCCAGACCTTCGCCAGCATCGCGCCGTATACCGTGGAGGAAGCCTACGAGGTGCTCGAGGCCATCGAGGACGGGAACCTGCCCGGCTTGAAGGACGAGCTGGGCGACCTGCTGTTGCAGGTGCTCTTTCACGCGCGGATGGCGGAGGAGCAGGGCGCCTTCGATGTGAATGACGTGATGGACGCGCTGGCGGACAAGCTGATTCGCCGGCATCCCCACGTATTCGGGGTCCCGGGGGAACGGCTCGGGAGTGACGTGGCGGTCAAGCGGGTCTGGGAGGCGCGCAAGGCCGAGGAGCGCGCCGAGCGTGGCGCCTCGGGCGCGCTGGACGGCGTGGCGCGCAGCCTGCCGGGATTGACCCGGTCACTGAAACTTCAGAAGCGCGCGGCCCGGGTGGGGTTTGACTGGCCGGGGCTTGATCCGGTCTGGGAAAAGCTTCAGGAGGAAATTGCCGAGCTGCATGCGGCGGTCGCGGCCCCCGAGCCGGACCGGCAGGCGATCCTGCACGAGCTGGGCGACGTGCTGACGGCCACGGTCAACCTCGCGCGCAAGCTCGAGATCGATCCCGAGCACGCCATGCGCGAGGCGAATCGTCGTTTCGAACGACGTTTCGCGGGCATGGAGGCGCTCATCCGCGAGCGGGGCCTGAACATGGGCGGACTGACGCTGACCGAGTGGCTGGGACTGTGGGCCGAGTCCAAGCGGCGCCTCGGCGAGGCCGACGAGACGTCGAGCCTCTGACGCGCCGAATCCAGGCAGTTCAGCCGGCCGATTCGCCGGTGACTTCCTCGAAGCGGGCCTTCTGCTCGGCGCTCGCTTCCTTCTGGTGCATGGCCTTCCATCGCTCGTAGGGCATGCCGTATACCACCTCGCGTGCCTCGTCGTAGCCCATCTCGATGCCCCGCTCCTCGGCGGCGGCCCGGTACCACTTGGACAGGCAGTTGCGGCAAAAGCCGGCCAGGTTCATCAGGTCGATGTTCTGCACGTCCTTGCGCTCGTCGAGATGCTGGACCAGGCGGCGAAACGCCGCCGCCTCGACTTCGAGCTTCTGCTGATCGTTCATCGGTTCACTCATGAAAATCGATTCCGTCGGGTGTGATGCGGCCCGGCATGGGGCCCGGCAGGTCAATCGGGAATCTGCGCGAAAGCGGATTTTCCCGTGCAGAGATTCCCCGGGGGGCGAACCGCCCCTGCCAGGTCGCTTCGCCCGGACCGGTTCAAGGGGTTCTCGTGTCCAGAGTCACGGCGTGCAGCGCCCCGCTGCGCAAAGGTTCGGCCAGCAGCGCGTTGACCATGCGATGCTGCTCGATCAGGCTCTTGCCCGCAAAGGCTTCGCTGATCACGGTAATCTTGAAGCTGCAGCCCTCGCCTTCGGGGTGCACCTCGGCGCCCGGCAGCCCCTTTTGAATCAGGTCAGTGATTTCCTGGTCGTTCATGCTTGCTGTCCTCCGGCATCGTTTCGATCGTTCGTGTCCGTCAGGTCAATCGCCTCCACCCGACCGGCCCGCACGGTCAGCGCGCAGTGGCCGCCAAGAACCTGCAGCAGTATGTCGCCAATCACATGAGCACGCCAACCCTTCAGCAGCGGCAGGTTTCTCTCGCCCCGAAGCAGTGCCAGCAAGTCGCCGCTGCTTGAGAGGCTGCCCACCGAAATGTTCTGGCTGGCGGCCCGGTACCTGAGCGTCGCCTGCAACAGCGCGAGCAGGGCCTCCTCGTCGGGTGTCGGGCGGTCGCCGCGTTCCAGTTTCGGCCATTGCGACGGGTCCTCCCGCACGGCCAGCCTGATGGCTTCCAGCACGGCCGCGCCATGACGACTCAGGGCCCCTTGCGGCCAGCCGCGGAAGCGGGCCATCTGGTCGGTATTGCGCGGCATGGACCGGGCCAGGTCCACCAGCAGTTCGTCCGGCAGGACCCAGCGCCGCGGACAGTCGGCCTCGCGGGCCGTGCGTTCGCGCCAGGCGGCCAGTGCACGCAGTGCCGCCAGTTGGCGACCGCGCAATTTCTGGTGTCCCTTGACCCGCCGCCACTGGGCCTCGTCGTCAACCTGGAATCGCTCGGGGTCGGCAAGGGCGGCGAAGTCGTCGTCCAGCCAGTTTTCCCGTCCCAGCGTCGCCAGTCGTTCCTGCAGCAGAGGGTAGAGCTGCACGAGATAGCGCACGTCGTCGGCGGCATAGTCCAGTTGCTGTGCATCCAGCGGTCGCCGGGACCAGTCTGTCCGGCTGTGGGACTTGTCCAGCTGGACCGCGCACAGTTCCTGAACGAGGCCCGCGTAGCCGATCTGCTCGCCCAGCCCCAGCAGGGCTGCCGCCATCTGGGTGTCGAAGAGATTCTCGGGCAGGCGTCCGCAGGCCAGGTGCATCAGTTCCAGGTCCTGCTCGCCACTGTGCAGCACCAGCGGCCGGGACCAGGCCGCGAGCAGGGTCCAGAGGGGCGAAAGGTCGTCAATGGCCAGTGGATCGATCAGCCAGATCCCGTCCGGGGTGGCCAGCTGGACCAGGCAAAGCCGCGGGTAATAGGTTGATTCGCGGAGAAACTCGGTGTCCATGGCCAGAAAGGGCGCCCCGGTCATGGACTGCAGCGCCGAACCCAGCGCCTCCGGGTTGTCGATCAGCGCCGCGGTGTCATTCATCGGCGGTGGTGGCGAGCTTTTCGGCGCTTTCGATCAGGACCGCTTCACGCGGTACGTCGGAGGGGAAGGGGCCGCCGGGACCGGTGGCCCGGGTGGCAATCCGATCGACCACGTCCATGCCCTCGATCACGCGGCCGAAGACGGTGTAACCGTAGCCGCGCGGCGTCGGCGCGGTAAAGTTCAGGAAGTCGTTGTCCACCACGTTGATGAAGAACTGGGCGGTGGCCGATTGCGGGTCCATCGTGCGGGCCATGGCGATGGTGCCCCGGTCGTTGTCCAGGCCGTTGTCGGCCTCGTTCTTGACCGGCGCGCGGGTGGGCTTTTGCTCGAACGTTTCCGTGAAGCCGCCGCCCTGGATCATGAAACCGGCGATGACCCGATGGAAAAGCGTGCCGTCATAGTGTCCGTCGTCCACGTACTCGAGGAAGTTCTCGACGGTGGCCGGCGCACGTTCGGGATCAAGCGCGATCACGATGCGTCCCTCGGTTGTTTCCAGAGCAACCCTCGGGTCCGCCTCGGCCAGCGCCGTGCCGCCGGCCACGAGCAGCGTCAGGCCGGCCAGACACCCGAGCAGGTGCCTGCCGAGTGCGCGGCGCTGCCGGAATGCAGGATCAGTCATCCCGCTGGACCCGTTCGAGGCGCTCGTGGCGTTCCTGGGCCTCGATGCTCAGGGTGGCGATGGGACGGGCCTCCAGACGGCGAATGCCGATCTCATCACCGGTTTCCTCGCAGTAGCCATAGCTGCCATCGTCGATCCGGCGCAGGGCCTTGTCGATCTTGTTGATCAGCTTGCGGTACCGGTCCCGGGTGCGCAGTTCCAGCGAGGCATCGGATTCCAGGGTCGCCCGGTCGTTGATGTCCGGCTCCTGCCAGTTCTCCTCGCGCAGGTGCGTGATGGTGGCGTCGGCCTCTTCCGCGAGATCCTTCTTCCATGCCAGCAGCTTCTGCCGAAAGTATTCCATCTGCATGGGATTCATGTATTCCTCGTCTTCGGAGGGCTTGTATCCTTCGGGAAGTGTCACGGCCATAGTTTTCGGTAACCTTCGAGATGCTCATGGAGTAGGGCTGGCGGGTCGCGCCATCTCGCCCGGCGGGCCGGCCTCCGCCGTGTCTGATGTGTCTGACGTGAGCCGACCGTGGCCGGGCAGTATATGAGTGCATCGCCCGGCCCGCAAGATTGCCGTCCCTTCATCTCATGCGCATCGCCTGGTTGCTGTCGAACTGGATTTTGCGGGCGATGACCATTCGATCGTAGCGTTCCCGGATGGCATCCGGGAACGGCGGGAAGGGCGCGGCGCCTCGAACGATGCGGATGGCGGCCCGGTCCAGTGCCGGGTTTCCCGAGGACTGATGCACGACGATCCCGTCCGGGGCGATCTCGCCATCCGGCAGCAGGGTGATTTCCAGCAGTGGTCCGCCAAAAAGGCCCTGGTCGGCGACCTCCTCGGGAAAGTTGCGGTTGCCCTCGGCCTCGACCTGACGCCGCCAGGCATCCAGGTAGAACGCCCGCTGCACGTCGATCACGCTGTCCTGTGTCCGGGGGCGCCTCGACAGATACAGCGTTCGTTCGGCCGCCTCGATCTGGGCCTTGCCCGCCGCGATCTCCTGCCGCAACTGCTCCTCGCGGGACAGTTGTGCCACCTGTCCGCGCAGGGCGAGGGGGCGGTCGGGCGCCGTGTCCGGACTTGATGCGGGCTCGGGTTCGGGCTCGGGTTCGGGCTCGGGTTCGGGCTCGGGTTCGGGCTC